>JAXIYS010000078.1:0-79485 GCA_036304385.1 Collinsella sp. | reverse complement strand
TCATCAACGACGACATGATCGACACCGCGGGCACCCTGTGCGCCAACGTCAAGGAGCTCAAGGCTATGGGTGCTGGCGACATCTACGTCTGCGCCACCCACGGCATCTTCTCCGGTCCGGCCATCGAGCGCCTGAACGACGCCCCGATCGTCGAGTGCGTCGTCACCGACGCCATTCCCGTCGAGGTCGGCGGCAAGATCAAGACCATCTCGGTCGCCGAGGAGTTCGCTCAGGCCATCTCCGCCGTTTACCACGAGGAGCCCGTCTCCACGCTCGTCGGCGGCGACTTCGCGCTGTAGTCGCATCGTCCTTGCAACCCAACGCATCGCCGCCGGAACAGAAGAAACCCCCGCGCTCCCCCTTGCTTCGCAAAGGTCGCGCGGGGGTTTCTTCTGTTCCGGCGGCTCGCTCTGCCGCGGCCGTGCTTTTGTCTGGTGGGATTTCGCTGAAGCAAAGCCTCGCCTTCGGCGGGCGTGGTAGCCTTTGTCGTTGATTGAACTATTTACGTAACGGAGGACAAACATGGCAGCTGCACAGCCGCTCAAGATTCGCATGGTTGCCGGGCTTGGCAACCCGGGCGAGGAATATGCCGAGACCCGCCACAACGCCGGTTTTAAGGCAATCGACGAGCTGGCCCGTCAGGCCGGCGTCACGTACTGGAAAAACCAGGCCGGCGCCGAGGTCGCGCTCATCAACATCAACGACCCCGAGGAAGAGGGCGGCAAGCGTCAGATTGTGCTGGTCAAGCCGCAGTCGTACATGAATACCTCGGGCGGCCCCATCTCCAAGCTCTGCCGCGAGTACAAGATCAAGGCCGAGGAGCTGCTCGTAATCCACGACGAGCTCGATATTCCCGCCGGCGACGTGCGCGTCAAGGTGGGCGGTGGCCATGCTGGCCACAACGGCCTGCGCTCCATCATCGACAAGATGGGCAGCCGCGACTTCAGCCGCATCCGCACCGGCATCGGCAACCCTCCCGGCAAGATGGCCGTCGCCGACTACGTGCTTAAGCAGCTGCGCGCCCGCGAGGCCGAGGATTTCCAGGACACCTGCGTCCGCGCGGCCGACGCCGCCGGCCTGGCGATCGTGCACGGCGTGGTCTATGCCCGCGACCACGTCAACGGCGCCGCCTCCGCCAACGGCAAGCACTAAAACCTACCATTTAGGGATGTTTATTTTGTCAGGTTTTACCTGCGGAAACGCCCCAGTTGCGGCATCGCAATAAACCGCGCGCCGCCATACGCACATAGCACCCCAAAGGGGGCCGGCCTCATCACAACCCGAGGCCGGCCCCCTTTGCCGTTTTACCCGATAAGGCTGACCAAAATAAACCTGCCCCTATTTGGTAGGCCAAAGTGGATAAACCCTGCTCCCACCTGCCAAAGACACACGTAAGCGACATGTCCATGAGGGTATAATTTGCACCGTATGTCTGCACAACGCCTGTGCGCGTACGGTTTTATTCGGGCTACCGTCCATTTCCGTGGAGGCACGGTTCGGCAGCCCTAACAAGAGAGGGGTTCTATGTATAAGATCCTGGAGAAGACGCAGTTCTCGGAGAAGGTGTTCAAGTTCCGCATCGAGGCGCCCGCAATCGCCAAGCATGCGCACGCTGGACAGTTCCTCATGGTTCGCGCCAACGAGACGGGCGAGCGTGTCCCGTTTACCCTGGCCGGCTGGAACGGTGACGAGGGCTGGGTCGAGTTCATCTTCATGGTGATCGGCAAGACCACCGAGATGCTGTCCACCTACGAGGCCGGCGAGTCGCTGCGCGACGTTGTGGGCCCGCTGGGCGTTCCCACCGAGATGGCCGAGGGCCCCTGCGCTGTCATTGGCGGCGGCGTCGGCCTGGCAATTGCCTTCCCGGTCGCCAAGCACCTGGTCGAGACCGGTCATGAGGTCCACGCCATCATGGGCGCCCGCACCAAGGACCTCCTGCTCATGGAGGACCAGTTCCGCGAGCTCCTCGACGAGGACCACATCCATATCACCACTGATGACGGTTCTTACGGCGAGCAGGGCGTTGTCACCGCTCCGCTGGAGCGCCTGCTGCAGGACAAGGCCGTGAGCCAGGTCTTCTGCGTCGGCCCCGTTCCGATGATGAAGTTCTCGACCCTCACCGCCCAGAAGTACGACACCCCCATCACCGCGTCGCTCAACCCCATCATGGTTGACGGCACCGGTATGTGCGGCTGCTGCCGCGTCGAGGTGGGCGGCGTGACCAAGTTCGCTTGCGTCGACGGCCCCGACTTCGATGCTACCCTGGTCGACTGGGATGACCTTCGTGCCCGCCAGGCCGCTTACCGTTCCGAAGAGGGCGCGTCCCTCAAGGCCTATGAGGAAAAGAGCTGCGCATGCCACTAGTTAACGGTCGTTTCGTTGCCGATATGAAGTCGCCCCGCACCCCCGATAACGAGGAGCCGGCTGCCGAGCGCGCCTGCGACTTCCGCCCCGTCGACAAGGGCTTCACCGAGGAGATGGCGCTGGCCGAGGCCGAGCGCTGTCTCAACTGCAAGAAGCCGTTCTGTGTTGAGGGCTGCCCCGTCAACATCAACATCCCCCGCTTTATCGAGCAGATCCGCGAGAAGGACTTCGGCGGCGCTCTCGACACCATCCGCGAGGACTCCATGCTTCCCGCCATCTGCGGCCGCGTCTGCCCGCAGGAGAACCAGTGCGAGGGCAAGTGCATCCGTGGCAAGAAGTCCGAGCCCGTGGCCATCGGCCAGCTCGAGCGCTTCCTGGGTGACCGCCCCGAGCTCGCCTCCACGCCCAAGATGGCCCCCAAGAACGGCAAGAAGGTCGCCGTCGTCGGCTCCGGCCCGTCCGGCATCACCTGCGCCGGCGAGCTCGCCCGCAACGGCTTTGACGTCACCGTCTTCGAGGCATTCTTCACCGGCGGCGGCGTGCTGGTCTACGGCATCCCCGAGTTCCGTCTGCCCAAGGCAGTCGTCAAGCGCGAGATTGACGGCCTGGAGGACATGGGCGTCAAGTTTGAGTACAACTCCGTCGTGGGCAACATGGCCACGGCCGAGGAGCTGTTCGAGCAGGGCTTCGACGCCATCTACGTGGCGACCGGCGCTGGCCTGCCCAAGTTCCTCAACGTCCCCGGCGAGAACCTGCCCAACGTCTTCTTCGCAAACGAGTACCTCACCCGCGTGAACCTGATGAAGGCCAACAAGTTCCCCGAGTACGACACCCCCACCAAGCACGGCAAGAACGTCGTTGTCTTTGGCGGCGGCAACGTGGCTATGGACGCCGTCCGTACCGCCAAGCGCCTGGGCGCCGAGCACGCCATCATCGCCTACCGTCGTACCGAGGACGAGATGCCCTGCCGTCGCGCCGAGCTGCACCATGCCAAGGCCGAGGGCGTCGAGGTTCTGCCGCTCGTTTCCCCGCTCGAGTTTGTCGCTGGCGAGGACGGCTCCGTGTGCGCCGTCAAGGTCCAGAAGATGGAGCTCGGCGAGCCCGACGAGTCCGGCCGTCGTCGCCCGGTGCCCATCGAGGGCGCCATCGAGGAGATTCCCTGCGATGTCGCGATCTCGGCTATCGGCACCAACGCCAACCCCTTCGCAAAGAAGATCGGTGGCAAGATGGAGCTCAACAAGTGGGGCTACATCGTCGCCGACGAGGAGACCGGCCAGACCACCGATCCCCGCATCTGGGCCGGCGGCGACATCGTCACCGGTGCCGCTACGGTCATTCTGGCGATGGGCGCCGGCAAGAAGGCCGCCGCTTCGATCACCAAGAGCCTGCTGGGCGAGTAATCACCTGCAGCGCTAGCCACCAAACGGCAAAGTCCCCGTCGAGCACGCGCCCGGCGGGGACTTTTTTCTATGCCGGCCGCCCGACCACCACAAAGGGGACAGGCATCTTTGTGGTGGTCGGGGGCTTGGCCGGTCGTTTTGTCTCAATCTGTAACATCTGGAGCCCGTTGAGCCTCGTAGTTGTTACAGATCGAGATATTGCTCCAGCCGCCTCCTCTTTATCTCAATCTGTAACAGTTAGAGACCAGATTCCTCGCTACGTGTTACAGATCGAGACGTTAGGTTGGCAGCCATTCGGTTCATCTAAATCTGTAACATCTAGGGCCGTTTTGGGCGACCAAATGTTACAGATCGAGATTTTGCTGAAGCCGAGGATGGGCGCTGCCACCAAAACCTAGCGCTTGCGGCGCTTGGTCGCGGCGAGGCCGGCAGCGGCAACGGTTGCACCGGCGATGCCCAGAGCAGCGACCGTCAATGCGGTGGCGTCACCTGTGGCGGCCAGGACAGCATCGCCCTTCTCGGTCGGCGCGGCTTTCTCAACCGTCTTGGTCGTGGTGGTTGTCGTTGCAACTGACTTGGCTTCGGGTTTCGCCTCAGGCTTAGCCTCCGGTTTCTGCACGGGCTTCGTGTCGGGCTTCACCTCAGGCTGCGGTGTCGGCTTGGGATCCGGCGTAGGTTGCGGGTCGGGAGTCGGCGTGGCTTCGGGCGTAAACGCCAGATTGGTGTTGAGCCACAGGGTGTAGATCCAGCCGCTGTCCTCATCGGAAACGCTATCCGCGACCTGGTAGCCGCACTCCTGGCCGTTGATCACCAGTTTGGTGTCGGACGTAAAGTAGAAGCCGCGCGCGGACTTGAGGTAGATACCGTAGCGATAGGTCACGCCGGGCTTAAAGGCGTCGATGTGATTCGTGATGTTCTGATCCCAGAACTTCTGAGAGTTCACTTCGCTGCCGTCGCTGCCCGTCCAGTACTCACACTGAGGAAGGGAGTTGGAGCCCGTCGGAACATTCGCCGTAAAGACCGGCTTATCGCCCGCCTTGAAGGTGGTCGTGGCGCCGTTGATCTCTATAACGTCGATGGCACGCCATTCGTCGATTGGCTGCTCGCACAGCATATTGTCAGCGTTTGGGGCGAAGACGCCGTTGACGGTCTTGATGTGGTGCGTCCAATGACCGTTGACGTTCATATTGCAGTCATCGGCCACGGTATTGTCGCCCTTGAGCCTCAGCTCAACGGAGTACATGTAGAACTTGCCCTCTTCGAAGTGCTCGATCCTCCTCGCGCCCGTCGGATACTTGGCAGGGTCGGAATACCAGAAGGCAACGGGTACCGACTCCCCGGATTCCATATCGAGCTCCATTTCCTCCCAGCACTCATAGGCGATCTCGTATTTGTCGGCGTCGGCGGTAGGAATCGTCGCGGTCGCACGCGGCGCCTCGCCGGGCGCGTAGTCGGTCTTCACGTCGTTGACGTCCAGGTTATGGATGGCTTCGTTTTCCGATGCAACAAGCGTAATTTCGCTATTGATGACGTAGCGGAGGTAATAATCGTACCTGGTTTCGTTGAGGATAGTCGAGCTGCCTTCATAGTCAGTTCCGGTATACTCCAGTGCCGTGCCAATATAGAGAGCCTCATTGCGCGTGAGTCGATACGAGCCGCCTGCCGCGCCACCCGTAAAGGTCAGCGTCAGCCTCATGTGATCGCCAACAGGCTCAAAGCGGGCCGTCACATCGGACATAGATGCGTCCTGGACTTCAGCCAGGGTGCCCGAAGCAGCATCGGCCCGGTAGTACTTGGTTTCGACAAGTTCGCAGAGCGGCTCATCCGGCATGCCGCCCTCAACATCGGGAAAATCATAGGTATACGACTGGCCCTTTTCGAGTGTGACATTGCTCGGAAGCACGCAGTCCGTGTAGTGGGGAACCACGGTCGTATTGACCCTAACGTCGCTGCCGCCAACAACATCGGTCACACCGCAGGACATGATGGCGCTGTTTGCCGACGAGCCGTCGGTGTCGCCAAAAGAGCCATCTTGGTTGGCAGCAACCGTATCGTTCGCCATTGCCGCCGGTGCGCCCTGTTGATCTTGCTGAGGTTCTGCTGTGGATTGCGCCACCGGAGCCGCGTCAGCCATCGGCGCAGCCGGAGCCACCGGTACCGGCGCCGGAGCCGCCGCATCCTTCGCAACCGTCGGCGTCACCGGAGCCGCGGCCAGCTCGTCCATCGCAGCGGTGAGATCGGCGCATTCGGTCGCCAGCGCCACGCTCGGCAGCAGCAACTGACCGACCATAAGCGCGCACGCTCCAGCGCAAGCGATTTTGGCACCCGCACGACGCCAAGTACCGTGAACCAGCGAGCAGGTGTGTTCGCGCTGGGTCTCCTTATCAAAGTGACTTCCGTTCATAACGGCCTCCTTGGTCGAAAGGCTATACCATCACAAAGGTGCCTGTCCCCTTTGCGGTGGTCCTGTACAACCAAGATGTGCCAAATGACTCCGTACGCCTAGGTTCGTAGATGCGAACCTAGGCCTCTACCTGCGGTTTAATTCAATATGATTTCGCCATCGCCACACTCGTCCCAGGGACGCTACAATCGAGGACACGATTATTCGTCCACCCAAAGGACCGTTCTTGAACCCGAGTAAGCCTAAAATCAACGCGCTTTTGGCACTTGCGCTCTTTACCTTCGTCTTTCTTGCCGCCGAGTTTCGCTTCGACGTCAACGTCGGGCTGCTCGCCGGTGCCGAACGCGCTGTAATCGCACAGGGCTTTATTCTGGGTGCGAGCATGCTCGGCTTTATCGGATACGCGCCGCTGCTCGGGCTCGCACAGCGCAAAGGCCACTCACTGGCAGCCGTCAACGCCGCTGTTCCCATCGCCATCCTGGGATTGACCCAGATTCAATCCCCCACGGGCCCGCTTGCGCTCGAGATTCTGGGATGCCTCGCATTCCTCGGGCTCGGACTGTTAGGCGCCGCCACTCACCACGCCTTTTCGTTGGCATTCCAGGATGATCCCAAGCTCGCCACCGGTGCGGGAGCGGCCTATGCCGCGGGCATCCTGATGCAGTTCGCCGTCAACCTGCTCAATTGCGGCGGTATCGCAGAGCTCATCGTCCTTGGCACAGCGACGATCGCCATCTCCGCCCTCAGCGCCGTTCCCCTAAAGGCTGCCGAGAGTCCCAATCCCACCGTCAACCCCTTTGCCGAGCCCTCACACGCCCTCGCCAAGCAGGCATGTTGGAGCATCGCGCTCGTCATGATTCTTGCCTGCTTGTTCTCGACCCTCGACAACGTGGTCACACTCTCCAACGCCCACGGCACCATTGCCGTGCAGACCTGGCCGCGCCTCTTTTTGGCGGCGAGCGGGCTTGCCGCCGGTCTTATTTTTGATCTTGCCGAGCGCCGTTACATGGGACTTGTCATGTTCGGCATCGCCGTGCTCTCGACCATTTCCATCCTAGCCGTGGAGGCCGGGGCCGATCCCAACCTGGGCCTTGTCGTCTTTTACCTGAGCTCGGGCTTTTTTGCCACGTTCTTTACCGCCACCTTTACGCAGCTGGCACCGTGCATGCGCACGCCCGCCTTATGGGCTGGCATGGGTCGCGCGGCCAACAACGTATGCGCGTTCACCACATCGGGTATCTCGCTGGCGCTCGTGACCTCGGACAATGTTGCTCTCATCATGATCGGTGCGCTCGTTTTGCTCGTCGCTGCCTGCGCGGCATTCGTGGCAGCCGGCCTGTTCCGCCTACCCCAAACCGAGCAGGAGCGTAAACATCAACAGCTTGCCGAGGAAGCACTGGCAGCGCCGAGTATCGAGGAGCAGCGTCAGGCCTTCATCGCCAACCACGCTCTCACCCCGCGTGAAGTCGACGTGCTCATAGCCGTGACCCAGGATGAACGCCCGCTCAAGCAGGTCGCTGAGGAACTCGGCATCTCGATGCGCATGGTGCAGCGCCACCTGAGCTCTATCTACCAAAAGACCGACACGCAGACGCGCGCCGGGCTCGTCAAAGCCTTCCCCTCGGCCTAAAACAAAAACCACCACAAAGGCCCCCCTTTGCGGTGGTTTGAGCGGAGCAGAAGGCCACTCTGCCAGTTTGTCTCAGTCTGTAACAGATAGGCCCCTAAAAGCAGGCTTATTGTTACAGGTCGAGACAGTAAAGGGACACGAAGCGATCCTTCGCAGCAACGACCCTCTAGTAAAGCGATGCGACATATCGGCCAAAGCCTGGCAATGCAAACTCAAAACGTCCTTGTAGAGGCTCTTCAATTACCCCAGCCTCTACCAGACGCTTTTTATACGTTGAAATCGAACCGGAACTCTTCTTAAGCCTCGCTGCCAGCTCTTGCCTGGTCGTCGTCCCAACCGGATTCATTGCACGAAGAAATTCAAGGTCCCCTCGTGAAAGTTCCGCCGCTGTTGAAGCGAAAACTCGCGATTCCAGCTCCTCTTGCGCAAGTTTCGCGCCTCGTTCGACATCCTCAATAGAAACCTCGGAGGCTTGGCGCGAAGCATTCCATGCCCGATACCCCACCAACTGGAACATAAATGGAAAACCATCGATCGCCTTGGCAGCGAGGTCGATCGCCTCATCAGAAATCGCCTTGCCGCCGTCCTCAATCGTTAGTCGAAACGCTTCTTTTACCTCAGTCGGTGAAATTGATCCCAGCGAATGTTGAGCCGCGCGACGAAGAAACGATGTCGATTTCCCCGTCAGCAGCGCCAGCACGCGAAACGGCAGCCCCGCCATAAGCAAAGCTACCTTTTTATTCTCGCTTACAAAGTGCTGGTAGGTAGTAACAAGCTCCGTCATTTGCGCAAACGATGCATCCACTTCGTCAACGGCGATAAGCACCCCGGTGTCAGTCGCTTCAAGCTGAGCAAACAAAGCGTTCATCTTAGTACGCCAGTTAGCGCCCTCAAATTCAACATCGATGTTTTCCCAGCTCATGCTTCCTACGGGGGCAATGCCGACACTGTTCACGCGCCTAGAAGCGGGCTTTTCGATCAGATGGGCGGCTGATTCGTTGAGGCGCTGCAAAATGTCTTCGAGCATCCCCTCCGAGGCCGTCACATTCGCTGTAATCCAGCCCTCTTGCTGGGCGCGGTACGACAGATATGCCAAAAGCGCCGTTTTACCTGTACCACGCGCACCATAGAAAACCGAGCAAAGATTGGGATCGGAGTCGTCATTTTCAAACGCCAGCACCATATCATCGATGATTTGCTCACGGCCGGCCATATACGCCGGTACACGTCCGAACATCGGCGTGAATGGATTTGCCTGCCTGTACGCCGTCGGTGCCGCCATAAAGCCTCCCTTTAACTCATATAACTTAATTATGCCCCTACTATCTATAATTTATTTGAGTATCTTTGAGTTTTTTGAGCATCCTTGAGTTCTTTGAGCGATCGGCCCCGGCAGAACCAGTTGACTTTCTCTACCTAAAACAAAAACCACCACAAGGTGCATGTCCCCTTGTGGTGGTTTTGGTCGGTTAGCCTTCGAGTTGCGCCACTTTGTAGCGGTAGGCGGCGGCGATAACGTCTTTACAGCCCTCGCGTCCCAACTTGGCGCGGTTGACGACGATGTCCTTGCCGCTCGTCATCTTCCACTTGCCGGCGCTATAGCGCTTGTAGAATGCCTCGCGCGCCTTCTGCTGCTGCTTGACCAGCTTGGCGCCCTTCTTTTTGTTAAGGCCACGCTTCTTGCGCACGATCTCGACGCGGTCCTCAAAGGGCGCGGTCACCAACACGGCAATGTGGTTGGGGTTGTTACGCAGCAGGTAATCGGACAGACGGCCTTCGATAATGCAGCTCTCGGTCTCGCCCAGGTCCAAAATCACCTGGCTCATCTTTTGGAACAACTTGTCCGAGTACGAGCGCGCATCGTAGCGGTCGGGCAGGAACGCCATGTTCTCCACGGCCAGACGTTCGTCATAGGCGGCCATCTTATCGAGCGACTCGCCCGCGCGCAGAGACGCGCGCACCAGCAGCTCGTTGTCGTACAGCGGAATCCCCAACTCGTTGGCGAGGATGCGTCCAATCTCGTGGCCCTCGGCACCAAAGTCGCGCGCGATGGTAATGACCACAGGACTCTTCTTATTCACCAGATCGCTCATCGCGATTCCTTTCTAACAAATGAGAAATAGGCAATTCCTGATTCCCATTTTGTCACTTAGACCGTCCTGGTTTCCCAAGTGCGGCAGATTGCCCCGAAAGAGGAGCGCCGCGTACTAAATGTACGCAAGCGACGATTGAGGGGCAAGGTGCCGTGCTTGGGAAACCAGGACTATGCGGCCACGATACGGCGTTGATATGCCCTCACCAGCAGCGAGATACCAAAGTTGAGCACAAAGTACATCGCAAACACCAGACCGTAGAGCATAAGCACCTGCGACAGGTCGATCGCGTGAGCCATCACAACGTTTGCCGTGTACATGAGCTCGGCCACGTTAATGCCCGAAAGATACGAGCTGTCCTTAATGACGGTCGTGCACTGGCTAAACAGCGCCGGAATGATCGTCTTAAACGTCTGCGGCAGAATGATATAGCGCATGGTGGCAAAGAAGCCAAAGCCCTGGCTCTGCGCCGCCTCAAACTGGCCGCGCGGAATCGAGTTGAGGCCGCCGCGCACAATCTCGGCCATAACAGCGCTAGTAAACAGCGTAAAGGCGATGGTCGAAATCACAATGTCCAAACCCTGCACCGTAAAGTAGATAAACAGAATCCACAACAGGTTTGGCGTGCAGCGGAACAGTTCAATATAGGCGCTCACCAAAATACGGAACGGGCGGGGCGCATAGCTCTTAACGAGCGCCAGCACCGTGCCAAAGATGAGCGAGAAAAAGATCGACAGCGCCGAGACCTCGATCGTCTTAACAAAGCCGCCCCAAATGTAGAGCAGGTTGGTCGCGTTGAAGATTTCCATGCGCTAGGCCTCCTCTACGTTGTCGAGCCCCAGCTCGGCCAGGCTCACGCCGCGCGGACGCTCCTTGGAGCGGCGCTCGAGCCACTGCACCAGCATGGCGAGCGGAAAGCAGATGATGAAATACATAAGGCAGCAGACGATGTATCCCTGCAGGTAACCGTACAGACTCACAAAGTTGTCGGAACGGTACATAAGGTCGCCGCCGGCCACAAGCGCCAGCACCGACGTGTTCTTGACCAGGTTGAGCGCCTGGTTACACAGCGGTGGCAGAATGATCTTGAATGTCTGGGGCAGCACGATGTACCAGTACGCCTGCGCACGGGTGAAGCCCTGGCTCTGGGCCGCCTCCATCTGACCGCGCGGAACTGCCTCGATACCAGTGCGGATGACCTCCGAAATGTAGGCCGCGTGATACAGGCCCACGCCCAAGAAGCCCAGCACGAACGGCGCGATGCGCACCGGCTGGTCGGCACCGGTTATGGCCTGCAAAAACTGCGGACCGGCCATGTACATAAAGAGCACCTGCACGGGCAACGGGGTGTTCTGGTAAAACTCCACGTACACGCGGCTTATGGCGCGCAGCACGCGCGAGCGAGTGGTAGAGAACACGCCCAGCAGCGTGCCCAGCACCAGCGACAGCAGCAGGCCGGCAACGACCACCTGCAGCGTCACGCTAAAGCCCTCCCAGAAGGGCCCCATGTTTTGAAATGTCGTCGACCAACGGTCGGCGTCAAATAATCCTTCGAGCATTTGATTCCTTCCTTGGACGATGCGCCTATACAAGACCCCAGGTCTTGACCTCTTGGTCGAGCCAGCCATCGGCCAGGCGATCGCAAATCACCTGATCGACCACGGCAGAAAGGTCGCAGCCCTTCTTGGTCGCCACGCCGTAGCCCTGCTCGCCAAACTTGATCTCGGGCTGCAGCAGCTCAACGGTCTCGTTCATGTAACCGGCCAGCGTGGAGCGATCCATGGCAAAGACGTCGATATTGCCGGCATCAAGCGAACTCTTGATGATGGGATAGCCGCTAAAGGCCCTAAACTCGGGCTTGCAGCTAAAGCCGTTGTCCTTAATCATCTGCTCGATCAGGCCCTGCGTGGTGGCACCCTGGCTCACGCCAATGACCTTGCCATCCAGATCATCAATCGAGGTAAAGCCCGAACGCTTCTTGACCATGAGTCCCACGTAGTCGGTGCGGTACGGCGTCGAGAAATCCCAGCTCTTCTTGCGCTCGTCGGTGATGGTGTAGGTCGCCGCGACCACGTCGAGTTGGCCGTTATCGATCAGCGGGCCGCGCGTCTTGGGCGTTACGTCGGTAAACTCGACAAGCTCCTGGGCGCGGGCCTCCTTGTAGCTCACGCCAAAGACGGCAGCGGCGATCTGGTAGCACAAATCGACTTCCATGCCCTCAAAGCGGCCCTTGGCGGTGTCGTAATAGCCGTAACCGGGAACGTCCTTCTTAACGCCGGCATTCAGATGGCCACGCGACTTGATGGCCGCAAGCTTGGACCCCTTGTCGGAGCCCTCGCCGCTGGTGGAGTTGCCGCAACCGGTAAGCGCGGTCCCCGTCAGCGCAAGCATGCCGGCGCCGGCCAGTTGCAAAAAGTGACGGCGCGATACGGCCGCCCTCATCATATCCGTCATGTCCATCACCGCGCCTAGTGCAGAATCTTGGACAGGAACTCGCGGCAGCGCGGGTTCTCGGGATTATCGAAGAAGTGCTCGGGCGTGCCCTCCTCCAGAATGCGGCCGTCCTCCATAAAGATGACGCGGTCGGCCACCTGGCGCGCAAAGCCCATCTCGTGCGTCACGCAGATCATGGTGATGTCCTCCTGCGCGAGCTCAATCATAACGTCCAGAACCTCCTGGACCATCTCGGGGTCGAGCGCCGAGGTCGGCTCGTCAAACAGGATGACGGGCTGCTTGGTGCACAGGGCGCGGGCGATGGCGATGCGCTGCTGCTGGCCACCCGAGAGATTCTGCGGGTACTCGCCGGCCTTATGCGCCATCCCGACGCGCTTGAGCGCGGCGATGGCGATCTCGGTCGCCTCCTCCTTGCTCTTCTTTTGCAGCTTGATGGGTGCGAGCGTCAGGTTGCCCAGCACCGTCATGTTGGGATACAAGTTGAACTGCTGAAACACCATGGAGCTGTACTTGCGAGCCATCTCCAGGTGATTCTTTTTGGTGAGCGGCGTACCGTCGATGACGACCTCGCCCGACGTGGGCTCCTCCAGATAATCGACGCAACGGATGAGCGTTGACTTACCCGAACCGGAAGGCCCGATCATTACGAGCTTCTCGCCGCGCTTGACGGTGAGATTGATATCTTTGAGCACATGCAGGTCGCCAAAGTACTTGTTGAGATGCTTGATCTCGATCATGTCTGCCATGAATGTCCCTTCCCTGCGTTTACACGAGTTGCACTATTGTACGGAAAGAATCACGTTTCCGCAGCCCACACTACATTCCCGTAAAGAACCCGCAACCTTTAACCCACTCATTGGGGACAGACTTAAATGAGTGCCCGCTCATTGGGTACTCATTTAAGCCTGTCCCCAATGAGTACCCAGCCCAGAAAAAAGGGGCGCGACCGCAATGGTCACGCCCCCTCAACATCAACTATGTACCGCTCGGCACTTACGCAAGCTTTGCACCGACGATCTTTGCTGCTGCCGGCTTATCGAAGTTGCCGCCAGTGGCCTTGCCCAGAGCGCCCATGACCTGGCCCATCTGCTTCTTAGAGGTCGCACCCAGCTCGGCGATGACCTGCTCGATCAGGGCCTCGAGCTCCTCACCCGAAACCTGCGCGGGCAGCAGGCTCTCCAGAATCTTGACCTGCTCGGTCAGGTTGTCGGTACGCTCCTGGTCGGTACCGGCCTTAATGGACATCTCCAGCGTCTCGCTCGTCTGCTTAATCAGACGCTTGATCATGCTGTTGACGTCTTCCTCGGTCACATCACGACGCTCGTTGACCTCGATGTTCTTCACCTCGGCCTTAACCTGACGAATGATAGACAGGCGAACCTTGTCCTTGGCCTTCATGGCCGCGATCATTTCCTTCTGCAGCTCTTCGTTGGTCATCTGCAAATCCTCCTCAATAGTGCGGGCGGCACTCACTCGAGCGCCGCCCCATGATTACTCAGTCGTCGACGAATTGTCGGTCGAACTCTTGGTGACGCCCTTCAGGCTGACGTTGTACGGCACGTCCTTGGGCATGGGGTTAACGGTGATGTCGGCGTCCTTCTTGTACTGCTCCAGCCACTCGCTGTACGCGGTGCTTGCCGCCTGCGTCTTCACCACGTTGGAGACGTACTTCTTGATGTCCTTGGGCACCTGCTTAATGTCATCGACCTGATTATCGACATGGAAGTAGTCGGTGCACTTGATGATGTGATAGCCATAGGTCGACTCGACGACGTCGCTCACATCGCCCTTGTTGAGTCCCTCGAGTGCCGCCTGGTAGCTGTCGACGAAGGTGGTGAGCTTGTCCCAGCCCACATCGCCCTTCTTCTCCTTGGAGCCGGTGTCGTCGGAATACTGCTTCACGGCGTCCTCAAAGCTCAGCTCGCCGGAGTTGATCTTGTCCAGGCACTCCTGTGCCTTGGCCTTGGCGGCGGCCTTATCCTTGTCGGAAGCGTCAGAATCGACCTTGATCAGGATATTCGACGAACGACGGGCATCGTTGTAGTTGGACAGGTTCTCATTGATGTAATCGACAATCTCGCTGTCCTTGGGCTTGCTGGTGGGTGCCACGGCATCCTTGAGCTTCTGCTGTGCCAGGCTCTCCTTGAGCGAATCCTTGTAGGTGTCCTCGGTGTAGCCGTAGGTCTTAAGCGTCTTCTTAAAAGTCTTGGCGCCGCCCGCGCTCTTGCACGCGTCCTTCCAAGCTTTCTCGACCTCCTCGTCCGACACCGTCACGCCGTTCTCCTTCTGCGCCTGCTGAAGCAGAATCTGCTGCGTGTAGGAATCGATGAGCTGCTTGCGGTACTTTTTGGGCGTGAGGTCGTTGTCGACCAGATACTGGGCCCAGTCCTTGTCCTTGGTGTAGCCATAGGACGTGCGCATGCTCATAATCTGCTTGGTCACGGTGTCCTCGGTGAGGTTGGTGCCGTTGATAGTGGCCGCCACACCACCAGTGAGCTTATAGCCCGAGCCGGCGCTTTCGGTCTGCGACATCAGGCCGGAGCACGCCATGGCCGAAACGGAGAGCAGCATCGCCAGCACGCCGACGACCACCAGGACAATCTTGACGGTCTTGGACACATAGGTCTTGCGCTGCTTCTTGCGAGAGCTGGAGGTGGCACGAGCCTGTTGCTCGGGCGTCGGCGCGACCTCGGGGTTCTTTTTCTTATTTGCCATGTTTGGCCTTTCGCATCACGAATCGAACAAACGCCATTGTGTCACAACGCAGCCCCCGCGGCACACCTGGTGCATGGGGGACAGGTTAATCTGCACCATTTTGGTGCAAAGGGGGCAGGTCTGGCAGTTGGCAGTTAGGGACGTTCCTTTTCTGCCGGCGGTTAGGGACGGTCCCCAGCGCCGGACTTAGAAGTGGCGACGGATGGCGTCGACCATGCCTTGGGGCGTGGTCTGGCCGAGTACATCGGTTGCAGCGTCGGTGTCCATAAAGATATTCATGAGTGCCTGAAGCGCCTCGACCTGACCGCCCGGCTCGGCAATGCCCAGGTTGATGACGATCTGCGCCGGCACCGGGGCGCCCATGCCCGCCATCGCGTTGAACGTCACAGGTGTGACGGGCTTTACCACCGCGATATAGGGCTTGGCCACAAATCCCGGATCGGTATGCGGAATGGCGATGTTTGCCGCCGGCATAGCGAGACCCGTGGGATAAGCGTCCTCGCGCGTGCGGACGGCGTTGAGCCAACCCTCGGCAATGTAGCCGCGTGGGGCAAGCTCACCCTCGAGCCGCGCAAACACCTCATCCGGCGTCGCACACTCCCAATCAAAAAACACCAGCTCAGGCGTAAACAGCGCTTCGTTATCCGCCATGCGCTCACCTCTCTCACCTAGTCACATGGGACGTTCTTAAACGACTAGTCATTCAAGAACGTCCCCAATGACTAGTCGTTTAAGAACGTCCCCAATGACTGCCAAAAACAAAGGATGGCCACTTGCGCCTTGGCGCCAATGACCACCCTGACTACTCGGCTAAATTGTACTGTGCGCCACTAGCCGCGCGGCGCATCAATTGCGACCTTGCCGCTCTCCAGCACGTGGACGCGGCCGTCGGCGAGCATCTGCACGACCTCGGGATACAGCACGTGCTCGATCGTGTGAATGTGCTCCTCGAGCGTGTCGACGTCCCAGCCCTCCTCAACAGCCAGCACACGCTGGGCGATGATGGGGCCGTTGTCGTAGATCTCGTTGGCAAAGTGCACGGTCACGCCGGTCACCTTGACACCGCGAGCAAACGCATCGTCGATCGCATGGGCGCCGGTAAAGCTCGGCAGCAGCGCCGGATGCAGGTTGACCACGCGATTGGGAAACGCCGCCAGCAGCGGCGTGTGCACCATGCGCATGTAACCGGCCATCACCACGTACTCGCAGCCGCGTTCGAGCAGCTCATGCGCAATGATCTCGTCAGCCGCGATGGGGTCGGCATAGACATCCTTGGACAGCGTGAGTGTCTGGATGCCCGCACGCTCGGCGCGGTGCAAGCCCTTGGCCGAAGGGCGGCTCGACACCACAAGCTCAATCGAGGCGTTGAGCTTGCCGGCGGCGATCAGGTCGATCAGCGCCTGCAGGTTGGTACCCGAACCGCTGATAAGCACGCCGATCTTAAGCGGCTCGGCCGTATCGGTGCCGGTCGGACGGGTGTAGGGCACAAAGCCCAGGCCCTCGGCAGCAGCCATCTGCTCGTTAGCGCTCATCGGAGTACACGACCTTACCGGAACCCTCGACGCACTCGCCCACGCGGAACGGCTTCTCGCCCAGCGCGACCAGAGCCTCGGTCACGGCAGCCTCGTCCTCGGGGGCGACGATCAGGCACAGGCCGACGCCCATGTTGAAGGTCTTGCATGCCTCGTTGGGCGCGAGCTCGGCCTGACGCGACACGTAGGTGATGACGGGCGGAACATCCCAGCCCATCTCGGCGCCGTTGCGGGTGACCACAGCATCGACGTCGTCGGCGAGCGCGCGGTTGAGGTTCTCGGTGATACCGCCGCCGGTAATATGGGCAATGGCATGAACGTTGGCGCCACCGCGGAGCAGCTCCAGAATCGGCTTCACATAAATGCGCGTGGGAGCCAGCAGAGCGTCGGCCAGCGAAGCACCGCCGAGCTCCTCGAGCGGACGGCTTAGCTCCTCGGCCTTAGCGGCGGCCTCGGGCGTGCCCGGCTTGATGCCGTCGACACCGATGACCTTGCGCACGAGTGAGTAGCCGTTGGAGTGCACGCCGGTGGAAGGCAGGCCCATGATCACATCGCCGGGGCGAACGTTCGCGGGGTCGAGCATCTTGGGACGGTCGACAACACCCACGGTAAAGCCGGCGAGGTCGTAATCGGCGGGGGCCATGACGCCCGGGTGCTCGGCCATCTCGCCGCCCACGAGCGCGCAGCCCGCGAGCTTGCAGCCGTCGGCCACGCCCTTGATGATCTTTGCCATGTGCTCGGCCTCAATGTGACCGATGGCAACGTAATCCAGGAAGAACAGCGGCTCGGCGCCCGAAGCCAAAATGTCATTGACGCACATGGCGACCAGGTCCTGGCCCACCGTCTCGTGACGGTCCATAATCTGGGCGAGCACGAGCTTGGTGCCCACGCCGTCGGTACCGCTGATCAAGATCGGGTCTTCCATATCCTTAAGCGCGGCGGCCGAGAACAGGCCACCAAAGCCACCGATGCCGCCGATAACCTCGGGGCGGTTGGTGTCCTTGACCATCTGCTTAATAGCGTCGACGGCGCGGCCACCCTCGGCGGTATCGACGCCGGCGTCCTCGTACGTCACATGCTTGCTGTCGCTCATCCGAGCCTTCCTCTCCCACTACCGTGGCGCCGCACGGGCGCCAAACGGTGCTCATAGTTGCGTTCATTTTGGCGCGCGCCATAACAGCACGCGCCGTCATATCAACAAAACAGTTGGTAAAACCTACCAAAATAAACCTGTCCCCACATGGCAGGTTTTAGGCCTCGCCGTGCTCCTCTTCCCAGCTGCGGTCATCGTATTTCTCGACCACGGCGTCGTCGTCAAAATGCAGCGGCTTATCCAGGTTGCGGGGCTTAAAGCCCTCCATGAACTTGTCGCGGCCAAAGCTCTCGGGAATCGCCACGGGGTAGCGTCCGGTAAAGCACGCATCGCAGTAGCCGCCCTTGGGCATGACCTTCAGCAGGCCCTCGACCGAAAGGAAGGCCAGCGAATCGGCGCCGATGTACTCGCAGATCTCCTCGACCGTCTTGTTGGCGCTGATGAGCTGCGACTGCACGTCGGTATCGATACCGTAGAAGCACGGCCAGATGACCTCGGGCGAGTTGATGCGGATGTGAATCTCCTTGGCGCCGGCGTTGCGCAGCATCTTGACGAGCTGCACCATGGTGGTGCCGCGCACGATGGAGTCGTCGATGACGACCAGGCGCTTGCCCTCGATGTTGTCGCGCAGCGGATTGAGCTTCATGCGCACGCCCATGGCTCGCAGCTCCTGCGTGGGCTCGATAAACGTACGGCCCACATAACGATTCTTGATGAGGCCCTCGCCAAAGGGAATGCCGCTCTCGTGCGAATAGCCCTCCGCGGGCGGCAGGCCGGAGTCGGGCACGCCGATGACCAGGTCGGCCTCGACGGGCTCCTCATGTGCCAGCTGACGACCCATGTCATAACGGCAAGCGTAGACACTCTTGCCGTTCATGATGGAGTCGGGGCGAGCGAAGTAGACCTGCTCAAAGATGCAGTTAGCAGGCTCTTCGGCGGCAGGCACGCCCTGCTCGGACACAAGGCCCTCGGCGCTGATGCGCAAAATCTCACCGGGACGGACGTCGCGGACGTACTCGGCGCCCACGATATCGAGTGCACAGGTCTCAGATGCGACGACCCAGCCGCCGGCGCGGGTGACATGGGTGGCAGCGTCGACCGTCGCGGCGTCGTCTTGCGACGGCAGTTGCGAAACGGAAGCGGCATCGGCCTGGTCCAGGCCCTCGTCCACGAGCTTGCCCAGCACCAGCGGGCGAATGCCATGCGGATCGCGGAATGCGTAGAGCGCCTGCTCGTTGATGAGCGTCATGGCGTAGCCGCCGCGCACGAGCTCCATGGTCTTACGAATGCCCTCGCGCAGGTGGCCCGTACGCTGGGTAAAGTAGCCGATGAGTTTGGTCGCGACCTCGGAATCCGAGTTGGAGAGGAACGGCACGCCCAGCTCGATCAGCTGGCGGCGCAGCTCGTCGGTGTTGACGAGGGTGCCGTTGTGCGCGAGCGCGATAATGACGCTATTGATGGTAGAGAGGTGCGGCTGAGAGGCTTCCCAGCTCTTGGCGCCGGCGGTGCCGTAGCGCACATGACCCACGGCCAGCTGACCGGAGAGCGTCGACAAGTCGGCATTGGAGAACACGCGGTCGAGCAGGCCCAGATCCTTGCGGACCATAACCGTACCGCCGTCACCAACAGCGATTCCCGCCGATTCTTGGCCACGGTGCTGCAGTGCACGCAGGCCAAAGTACGTCAGTCGAGCCACGTCGCGATCGGGCGCCCAGACACCAAAAACGCCGCATTCCTCATGCAGCTGGTCAGAGTCCGGATCATACGTCGACATGGCGTTCACCTGTCCCGCGGCGCGCTCGGCCGCGCGGATGGTTTCTTGAGACATGGCATCCCCTCAGAGCCTCGTATTTTGGCGTTACCCGCCTTATTATACGCACGGCGCGACGCGCTCCCCAGCGCATGAGCAGCGCTTTTTAAAAGCCCACCGAGCTAATAATCCGTTTTGCGGCCAAACATTTTATTGGTCTGCCCAGTGCAAGCGCCCGCGCCCCCATATGGCCGCCGCGTCCACCGTTGGGGATTGCAAAGTTGCAATTGGGACGTTCGTCCTGTCTTTTAGCAGGTCGGCGGCGTATCCTAGTAACCTAGGACAAAGCGAGAAAGGTTCTGTATGGATCGAAACGAACTCGACCCCAGCGTCCCCAGCGCCACGGAGGTCAAGAAGATTCCCCTCATCATTAAAGTGTACGCCGTCCTGTGCATCCTGTCCGGCGTGGGCACACTCCCGTCGGTCGCCGTCTTTATGTGGCAGGTCATCACCGCACTCATTAACGGCAACGCCGCCGCTAAACTCGGTGATAACACCCTGGTCGCGGTTGGCCTTATCGTCGCCGGCATTATGCTCTCGGCGGCAAGCGCGATCATCTTGATCGTCTTTGGCCTGGACCTCATCAAGGACCAGCGGCGCAATGCCGCCCGCCTGTCTTACGTCCTCATCGCATTTACCGTCGTGGAGCTTTTAGTTGACGTGATGCTCCAGGGTATCGGACCCTTCCTGCTGCGCCCCGCCATTCAGCTCGGTATCCTCATTGCGCTGTCGGCCACCGTCGACCCCACGCTACGCCAGGAGCGCGAACTGCAGCGCCGTCTGCAAGAGATGCTCGACCGCGATGCCGCCGCCGAGGGGATGCTCGGCCGCGACGAAACCGGCGAGGGCTACATCAAGCTCAACTACTTCAACCTGTTCTGGGTATTCTTCGTCTGCAGCGTGTTAGGTCTCATTCTCGAGGAAGTCTGGCATATGGTCGTCGTCGATCCCGGCGTCTATCAGGACCGTGCCGGTATGCTATTTGGCCCCTTTAGCCCCATCTACGGATTTGGCGCGGTGCTCATGACCATGGCGCTCAACCGCTTCTATAAAAAGAATCCTCTGATCATTTTCCTGGTAAGTGCCCTGATCGGCGGCGCTTTCGAGGTGTTTGTAGGCTGGTTTATGCAGACCTCATTTGGCGTGGTGTCGTGGAGCTACTCGCACATGAAACTGTTCGGCATGCCCGACCCACTCGCCGTCCTTACGGGCGGACGCACCTGTACGGGCTTTGCCTGCCTGTGGGGCCTGGGTGGCCTTATCTGGATCAAGCTGCTGCTGCCGAGGCTGCTCAAGCTCATCAACATGATTCCGTGGAAAAGCCGCTACTCGGCTACCGTCATCTTTACCGTCATTATGCTGGCCGACGGCGTCATGACGCTACAGTCGCTCGACTACTGGTACCAGCGCGTCAACGGCACGGAGCCGGATATTCCCGTCGCGCAGTTCTACGGCAAGTATTTCGATAACGATTACATGGAGAACCGCTTCCAGAGCATGACCATGAGCCCCAAGGATGCGACGCGCGTGTAGCGCCACGCAATGCCGAGATTATCCAACGCACAGAAAAGCCCGCTGGCAGACTGATGAACTGCCAGCGGGCTTTTTGTTGTCGAGTGCTGCTGCCGGCCTTACGCCTCGCGCTCGACCTCGCTCACACACTCATTTTTGATGGTACCGACGAGCGCCTGCAGCGCATCGACCACATGCGGGCGAATGTCTCCGCCAATGAGCACGAGCATGATGTCGTCGCCCACGGTAAGCTCGCCACTCGCCAGCCACACGCGCACATAGCCGATACCCGGCATCGCGCTCGTGGCCTCGATAGCAGCCTGCACCTTTTCGGCATCGAAGCCAAACACCATGCCGCCCACCTTATGTCCAGGCGCCACACCATCTGTCTCGACCCCACGCACCTCGGACTTAGGCGTCGCACGCACCACGCCATTGTGTGTCAGGTACATCCCACAATCAGCCGCCGAAACATCGGCCTTGGCTTCGCGCAGCCAAGCATCAACCGAAGGCATCGATTTGCCGCTTTCAAGCATCATATCTCCTTTTGATTTCCAGGGTAGTCTTTTTGGGACGGGGCTCCCGGACACTTTATTCCTCGACCGGCGTGAGCACCATGACGGCACGTGTGTTGCTCAGCGATAACGAACGACAGGTCACAAGCGTTACGACCTTGGTTGCCGAAGCGGCACGATCGGTGGCATCGCTCGCCACGGCAGAAGCACCGTCGAGCATCTCGGACAGGTAGTTCTTGAGCCCATCATCGCCATCAAAATTAGGCGTGCGCGCCTTGGCATACGTGTCCTCGACAACTTTGGTCGCCAGTGGTCGCAGCTTATACGTAGCATCCCGTGTGATGTAATACACAAACTCGATGCTATCAAACGTCGCCTGATCAGTGGTGTCCGAAATCACGTTGAACATCGATCCGTCGTTCATGTGGTGACCATAGATCGTAGTCTGCTGATCCACCATACCCGGCGCGGTGTCGTCGCTATCCAAGAAGATGGCTCCCGAGGCATTGGCGGTGCCGTCGAACAGCGTGTTGAGGTACTTGGAGTTGTTGTTGGTCTGCACCACGGGGTAGTTGATGTTGGTGCCGGGCGCGTAAATCCAACCCACAACCTCGGGATTTGTCTGGGCAAGCGCATTGAAGTCGATAATTGGCACGCCGCTTGCGTCCTTGTCGCTCACATATTGCTTTTCGATTTTTTGATACGACTCGCTCGCCTGCTTATAGCCAATCTGCGCGTTGATAAAGATGGCGGCCGCAGCAACGATCAGGCCAATGCCGATGATGATGAGCAGAATGGGAATGACGGAGCGGCGCTTTTTGCGCGGCGGCTCGGTATAGCTCGATGGCGCGGTATGCGCCGAAGAGCGAGGTGACTTCTTGGCCGTACTGTATGACGAAGGATGATATGCAGCCAGCGTATCCTGACGGCGATGCTTCGCCGGCGTCACGGGGCGCGGCGCGCGCGGCTGTTGAGGAGAGGATGTCCGACCCTGCTGCGGCGCGCGGGCTGCTCCCGACTTGGCTGGATCGGGAATCCGAGAAGCCGAAAAACGCTTTCCCTGATAGTCGGACATGGCTCTCCTTATGCTACAAATGGACTGGCAGAGCGCTTAGGCGTCAGCCATCTCCTGCTTCATCTTCTCGATAACCTTGCGGTACTCGGGGTCGCATGCGCCCAGAATCTGCGTGGCGTAAATGGCAGCGTTCTTGGCACCGTTGATGGCCACACAGGCAACGGGCACGCCCGAAGGCATCTGTACCATCGACAGCAGCGAGTCCATACCACCCAGATCGCTCGTCTTCATAGGCACGCCGATGACCGGCAGCGGCGTAAACGCAGCCACGACGCCGCCCAGGTGAGCAGCCTTGCCGGCGGCAGCGATAATCACCTTGATGCCGCGGTCGGCAGCGGTCGAGGCCCACTCATGGACCTTCGCCGGTGTGCGGTGTGCACTTGCAATCACGAGCTCATAGGGCACGCCCAGTGCCTCGAGCTCGGCGGTGCAACCTTCCATAACGCCCAGATCGGACTTGGAGCCCATGATGATCCCGACAACCGGCTTCTGATCTGCCATAAACAAAGACCTCCTGTTGAGAGCGGTGACGCGGCGAATCCGCGACCCTTAACTACTGAGAGTAGTATAGCTGCTCCCGTCCCTGCGGTCTGTGGGTGCTCTGCGGCGGCCCGGTGTTTTCATCTTCACTCCGGTTGCTGCGCAAAGTCGTTCAGATGAAAACACCGGGCCGCCGCAGAGCACCTTCGACCTACCGGGGATTGCTATGACGTACGTTGGCTGAAATAAAAAATGTGGGCTCCTTCGTTCGGATGAACGAAGGAGCCCACACACACTTTTTATTTAGCCCTAGTCATCGCGCAAAGCCCCTTCGGCAGCACACGGTGCAATTGAGTCACCGTAGGCCGGGGCGGGAGGGGCCGTGTTTCCTCCTGAGCGACTCTGCTTGCAGCCGGAGCGAAAGGGGGAAATCTCGGCCCCTCCCGCCCCGGCCGGCCAGGTCAACTACACCGTGCGCTGCGGCAGGTCCTGCAGGGCGATGACGTCCATGCCCATGTCGTTGGCGCTGCCGTGACCCTGCTGGTCCTCGCGCACAGCCTCGATGGCGCTCACGTACGTGTTGGCCGCAGACATCGCCGTCACGCAGGTCACGCCGCGGCGCACGGCCTCGGTGCGCAGCAGGAAGCCGTCGCCACGAGAACCCGGGCCGTACGGCGTGTTGATGATCACCGCAATCTTGCCATCGGCGATGAGGTCGCCGATGTTGGGGCACTCGCCGTCGTGCGGGCCGCTGATCTTCTCCACGACTTCGCACGTCACGTTGCCGCCGCGCAGGACGCGCGCCGTACCCTCGGTAGAGCAGATGTCAAAGCCCAGGTAGCGCAGGATGCGGGCGACCGAAAGGATATGGCGCTTGTCGCGGTCGCACACGCTGATGAACACCTTGCCGCAGCTCGGATCGGGCAGCTTGTAGTCGATCGCCAGCTGCGTCTTGGCGTATGCCTCGGGATAGCTCTTGGCGATACCCATGACCTCGCCCGTCGACTTCATCTCGGGCCCTAGGATAACGTCGGCACCCGGGAAACGGCCCCAGGGCATAACGGCTTCCTTCATGCAGAACCAGTCCAGCTGACGCTCGTCACTCGGCAGGCCCAGGCTCGCGATGGAATCGCCCGCCATGATACGCGCCGCGCACTTGGCCAGCGGCACGCCGGTGGCCTTGGAGATAAACGGCACGGTGCGGCTCGCGCGCGGGTTTGCCTCAATCACGTAGACGGTCTCGCCCTTGATGGCGTACTGCACGTTGACCAGGCCGCGCACGCCCAGCGCCATCGCGATGCGGCGCGTGGTCTCGCGGAGCTTCGCCTGCAGGCTCTCGCTAAAGCTAAACGGCGGAATGCACGTCGCGGAGTCACCAGAGTGGATACCGGCCTCCTCGATATGCTCCAGGATACCGCCGATGTAGACCTCTTCGCCGTCGCACAGGGCGTCAACGTCGGACTCGATCGCACCCTCCAAGAAGCGGTCCAGATACACCGGGTAGTCGGGGCTAATGCGCGCAGCCTCGGCCATGTAATCGCGCAGATGCTCGGCATCGTAGGCGATCATCATGCCGCGGCCGCCCAGCACGTAGCTCGGACGCACCAGCAGCGGGTAGCCGATGTGCGCGGCCACGGCCTCGGCCTCCTCAAACGAGGTGGCCTGGCCCGCCGGCGGGTACATGATGCCCAGCTTATCGAGCAAAGCGGCGAAGCGCTCGCGGTCCTCGGCAAAGTCGATGGCATCGGGCTTGGTGCCCATAATGTTCACGCCGCTCTCCTCGAGCATGCGCGCCAGCTTAAGCGGAGTCTGGCCGCCGAGCGTCACCACGACGCCGTCGGGACGCTCAACATCGATGACGTCCATGACGTCCTCGTAGGTGAGCGGCTCAAAGTAAAGGCGGTCGGACGTGTCGTAGTCAGTCGAGACGGTCTCGGGGTTGCAGTTGACCATGATGGTCTCGAAGCCGCGGGCCGCCAGCGCGTAGCTCGCGTGCACGCAGCAGTAATCGAACTCGATACCCTGACCAATGCGGTTGGGGCCGGCGCCCAGGATCATCGCTTTGGGCTTGTCCGCCGGCGTGGTCTCGTCGGGAGCCACGCACTTCTTGGCATCCGGGCTCGTGCGGTAGATGTTCTCATACGTCTTGTAGTGGTACTCCGTGGCGCTCGAGAACTCCGCAGCGCAGGTGTCGACCGTCTTCATGCTGGGGACCACGCCAAGACCCTTGCGGTAAGCGCGCACAAAGCGCTCATCGGAGCCAGTCAGCGCAGCGATCTCGGCGTCGCTCGTGCCGTACTGCTTGAGCAGGCGCATCGCGTCGGCGTCAATGTCCTCCACACGCAGGCCGCGGACGCTCTCCTGGACCTGCACCATGTCGTTGATGCGGTTGAGGTACCACGGGTCGATGCCGCAGATGGCATGGATACGTGCGACATCCCAGCCGCGGCGCAGGGCTTCGACCACAAAGAAAATGCGGTGCTCAGTCGGGGTTGCCACGGCCTGAGTGAGCTCCTCGTCGCTCAGTTTGTCGGCGCCCTCCTTGCCACCGGCGCAGATACCCTGGTGACCGTCCTCCAGCGAACGCATGGCCTTGCCGAAGGCCTCCTCAAAGGTGCGGCCGATCGCCATGATCTCGCCCACGGCCTTCATGCGCGTGGTGAGCGTGGGGTCGGTACCCTTGAACTTCTCGAAGGCAAAGCGCGGCACCTTAACGACGCAGTAGTCGATCGTGGGCTCAAAGCAGGCGGGCGTGGCCTTGGTGATGTCGTTGACGATCTCGTCGAGCGTATAGCCCACAGCCAGGCGCGCGGCGGCCTTAGCGATGGGGAAACCCGTGGCCTTGGAGGCCAGCGCAGACGAACGGCTCACGCGCGGGTTCATCTCGATGACGATCAAGCGACCGGTGTTGGGGTTCACGGCAAACTGCACGTTGGAGCCACCGGTCTCGACGCCGATCTTCTCCAGAATGGCGAGCGAGGCCACGCGCATGCGCTGATACTCAAGATCGGAGAGCGTCTGCGCCGGCGCCACGGTGATGGAGTCGCCGGTGTGCACGCCCATGGGGTCGAGATTCTCGATGGAGCACACGATGATGCCGTTGCCGGCGTGGTCACGCATGACCTCCATCTCATACTCTTTCCAACCCTCGATGGACTCCTCGACCAGCACCTCGTGGGCGGGCGAGAGCTCAAGACCCTGGCTCACGATGGAGACAAGCTCCTCGTGGGTGTGAGCGATGCCGCCGCCGGCACCGCCGAGGGTAAAGCTCGGACGCAGCACGCAGGGATAGCCCACGCGCTCGGCGATGGCCTCGGCGTCAGCCACGCTATAGGCATAGCCCGAGCGCGCGACCTCCAGGCCGATCTCGGCCATGGCCTCGTTAAAGAGCTTGCGATCCTCGCCGCGCTCGATAGCGGCCAGGTCGCAGCCGATCATCTCGACGCCGTACTTGTCGAGCGTGCCATCCTTTGCCAGCTCGACGGCGGCGTTCAGACCGGTCTGGCCGCCCAGCGTGGGCAGCAGCGCGTCCGGGCGCTCTTTCTTGATTACGCACTCGATAAACTCCGCGGTGATAGGCTCGACATAGGTGCGGTCGGCAAGACCCGGGTCGGTCATGATGGTCGCCGGGTTGGAGTTGACCAGGATGACCTCAAAGCCATCCTCCTTGAGCACCTTGCAGGCCTGGGCGCCGGAGTAGTCGAACTCACAGGCCTGGCCAATAACGATGGGGCCCGAACCAATGACGAGGATACGCTTGATGTCAGTACGTTTCGGCATGTTAGTTCTCCTCGGTCTCGGTCGCGGCGTTCTCGGACTCAGCAAAGTTCCAGCCGGCAAGGCGGTCCTTCGCGGTGTCGATGTCCAGATAGTTCTCCTCGCCGTCCATGAGTCGCGTAAAGGCGGTAAAGAGATAGTGAGCATCGGTGGGGCCGGGCGAGGCCTCGGGATGGTACTGAACCGAGAAGCACGGGGCGTCGAGCAGCTGGATGCCCTCGGCGGTGCCGTCGTTGAGGTTCACGTGCGTCAGGCGAATGCGGCCGAAGCGCTCGTTCATCACGACCGGCGCGATGCCGCGACGCACCCAGGCGCGCAGGTCGCCATCGGCCGCATGCTCGGTCTCGCCGCCGGAAAGCTCCGGGATTAGTTTGCCCAGACTGGGGAACAGCAGGCCAAAGCCGTGGTTTTGCGCGGTGATCTCCACGCGACGGCTCACCAGGTTCATAACCGGCTGGTTACCGCCACGGTGACCGAATTTAAGCTTTTCCATTTGGGCACCGCACGCCAAGCTGATCATCTGGTGACCAAGACAAATGCCAAAGACCGGCACCTTGCCGATCAGCTGCTGTACCTGCTCGTAGGTCTCCACCACGGCATCGGGGTCGCCGGGGCCGTTGGATAAAAAGACACCGTCGGGATTCATGTCGAGCACCTGCTGGGCGGGCGTATCCCACGGCACGACGGTGAGGTCGCAGCCGGCACGGACCAGACCCTCCAGGATGCCGCGCTTGACGCCGCAGTCGTAGGCGACCACGTTGTGGCGGGAAGGAGCGGCAGGGGCAAGCGCAAAGTCATGCGTAGCGGGCAGGTCGCACGCGGCAAAAGTGTGGGGCTCAGGGCAGCTCACGGTCTTGACCAGGTTCTCGCCCACCAGCGTCGGCGCGGTGGCCAGACGCTCGGCAAGCTCGTCGACGTCAAAGATTTCCGTCGAGATAATGCCCATCTTGGAGCCGTTGTCGCGCAGGTGGCGCACAAGAGCGCGGGTGTCGACGCCCTCGATAGCGACGATGCCGTGGGCACGCAGGTACTCCGGCACGCTGACGGCCGAGCGCCAGTTGGAAGGCGTGGCGCACATGTCGCGGACGATCATGCCACGCATGGCGGGAGCGCTCGCGGGGCGGGCGGTATCACCGGGGAAGGCCGACTGGACGTCGGTCTCGTCGATACCGTAGTTGCCGATCTGCGGATAGGTCATGGTTACGATTTGGCCGGCATAGCTCGGGTCGGTCATGACCTCAAAGTAGCCCTCAAGCGAGGTGTTGAAGCAGACCTCGCCGGTCGCAGTACCCTCGGCACCGCATGCACGGCCATAAAAAATGGTCCCATCCTCAAGGTACAGGATGCAGGGACCGCAGGTGCCCTTGCTGGTTTTGGCCAGCATGCGCTGGCAAAGCTCGCTGGGCGCGAAGGCGCGGACAGCAGTGCCCGCAGTATGGTTGTTCGCCATAATTCTCCTTCCCGGTCTCTCCGGACCGGCTTAAAGGTTGGTAGTTAGGCCTTGCGGTATTTTAACCGCAAGTATGCGCCATGGCGTTAATTTCATCGAAATGTTTACGAAATGATAATTATGACTTTCTATGCATAATGATTTTTCTGGGACGGGGATTTAAAAATCATTCTGCCATGTATGCAGTTGGCGACAAAGCCCCGTTCTCAAAATGATTATTTAATCCCCGTCCCAGAAAAATCATCCCGCGCAGGCACTTGGCTCACGCGGGATAATGGCGTCTTATTTATCCTGCTCCAGCAGATCGGACGGTGTGCGATCGGGCTTACCACCGCGGAAGATCTCGCGACCGTGCAGGCGATGTTCCAAGTCGCGCTCGGCCTTTTCCTCGTCAATCTTGGTCTGGCTTACCGCCGGGTCCTCAATCAGTGACGATACCGAGTTCACCTGCTTTTGGATGCGCTCGGCAATCGTGTCATCCATGCTCACGATACGCATCTTCCAGTCGATACTCGTGGCATTTGACGAGCTCTTGGTCCACACAAACGTCAAAATGGCGCTCTGATGACCCCGCGCGGGGAACATGCCAAAGAAGGAATCATGCTGGATATTGCTGTCCTCGTCGATATAGGCGTGCACGTTGTACACCACGCGGTCGATCTTATCGTTAAGCAACGCGTTGGTCGCAAGTGCCGCAGCCTGAATCTGCCCGTTGGACAGCAGCTCAAGCTCGTTGGCAGACGATGTGTCCAGCACCGTTACCTCGACCGTGCCTGTGCGCTCGTCCGCCTCGTCGACGCTAAAGTCGAGCGGGAACTGCGTAAAGCCGTTACCCCACTCAAGGCCGCCCTTGAGCGCGGTCGAAACGGTATCGACCGAAACGCTCTCGGACAGATTGGCGGTATTCAGACGGCGCATCACGCCGTAGCCAATCTGCATGCCCACGATCAGCACCAAGATGCCGATAACCACGACCATGGCAGTCTTCGTAATGGTATGGCTCACCTGCGAGCCCGAAGGATCGTCCTCGGACAGCGGGTCGATATGTTTTGCCTGGCTCGCGCGATCCTCTCTGCGCAGCCGCGCCAGCGTCGCCTTGTCGCCGCGCTTGGCCGCAGCCTCTTTCTCGCGCATGCGCTCGGTACGCTTTTTGGCGAGCGTAGGATCCAAGACGCCGGATGCATCGATTTCGGAGAATAACTCCGTCACTTCTTCCGGAGTCAAAGGGTTCTTCTCAGCCATATACTTCCTGTCATATCAATCAGTCGAGCTCGTGCGCACGCGCACCTTCGAACTGCATTCGATAGTAACGGGCATAGGTGCCGCCACGGGCGAGAAGCTGCTCGTGCGTGCCACGTTCCACAACGCGACCATGCTCGACGGTCGCAATCTCGTCGGCATGCTTAATGGTCGAGAGACGGTGGGCGATGATGATCGTGGTGCGGCCGCGCGCCAGGCGCTCGAGCGACTCCTGCACCGCCTCCTCGCTCTCGTTATCCAAGGCGCTCGTCGCCTCGTCCAGGATCAGGATCTTGGGGTTCTTGAGAAACACGCGTGCAATGGCTACGCGCTGCTTCTGGCCGCCCGAAAGACGGCTGCCGCGCTCGCCCACGACCGTGTCGTAGCCCTGCGGCAGCGACTCAATGAAGGCATCGATATTGGCGCGGCGGGCGGCCTCGGCGACCTCTTCTGCCGTGGCGCCTGGCTTGCCGTAAGCGATGTTCTCGCCAATCGTACCGTCAAACAGATAGACATCCTGCTGCACCAGGCCAATGGCGCGGCGCAGACTCTGTTGCGTCACGTCGCGCACGTCTTGGCCATCGATGCTGACGGATCCAGCAGCCACGTCATAAAAGCGAGGCAGCAGCGAACACGTTGTGGACTTGCCACCGCCCGAGGGGCCAACCAGGGCAATGGTCTGTCCGGGCTTGATGGACAGATCCATATGGTCGATAACAGGGCGCCCGTCGGCGCCGCCCTCGCCCAATTCAACATCCTCGTAGCTAAAGCACACGTCGCGATATTCAACCGCGCCAGCCGTCACCTGCAGGTCCGCGGCATCCGGCTTGTCCTGGATATCCGGGGCGGTCGAAAGTACCTCGTCCATACGCTTAAAGCCGGCGATGGCTTTCTGATACGTCTCAGCCGAGTTCACTAGCGTCTCGAGCGGGGTACAGAACAGCGAAATGTAGAGCGCGAAGGTCGCCATATCGACCGCCTGCAGTTGGCCTTGCGCCACCAGCCAACCACCCAGCAGCACCACGATCACGTACAGCACACCCGAGAGCAGGCCATACGTCGCAGTGTAGACGCCCATGGCGTGATACATATTCTCTTTGGACGAAAGATAGCGGTCGTTGGAGGCGCGGAACTTGGAGCGCTCAGCCTCCTCGTTCGCAAAACTCTTGACCACGCGCATGCCGGCCAGCGAATCCTGCAGCTGAGCATTAATACCGCTGATCTTTTTGCGATTGTCGCTAAAGACCTCGCGCATGCGCATGTTCTGCCAAAACATGATGACCGCAAACACCGCCGTCACCACGGCCATAGCAAGCGCCAGCACCGGGGCAATAGCAAAGAGGATCACAAACGAGCCGACGATCTCGATGCCGCAGATGATAATCCACTCGGGCACGTGGTGTGCCGCCTCGCAGATATCGAACAGGTCGTTGACCACGCGGCTCATCATGTCACCCGAGCTGTTGCGATCGAAGTACGCAAAGCTAAAGCGCTCGTACTGATCGAACAGGTCCTCGCGCATCTTGGACTCCATGCGCGCGCCCATCACGTGGCCCCAGTAACTCACAAAGTAGCGACAGGCGCAACGGATGGCATACATCAGTACCAGGCCAACTGCGATCATACCGAGCGCCTGCATAATAGCAGCCTGACCCTGGGTAAAGAGCCCGCCGGTCAGATTGCGCAGGATAATGGGAAACGCCAAGTCAATGGCAGCAAGCACCAGGGCACAAACAGTATCGGCAACAAAAAGCCCCATCTGGGGCTTGTAATACGAAAGAAACCTCTTCAGCATGTGATCCTCAAAGAAATATCAGCAACGTAAGGCCCTGAGACAAAGCAATCATCAGTACTTGTCCCAGGGCTATCCCCACTCGTTAGAGCTCCGCGCCCCCAAGGCGATGCGCGATGCTATCGCAGGCCAAGGCGCCCACGACGGTCTTGGCATCTTCGATCTTGCCGTCGAGCACGGCGTCGATCAGCTCGTGCAGCGGCACCAGATCCACGTTGACAAACTCGTCATCATCGGGGTTGGGCGCATCAAACTCGAGCTTGGTGGCCAGGTAGATGTGAATAATCTCGTCACAGAAGCCGCAGGACGTGACAATCGACGTCAAAAAGCGAATGCGACCAGCCCTAAAGCCCGTCTCCTCGTGCAGCTCGCGCTTGGCGCAATCGAGCGGGTCCTCGCCTGGATCGAGCTTGCCGGCGGGAATCTCGACCGTCACGCGGTCGATGGCGGTGCGATACTGACGCACCAGTACGATCTTGCCGCTCTCGGTCAGTGCCACAACGGCCGCCGCACCCGGATGACGAACGATATCGCGGGCACTGCGGTGACCGTTGGGCAGTTCAACCTCAAGACGGTGGACGTCGAGGATCTTGCCCTTCCAGGCGCACTCCTCCGAAAGAATCTTCTCGTGCAGCTCGGCATCGTGCGGGTCGTCGTCGCCCAGCACCAGCGCCGGCTCGTCAGCGACCTCGCCACCAGGCTCGCCCTCGGCGTGCCCATACATGCGGCTGTCCTCTTCGACGATCTGCGCATCCACGAGCTCTTCGTTCTTCTCGTCCATCCGTCTCATCCCTCTCGGACTTTAGGCATCCCAGGCGTCGCGGCCACGCAGCGCGCGCAGACCGATGTCATGACGCAAGGTCTTGCCCTCAAAATCAATCTTTTCACAGGCCTCGTAGGCAAGGTTGCGAGCGTTCTCGAACGTGTCGCCCAGCGCGGTCACGGCAAGCACTCGGCCACCGTTGGTCACGAGCTGACCGTCCACCACGGCGGTGCCGGCATGGTACACGGTCACGTTCTCCATGGACTCGGCGTCGGCGATGCCGGTGATGACTTTGCCCTTCTCGTAACTGCCGGGATAGCCCGCGCTCGTCAGGACAACAGCCACGGCCCACTCGTCACGCCAATCGAGCTCAATCTGATCAAGCTCGCAGTTGGCGCAGGCGAGCATAACCTCGACCAGGTCGTTCTTGAGGCGCGGCAGCACGACCTGCGTCTCGGGGTCGCCAAAGCGGGCGTTGAACTCCAGCACCTTGGGGCCGGCGGGGGTGAGCATAAAGCCGCCATACAGGCAGCCGCGGTAGTCGATGCCCTCGGCAGCAAGCTCGGCCACGGTCTGTTCCATGACCTTCACCATCGTGGCGTGCTCTTCGTCGGTCACGATAGGTACCGGGCTGTAGACGCCCATGCCACCGGTGTTGGGGCCCTTGTCGCCCTCGAGCGCACGCTTGTGGTCCTGCGAAGTGGCCATAGGACGCACGGTCTTGCCGTCGGTAAAGGCCAGCAGCGAGCACTCGGGGCCAACCAGCATCTCCTCAATGACAACGGTGTTGCCGGCATCGCCAAAGGTGCCGCCAAAGCACTCGCGCACGGCCTCCTCGGCCTGCTCGAGCTCAGTCGCCACGATAACGCCCTTGCCTGCGGCCAAGCCGTCGGCCTTCACGACCAGCGGGGCGCCCTGCTCGCGCACGTAGGCGAGAGCCGAAGCCTCGTCGGTGAACGAGCCGTAGGCGGCCGTCGGGATACCAGCGCGCTCCATGAGCTGCTTGGAGAACAGCTTGGAGCCCTCCATCTGAGCGCCCTCGGCACCCGGGCCAAAGCAGGGAATGCCCGCCGCGCGCACGGCATCGGCAACGCCCGCCACGAGCGGAGCCTCGGGGCCAATCACCACGAGTCCGCATCCGTGGCTCTGGGCAAACGCCGCCACGGCCGCAGGATCGCAATCGTCGAGAACCACGTTCTCGCCGCAGCTCGCGGTGCCGCCGTTACCCGGCGCAATGTAGAGCTTGCCGGCGCGCGGTGATGCAGCGAGCTTTGCTGCCAGAGCATGCTCACGGCCGCCGCTGCCCAACAACAGGATGTCGATGGTTTGAGTGTCCGCCTTCAAGGGTGCCTCCTCTATGGATGAACGGCCCGCCAACCATGCGGACCCATTACAAAGCAAATATACCCCTCGGCCGCCCGCCTGGGCTGCAAAGGGGTATATCGCAATAACCGAATAGTGCCGATTACTTCCAGAATCGGTTGATGATCTGCTCGCGACCGGCGCCGACGCCAATGAACGTCACGCGGGTGTGTGCCAGATCCTCGATAAATGCCACGTAGTCCTGAGCCTCCTGCGGCAGCTCCTCAAAGCTGCGGCAACCGGTGATATCGCACTTCCAGCCCGGGAGCTCCTCGTAGATGGGCTTGGCATGCTCAAAGCGCACCTGATGCTCGGGCACGCTCGTGTAACGCTCGCCGTCGACGTCGTAGGCAACGCACACCTTGATGGTATCGAAGGCCGAAAGCACGTCGAGCTTGGTCATGGCGATATCGGTGAGGCCGTTGACACGCGAGGCGTAGTTGGCGATGGGGCCATCGAACCAACCGCAGCGACGGCGACGGCCGGTGGTCACGCCGTACTCATAGCCTTCCTCGGTCAGCGTATGGCCGGCCTCGGACTCATAGGAAAGCTCGGTGGGCATGGGACCCGAACCGACGCGGGTGATATAGGCCTTCATGACGCCCAGCACGCGGTCGACATTCTTCATACCGACGCCGGAGCCGGTGATGGCGCCACCGGCGGTGCAGTTGGAAGACGTCACGTACGGATAGGTGCCGTGGTCAATGTCGAGCAGCGTTGCCTGGGCGCCCTCGAACAGCAGGTCCTTGCCCTCGTCGATCATGTTGTTGAGCAGCAGGCTCGTCTCGGTGATGTAGGGGCGCAGGCGCTCGGCCATGGGCAGGTACTCGTCGCAGATCTGGTCCACGGTGTAGGTGGGCAGGTGGTAGATGAGCTCGAGCTCGGGATTCACGCGGGCAAGAGCGGTCTCCAGCTTGTCGCGGAACAGCGCCTCGTCCAGCATGTCCTGCATGCGCAGGCCGATGCGGGCCATCTTGTCCTGGTAGCACGGACCGATGCCGCGCTTGGTGGTACCGATGTTCTTCTTGCCGAGCTTCTGCTCAAAAGCACCATCCAGATCGATGTGGTACGGCATGATGATGTGCGCGTTGCCACTGATCTTGAGGTTCTTGGTGGTGATGCCGTCGGCCTCGAACATGTCAATCTCCTCAAGGACAACCTTGGGGTTGACGACGCAGCCGTTACCGATCACCGACATATGGTCGGAATACATGATGCCGGAGGGCACCTGGTGCAGGCCGTACTTCTTGCCGTTGACGACGATGGTGTGGCCGGCGTTATTACCGCCCGAATAGCGCACGACGGCATCGAAGTCGCCGGCGACCAGGTCGCAAATCTTACCCTTGCCCTCATCGCCCCACTGGGCACCGACCAAAACGGTTGACGGCATGTTTACTCCTCACATTCATGGACTGTCTACGCGCCGCGCTGGCACGCAGAAGCACAAAACATTCCCAGTATACCCGTGCAACGGGCGCCTGTCCTACTCCTCGGTATGCGCCCCATCAAGCTCATAGAACTTGGTGGATGCCGGCAGGAACATCAGGTCGACGTCACCGATCGGGCCCGAACGGTTCTTGGCCACGACGATACGCGTAACGTCCTCGTCGGGTCGATCGTCACGCGAGGCCTCGGCCGCATCGGCGGAGCGGTCCAAGAACATAACGATGTCGGCGTCCTGCTCGATAGAGCCCGATTCACGCAGGTCGGACAGCTGCGGGCGCTTGCCGGTACGGGACTCGACCTGACGCGACAGCTGCGACAGTGCAATGAGCGGGATCTTGAGCTCCTTGGCCATGATCTTTAAACCACGCGACATCTCGGAGACCTCGACGGTACGGCTCTCGGAGCGACGTCCCGGCGGAGGACTCACCAGCTGCAGGTAGTCCAGGATAATGATGGCCTTCTCCTTGTTGTGGAGCATGCGGCGGCTCTTGGCGCGGATCTCGGTCACCGTGGTGCCGGGCGTATCGTCAATCAGAATGTCGAGCTTAGACAAGGTCTGCGTGGCCTCGTTGATATTGGCCCACTGCTCGGGGCTAATGCGGCCCGTACGGAAGTCGCTGATCGAGATCATGGCGTAGGCGCAAATCAGGCGCTGGGCAATTTCCTTGCCCGACATCTCCAGCGAAAAGAAGCCGACGGTATAGCCCGCAGCGGCGGCATTCAGCGCCAGGTTCAGAGCGAACGACGTCTTACCCACGGCAGGGCGGGCGCCGATAATGATGAGCTGGCCCTCGCGGAAACCCATAAGCATGCGATCGAGCGACGGGAAGCCGGTGGGCACGCCCGCGGCCTGTCCACCGGCCTTACACACTTCCTCTGCCTCGTTATAGGCCTCGACCATAAACTCGGTCAGTGTCTTATAGCTCGACTTGACCTCGCGCGCCGTGACCTTGAGCAGCTTGCTCTCGGCCAGCTCCACGACCTCTTTGGTGTCGGTAGGGGCGTTATAGGCCAGCGCGTTGATCTCGTTGGTGGCACCGATCAGCTCGCGCAGCATCGAGTCGCGACGGACGATGGCGGCATGGTGCTGCCAGTTCACGAGCGACAGGGTCTGACCCATCAGCTCCAAAATGTAGGCCTCGCCGCCCACGGCATCAAGCTTGTTGATGCTGCGCAGGTAATCGATCAGCGAGATAGAGTCGATGGGAATGCGGCTGTTGTACATATCGACCATCGCGGTGTAGATGGTCTTATGAATGGGCCGGTAGAAGTCATCGGGCTGCAGCTCGACCTGGGCTTCCTCGACCACCTCGGGCGACAGCAGCATGGCGGCCAGTACATTGGCCTCTGCATCTTGGTTTTGAGGGAGACCCAACTTGGAGCCACGGTCCTCGACCGTCAGCCCCGTCTCCCTATCGTCGTATGCCATGAGCATCCTCATTCATATCGCTTGCGAGCATCCATAGTATCAGCCACAACCCCAAAACGGGCCGCGCCCCGGCAATCATCACCGAACGAAACGGATGAACGGTCCCGCATTTGGGACTTCACCACAACGCATGCCATGGCGCTCGCTAAGCGTAGAAAACAAAAGGGCGCCCTGGTCTCCCAGAGCGCCCTTCTTAGAACAAGATTGTTGCGTTGCAGCAAATGCTACTCGGCAGCAGCCTCAGTCTCGACCTCGGCGGTCTCGGCCTCGGCGACCTCAGCGGCCTCCTCGACCTCAGCCTCGGCAGCGAGCTCCTCGGCGGTAACGCCAACGAGAACGACAACCTCGGCCTTGATCTCGCGGTACAGCGAGATGGCAACGGTGTGGGCACCAGCAACCTTGATGGGCTTACCGAGCTCGACGCGCTTGCGGTCGATGTCCATACCGAGCTGAGCCTTGATGGCGTCAGCGATCATAGCGGCGGTAACGGAGCCAAAGAGGATGCCCTCGTCGCCGACCTTGACGTCAACGGTGACCGTCTTGCCCTCGAAGGCAGCCTTGGTCTCGTTGGCGGTAGCCAGACGGACGGCCTCGCGCTTGGCGATGTTGTTGCGACGCTCGTCAAGCTGCTTGAGGTTGCCCTTGGTGGCGGCAACAGCGAGCTTCTTGGGGAACAGGAAGTTCTCAGCGTAACCCTGAGCGACCTCTACGACGTCACCCTCGCCGCCCTTGCCCTTGATCTCATCGAGAAGAATAACCTTCATGATGTGTCTCCCTTCTTAGCCGCGGTCGCGGTTGCCACGAGAGGAAACCACGGGGACGGTGTACGGCAGGAGAGCCATCTCGCGGGCGCGCTTGATGGCGTTGGCGATGTCATGCTGATGCTGCGTGCAAGCGCCAGTGACGCGACGGGGCTTGATCTTGCCACGGTCGGTCATGTACTTACGGAGAAGCTGAGTGTCCTTATAGTCGATGAACTCAGTGTTCTCCTTGCAGAACTGGCAGTACTTACGACGCGGCTGACGTGCAGAAAAATCATTAGCCATGTCAAAATACCTTTCGTTTGGCAACTTCGGCGAACCGAAGCCGCCTCTCACTCAAAAATAGGTGAACAGCCCTTAAAACGGGATGTCCTCATCGTAGACGTCGACCGCGGGCGGCGTAGCCACCGGTGCGGCAGGACGCGGTGCGGGCGCTGCAGGGGCTGCGGGGGCGTAACCGCCCTGATCGTAGCCACCCTGGCCACCGCGGGAGCTCATAAACTCGATCTCATCGACGATGACCTCAAGCTTGCTCCGGCGCTGGCCGTCGCGCTCCCAAGAGCTGTAGCGCAGCTTGCCCTCGATCGCAACCTTGTTTCCCTTTGCCAGGAAACGGCTCACGGCCTCGGCGCGCGTGCCGAACATAGTGCAGTCGACAAAGTTGGGATAGTCCTCCCACTCGCCAGTCTGCGGGTTGCGGCGACGATCGTTCACGGCGACGCCAAAGGACAGAACCTGGGTTCCGCCGGCGGTGGCGCGCAGCTCGGGATCACGCGTGAGGTTACCGGTGATGTTCACTCGATTGATGCTCATAACTCACTACTTCCTCTTGGGGCACAAGCCCAGTCCAAAACGACAGTCTTACTCCTGGTCGTCGCGACGGACGATCATGTGGCGGACCACAGCGTCGGTGATGCGCAGGACGCGATCAAGCTCGGCGATCTGGGTAGGATCTGCGTGGAAGTTGATGAGGGTGTAGTCACCATCGGTGAGGTCGTTGATCTCGTAGGCGAGCTTGCGCTTGCCCCACTCGTCAACGGAGTCGACCTTGCCAGCGCCCTCAGCGATCGTGGTATCGATACGCTTCATAACAGCGAGACGAGTCTCGGGGTCGAGCGACGGGTCAACAAAGAACAGCAGTTCATAAGCCTTCATATTGTCACCTCCTCTGGGCAAATGTGGCTTCAGGTCGTGAAGGTGCGCCTGAAGCAGGAAAAGACTTGGTAATAATATCTTTCAACCTCCCAGGCTGCAAGAATATGCAGCTACAACCTCATGACCTCCACATATGTCCATACTCACACGGCACTTCATGCGTCTTCCAACCAAATGCTGACCAAATGCTTGACGAATCTGTGGACAAGATACGGCGCTGCGGGGACAAACCAAATCAAACCGCAGGTCAGCAATTGCAAGGCTGTGGTCGCGAAATGCATACCAGTGGTTCACAACACCGTTCAAAGATTTTTAAAATTGCTGCCACGTCGTTCATAAATACTCATTTTGAACAATTTGCTGTATGCAGCCATGCTGGTCAGAGCCCGTTTTTGGCCTCCTAAATCCCGTCACGAAGCCAAACGCTTCAAAAAATGCCAACTTTTCTGTTTGCACTTTGCGATTCCTCGTGTATACTGACTTTCGCATTTAACGGAGAGTTGTCCGAGTGGCCGAAGGAGCACGATTGGAAATCGTGTAGGCGTCAAAAGCGTCTCCAGGGTTCAAATCCCTGACTCTCCGCCAGTTAATTCCAAAGCAGGCCTTCGAGCCTGCTTTGTTTTTACCCCACGCGGAGGGGTGGCAGAGTGGTTGAATGCGGCGGTCTCGAAAACCGTTTGGCCTGTATAAGGTCACGAGGGTTCGAATCCCTCCTCCTCCGCCATTTAGATTGAGAGAGCTCCCAATATTGGGGGCTTTTTTGTTATCGAAATACGTCTCGATCCCACGCTTCCCCAAACATGTACGTCACCCTCCAAAACCGACATTTTTCGACATCTTTGAAGGCTGACGTACACGTTTGGATTGAGCTCACGGGAGTGGCACTATTCGGAAGGTGCCTCTTCGTCTCGCATGCCTTTCCAGTTGCGGATAAGTGCCTTGCGTAGTTCGTTTTGCTCTCGCTGGTACCCGGTGTCGGTACAGCGAGGCATGCCGAGTGCTTCGCGAATGTTGTTCATGGCGCGGTGAAAGGCGAGCTGGCTACCGAACTGAGCCGAAGTGAGCGTAACGATGCGATATCCCATTTGGGAGAGAACGGCCTCTCGCTCCGCATCTGCCCCCTTGCGCTCGAACTCATCGTGAAAGCCGCCCTTATATTCGATACCGAGCTCCCTACGCTTGTAGGTAACGAGCGCATCGATTTTGAGTGTTCGAGCTTTGGCGCAATGCCAGAGACGTTGAGGGATCTCGAGCGGTTTGTTGAGTTCGATACCTCGGATGCCAACGCCGCCTTCGCTTGTTGGGAGCGAGAGGGCGATTGCCGAAGCGGTCTCCATAGGCGAGGCCGAGTGATCGTAGATGTGCCTGAGCGCGAGCCGTGCACGTGTGGCACCGGGTTTGCCGGGGTGCCGATCGAGCAGTTCGGTTATTTCATCCTTGGAGGTGGTGGCTGGTTGCTCAGTATAAGGGTCGGCGGGATTGAGCCTCATGCGATAATCGCCGCAAACTTCATAGCCATATTCGAGATATTCGATCCTATCCATCCACTCGGCAGCGAGCACGAAGGTGAAGGCTTCGTCGGTGATGAAGATTCCGGGCGTCAACTCGTCAATATGCTCGTAGGGAAGATTTTGTCCAAGAATGTGGCAAATGACGCCTTTGGTGCGAATTCGCTCGAATTCGAATACAACCGAGATATCGATAGTTTTGAGCATATCGGACGGAATGCCGCAGTCGGTAAGGGCCTGTCGTATGCGCGCAACGCGTTGCTGGGTGGAGATGCCTCGTACGCCTATCTGGTAGTCGTGCCGCGCAAGAGACTGAACCAAATTCTGGGGCGCATGATGGACAAGCCATGCGGTTTTATGCGAAATGAGAACAGGAGTATCCATTGAGGGCCTCTCGCTCTGAGCCGGTATCCAACTCTTATGTCCGTTGAAATGGGGGAATATACCGAATGTGAGTAAATTAACTCACTCATGTTGTGAGCTCAATCCAAACATGTACGTCAGCCTCCAAAGATGTCGAAAAATGTCGTTTTTGGAGGGTGACGTACATGTTTTGGATCCCTGGCATTCCAGCAACGCCACGCCCGCATCCGCTGCTAACCGTTTACCGAGCAATAGGGTCGCAATCGGCGTCGAACATGTACTATGTACGGGCATTGTCTAAACCCGTAACTCAAAGGACCCCATCTTGCCCGTCGTCGCCGCCATAACCGTTACCTCACATGCCTCGGACGCCATGGTCGCTATCCCCTTTTGGCTCGAGATGTTCGCCGTTGTCGCTGCATCGATCTCGGGCGTGCTGGTCGCGCGCGAACATAAGCTTGACCTGGTGGGCGCGGTCGCGCTCGCGGTGGTCTGCGGTCTGGGCGGCGGTCTTTTGCGCGATATGACACTCCAGGTCGGCAACGTCTACATCCTCAACCAGCCAATGGCGCTGCCGCTCTCCATCGCAACGGCGGCCATCATCTACATCTTCCCGGCAATCGTCGATAAACCCGAGAAACTCATCCCATTGCTCGACATCATCTCGGTCGGCATCTACGCCGCCACCGGAGCGGACAAAGCACTGGTTTATGGCTTTGCGCCGGCCGTATGCATCATGATGGGCTTTTTCACCGCGGTGGGTGGCGGCATGTTGCGCGACGGCTTTATGGGCGTGGTTCCGGGCATTTTCCAACGTACTAACTTTTATGCCATCGCCGCCATCGCCGGATCGACAAGCTATGTGTGTCTCGTTATGAGCGGCATCATGAGCAATGTCGCCGCGCTGGTCGTATGCGTCGCAGTGACCATGGGCCTGCGCTGGCTCTCGCTGCGCTTTGACATCAAAAGCCCCACCGAGGAAGACATCGCGCGCTTCTTGCATCGCAAAAAGTAGACAGCGCGGCACGACCCTTCGAAATGCAACTGAGAGGTTCTTTTAGAGCGCCCGCACGTTGGGTACCCTGTTAGATACATGTCGAGTACCTAACGAAGGATTCACCATGCCTTACAACCTAGAACCGTCGACCAAGCGCCGTAAAGCGCTAGGCCGCATCGCCCTCCTATTCGCACTGATTGCGCTTGCGCTGACCGTGCTTCCCGCGACGTCGTTCGCCGGCACAGACACCGCGGGCAACGTGCTCGCAACCGAAGTTGACTCAAATCCGTCTGGCGTCGAAAGCGACCTGTACTGGGCCGGCCAAAGCCTTAACCTAGACGACGCTTCCATCGGCCGCGATATTATCGCGGCAGGCGAGAGCTTGTCGATTCGCGACTGCACCGTAGGCGGAGCCGTTCGCCTGGCGGCGCGTACCATCGATATCTCCAAAACCGCAATCGATGGCAGCGTGACGGTAGCCGGTCAGCATGTCGTGCTCAACACTGGTAGCACCGCCAACTGTTTTTACGCGATGGGCGAGACGGTTGCCCTGCGCGGTTCTACCAAGTCGGCAGTGCTCGCGGGCGACACCGTGACCATCGACGGCACCGTCGACGGCGATGTCGAGGTCTGGGCCGATAAGCTCGTCTTGGGCAAGAATGCCCGCATTACCGGCACCGTGAGCGCGCATGTTTCCGAGGACCCCGAGCGCGCCGCAGGAGCCGAGGTCGGTGCGCTCAAGATCGACCGCACCGAGAACGAAGATACTTCCACCCTTAACGATGTCATCGGCGGCATCGTGGCCGCGGCACTCTCGACCTGCTTTATCGCCCTGTTGCTCGAGCTCGTCTTTCCGCGCGCGACCGCCAGCGCCGCCGGCATGCTTCACCAGCGCCCCACGCCCCTGTGGGTGAGCGGTCTTCTGGGTACGGTAGCCATTGTCCCTGCCGTATTGTTGCTGATTATCTCGATTGCCGGCCTGTCGCTTGCCGGAGCCCTCATGTGCGCCGTGATCGGGGTCGCGCTGGTCTCCACCGCTTTTGCGGGCTGCTCGATCGCTCGCATGGTCGGACACAACCAGAACCGCTACGCCATGGCAGCCGTCGGCGGTGTGGCCGCAGGTGCCCTCACGGGACTTCCCCTCATCGGCGACTTCGTCAGCGGCGTGGCCTTTGTCTTTATGCTCGGCTACGTTATCCAGATCATCTGGCGCAACGCCCGCCTCAGGCCCCAACAAGCCTCCAACACGCCAGGACTCCCCACCGCCTAGCCACAACCACCACAAAAGGGCCAGGCACCTTTGTGGTGGTGCAAAGCATCCTGACCCCATTGCACCAAAAAGGGCGCCGACCATTGTGGTCGACGCCCTTTCTTATTGGCGGTTATAAGCCCCAGCGCTTATTTGTTGACCTGACCGGCGCGGACGGCGGCCTTCTTACGGTCGGTGGCGTTGAGCAGACGCTTGCGCAGGCGGATGTTCTTGGGAGTAATCTCGACCAGCTCGTCGTCGGCGATGTACTCCAGCGCCTCCTCCAGCGAGAAGGTGCGAGGCGGCACCAACTGCACGGAGATGTCGGAGGTCGAGGAACGCTGGTTGCCCAAGTTCTTGGTACGGGCGATGTTGACGACCATGTCGCCGGCCTTGCTGCGCTCGCCCACAATCATGCCCTCGTAGCACTCGGTGCCCGGCTCAACAAACAGCTGGCCGCGCTCCTGCAGCGTACCCAGAGCGTAGGCAACGGCCTTCTCGGTGGTCATGGAGATCATGGCGCCGTTCTGGCGGTTGCCGATCTCGCCGGCGTAGGGGCCGTACTCCAGGAAGGTGTGGTAGAACACGCCCTCGCCGTGAGTGACGTTCATGATGCGGTTCTTAAGACCCATGATGCCGCGGGTCGGGATCTTAAACTCAAGGTGCGTCACGATGCCCGAGGTATCCATGCTCGTCATGATGCCACCGGAGGTACCGAAGACCTCGACGACCTTGCCCGAGTACTCGTCCGGGCACTCAACGACGGCCTGCTCGACAGGCTCCAGCTTGTTACCGTTCTCGTCCTTCTTAAACAGAACGCGGGGACGACCGACCTGGAACTCGAAGCCCTCGCGGCGCATGGACTCCATCAGGACGGACAGGTGCAGAATGCCGCGGCCAGAGACCTCGACGCCGCTCTTGTCCTCGAGCTCCTCGATCTTCATGGTCACGTTGTTCTCGGCCTCGTTGAACAGGCGCTCCTTGAGCTGACGGGCACCCACGATGTCGCCGTCACGGCCGACGAGCGGTGAGGTCGAAGCCTCAAAGACGATGGACAGGGTCGGCGGATCGATCTCGATGGGCTCGAGCTCGACGGGGTTCTCGGGGTCGGTGTAGACATCGCCGATATCGGTGCGGTCAATGCCCACGACAGCGGCGATATCGCCGGCGCCGACTTCCTGGCACTCGGTGCGGCCCAGGTAGTCGAAGGTAAAGAGCTGCTTGACGGTAGCGGTGGCGCTGGAGCCGTCGTTCTTCACAACCAGGATCTGATCGCCCTGGTGAATGGTACCAGAGTACACGCGACCGATACCGATGCGGCCAACGAAGTTGGAGTGGTCGATGGTCACGCACTGCATGGCCAGCGGGGCGTTCTCGTCAACCTCGGGCGCGGGCATGTCGTCGATGATCATATCGAGCAGCGGATACATGTCCATGTTGCCGTCGTTGGGGTCAAGGCGGGCAAAGCCGTTCATGGCGCTGGCGTAGACCACGTGCTCCATGGCGAACTCAAGCTGGTCGTCGGTAGCGCCCAGGTCGGCCATAAGGTCCAGGCAGTCGTTGTAGGCCTTCTCGGGGTTGGCGCCAGGACGATCGATCTTGTTGATGACGATCATGATCTTGAGGCCGGTGTCGATAGCGTGACGCAGCACGAAGCGGGTCTGGGGCATGGGGCCCTCAAAGGCATCGACCAGCAGCAGAGCGCCATCGGCCATACGCAGCACGCGCTCGACCTCGCCGCCAAAGTCGGCGTGGCCCGGGGTGTCGATGACGTTGATCTTGACGTCCTTGTACTCGATAGAGATGTTCTTGGCGAGAATCGTAATGCCGCGCTCGCGCTCCTGGTCGTTAGAGTCCAGGACGCGGTCCTCGACCTGCTGGTTGGCACGGAAGGCGTCCGTGGCACGCAGGAGCTTATCGACCATCGTCGTCTTGCCGTGGTCGACGTGGGCGATGATGGCGATGTTCCTCAGATTGTCTACGCGCATGTAGTTCCCCTATCTTCTATCCATATACAAACGGCACGCGTATGCGACCCGCCCAGCAACACAACGCTCAGCGGGAATATTGAGCCTTTTACCGAAAACTCGTTTATTTTAGCGATTTTAGATGAGAGGGGTTTCCTCACCTGCAGGTTCAGGGTCGCTCCACATAAAACCATCGCCGGCACCCATGCCCTCATACAGCACATATGCCGAAAAGCCGCTCTCGAGCGTCGTCTCAAAGAAGCTCACGAGCAGAGCGTCGTGATAGCCACCGTCAATCTCAACACAGCCGGTATAGCCGATGGCATAGCGGGCGATACGGCCCAGGCCCTCGTCCTTAAGGCCCATCTTGTGCTCGGAGATAAAGTTGGTGGCGGCCTCGAGGCACGCCTCTTCGCCGTCCTCGTCGAGTGCCGCCAGATAGCGGTTGGAAGCAGCGTCCTCGATCGCCACAACTACGCCCGGATTCTCGCCGGCGGCAAGGTCGTCCAAGAACGCACCAATCAGGTCACACACCATGGCGTCGAGCTCGGCGGAGACGTTACCGGCGTCCTGCATATCCTGTGCCATCTCTAGACCTTCCCATCGAATCCGGCGTCGTTACAGTTCTTGTGCCTCGGCAGCGATCTTGGCGGCAGCGTCGCGGGCGCGCACCATATCCATCGCACGCTTGTCGAGTACCTTGATCTGGTTGGTCAGCATTACTGCATCGACCACACCCCAGATTACCAAGCCTGTTGAAATCGAAAACCCAAGCGCACCAACTGTACCACGAAGACGAGAACAGATTACTGCGACAAGGGCGGAGATGATAACCATCTTGATATAGGAGCCGCGGCGTTCGCGAAGCGTGCGGGCCTGCGTCACATAGGCGATGCGAGCTGCCTCGGATGCCTCCGAGCGCATTTGGGCTTCACGCGAGATGGCGGCCGCTTCAGCCGATACGCGGGTACCCATCAGCGACCTCTCCGCTCGCGTGCCAGACATTTAGAAATCATCGGGGGAGAGCGTATGGACGAACTCGTCGAACTTCTCGAACTCCTGCTCGTCGTCAACTTCCTCGGCGTGCGGTGAGACGGTACCCAGGCGATTCATGATGTCGTCCTCCACAAACATGGGGGCATTGCTGCGCACGGCAAGGGCGATGGCGTCGCTCGGACGTGCATCGATCCTATGCTCGCTGCCATCGGCCAACACGACAACTGTCGCATAGAACACCGGCGGCTCGGCACGAACGATCTCGATGCGCTCGAGCTTGGCACCCAGGGCATCGACAGTGTCAAGCAGCAGGTCATGCGTTATCGGGCGCTCGGCGCGACCGCTATCAATACCGCGGCTAATGGCCGCGGCCTCAAACGAGCCGGTCTGAATGGAAAGCGAACGCAGGGGTGCCGTCGAATCCGACTTGCCGCAGCGCTCACGAAGCACGATAAGCGATGGCACGGGACCGGCGGCCATGACGATGGTCTCTATGTCGACACGAACCATGGAACACCTCCGGTACGTAGCGGTTAACACACGGCAGGGTCGCCGCATTGAATAGCTATACTACCCAATCTTTCGCCCAGCACACAAAATCAAAGTAGTTAATTTGGGACGGGGCTATTTTGACTACTTCTGTTAGATAAGAAAAAAGCCCCGAGGCAATGCCCCAGGGCTCTTAACGTTTTGATGGTGGACCTGACAAGATTCGAACTTGTGACCTCCCGGTTATCAGCCGGACGCTCTAACCAACTGAGCTACAGGTCCATCATGGTGGAGGTTAGGGGGATCGAACCCCTGACCTCAGGCTTGCAAAGCCCGCGCTCTCCCAGCTGAGCTAAACCCCCACGGAGAAAGTAATAAACACCCCAGCGGCGACTCGGCTCTCGCTGGGGTGTTTATTGCGAAAGAAAGTGGTGGACCTGACAAGATTCGAACTTGTGACCTCCCGGTTATCAGCCGGACGCTCTAACCAACTGAGCTACAGGTCCATCGCGCAAGGGATATATTAGACGAGTCGTTACGCGCGCGTCAACAACTTTTTTGAAAAACTTTGGAGGGTGTCGGCCCCGGCTGCCCGGCGGCATGCGAAGTCGCCTGCTCAGACAGTCCTGCTCGCACGGAGAGCACATTAAGTGCTCTCCGGCTCGTGCGGAACTCGCGATCGACTTCGCATGCCGCCGGGCAGCCGGGGCCGACGTGGGGTTCAAAGGTTTTCAAAAAAGCGGTCGGCGCGCAGGTGCGCCGACCGCCGATATATGGGGTCTGATATTTCCTACCAGCTAGTTCCTCTTACTCGTCGAGGAGATCTTCTGGCATGTCGTTGCCGTCGCCAAGGTCGACTGGGGCCTCTTCGGCGTCGGCTGCGGCCTCGGCACCTTCGCCTTCGGGCTTCTCTTTGGCGGCTGTCATGCGGGCTACGGCGCAGATGCGGTCGTTGTCGTCGACAGTCATCATCTTGACGCCCTGGGTGGCACGACCGGTTTGGCTGATCTCGTCGGTCTTGACGCGAATGACCGTCGCGCCCTCCGTCACGATGAACAGCTCATGCTGCGGGCCCACCGTCTTCATGGCTGCGAGGTTGCCCTTGCGCTCGGTCATCTGGATGGTGTAGACACCCTGACCGCCGCGGTTCTGCTCCGGGTAATCCGAGACCGGCGTGCGCTTGCCGTAGCCGCGCTCGGTAATGACGAACAGGTCGCCGTTACCGTTGGTAATCTCCATACCAAGAACGCTCACGCCTTCCTTCATGCTAATGCCACGGACGCCGCTGGTATCGCGACCGGTGGCGCGCACCTGGTCCTCGGGGAACATAATCGCCTTGCCCGCGGTGGTTGCCATGATGATCTTGTCACCCTCGCGCACGCGACGTACAGCGAGCAGCGCGTCGTCGTCCCTCAGGTTGATGGCGATCAGGCCGTCGCGGCGGCTGCGGTCGTAGGCGCTCATCACGGTCTTCTTGACCATGCCGCTCTTGGTGGCAAACATCAGGTACTCGTCGGCGGGGAACTCGCGGCAGCTGATGACGCTCGCGATCTTCTCGCCCTCTTCGAAAGGCAGCAGGTTGACGATTGCGGTGCCGCGCGCCTGGCGCGTACCCACCGGCAGTTCGTGCACCTTCAGGCGATAGACCTTGCCCTTGCTCGAGAAGAACAGCACGTACTCGTGCGTGGATGCGATAAACATCTCGTCGATAACGTCATCCTCTTTGAGGTTGACGCCCGACACGCCCTTGCCGCCGCGCTTTTGGGCGCGATAGGCGGCCACCGGGATGCGCTTGACGTAGCCGGTGTGGGTGATGGTCACGACCATGTCCTCGTCGGCAATCAGATCTTCGACGTCCAGGTCCTTCTCGACATGGCTGATCTCGGTGCGGCGCTTGTCGCCGAACTTCTTGGAAATCTCGCGCATCTCCTCCTTGATGACGCCCAGGATTTTCTCCTCGTGCGCCAACAGGTCCTCGTAGTAGGCGATGGCGCGGCGCAAGCCGTCCAGCTCTTCCTGAATCTTGTCGCGCTCCAGGCCGGTCAGGCGGCGCAGCTTCATCTCGAGGATGGCCGTAGTCTGCTCGGGCGTAAAGCCAAAGCGCTCGATCAGGCGGCTACTGGCCTCGGAGTCGGTCTGTGAGGAGCGGATGATGCTGATGACCTCGTCGATATGGTCGAGAGCCATCAGGTAGCCCTCGAGGATATGGGCACGCGCCTGGGCCTTCTTGAGGTCAAAGCGGGTGCGGCGGGTGACGACGTCGACCTGGTGGTCGATATAGTGCTGCAGCATCTCGCGCAGGCTCAGGCATTTGGGAACGCCGTTGACAAGCGCCAGGTTGTTGGCACCAAAGGTCGTCTGCAGCGAGGTGTACTTGTACAGGTTGTTGAGCACGACTTGCGGGATGACGCCCTTCTTGAGTTCGATGACCAGACGGATGCCCTTCTGGTTGGACTCATCGCGCATGTCCGAGATGCCCTCGATGCGCTTGTCGTTGACGAGCTGGGCGATCTTCTCCTGCAGGGTGCCCTTGTTGACCATGTAGGGAATCTCGGTAAAGACCAGGCGGCTACGGCCGGTTTTGGTGGACTCCACGTGAGCCTTGGCGCGCACGGTGATGGAGCCGCGGCCGGTCTCGTAGCTCTGCTTAATGCCGGCACTGCCCATGATGATGGCACCGGTGGGGAAGTCCGGACCGGGCATGATCTGCATGAGCTCGTCGACGGTGGCGTCGGGATTGTCGATTAGGTAGCACGTGGCCTCGATTGCCTCGGTGAGGTTGTGCGGGGCGATGTTGGTGGCCATGCCGACGGCGATGCCCTGGCTGCCGTTGACCAGCAGGTTGGGGAAACGCGCGGGCAGCGCCTGGGGCTCGGCGAGCGACTCGTCGTAGTTGGGCTGCCAGTCGACGGTGTCCTTCTGCAGGTCACGCAGGAGCTCCATGGCGGGCTTAGCCAGGCGGCTCTCGGTGTAACGCATGGCGGCGGCGCCGTCGCCGTCGATGTTGCCGAAGTTGCCGTGACCGTCGATGAGCGGCGTGCGCATGGAGAACCACTGTGCCAGGCGGACCATGGCCTCATAGACCGCGAAGTCGCCGTGCGGATGGTACTTACCGATAACTTCGCCGACCGTCCAGGCCGACTTCTTGTGCGGACGGTTGGGGTAGATGCCGCTCTCGTTCATTGCGTACAGGATGCGACGGTGCACCGGCTTTAAGCCATCGCGCACGTCCGGCAGGGCGCGCGCCGTGATGACCGACATCGAGTACTCGATGAACGACTGCTTCATCTCGCGGCCAAACTCCGAAATCTGGAGCTGGCCGCCGTTGATATCCTCGCCGGCCGAGGCGCCACGGTCGACTTCGCCAAAGCTCTCCTCGAGCTCGCCGTCGTCGTCCCCTTCCTCATCATCATCGGCATCGGGGTTATAGGCGTCCGGATCGCCGTCCTCACCCTGCTCAGCGCGGGCAAGCAGGCGCTTCAGATCGTCGGGCATGCCGGCGTCGCCGGCCTCGTCCACACCCTCGTTATTGTTGATATCGTCTGCCACGTTACCTCCTCTTAAGCATCAAGGAAACGCGCGTCATGCGCATGCTTCTCGATATATTCGCGGCGATAGCCGACCTCGGAACCCATCAGTTCGCGCACGGCGCGGTCAGCCACCACGGCGTCCTCGATCGACACGCGCTGCAGAATGCGGGTCTTGGGGTCCATCGTCGTCGAGGCAAGCTGCTTGGGGTCCATCTCGCCCAGGCCCTTGTAGCGCTGGACGGTGTAGCCCTTGCGCTTCTTAGTGATCTTGCCGTCCTTGGCCTTGCCGTCCTCGTCGTTGTCGTCGGGGTTCAGTCCCAGGCTCTGGATGGTGTCGCGCAGGATCTCGTCTTCGGGCTGGCGGCCGTTGGGATACACGTAGTGAATCTTGTTGCGCACTTTGATGCCAAAGATGGGCGGGCACGCGACGTACACGTAGCCGGCGTCAATCAGCGGGCGCATGTACTTGTAGAAGAACGTCAGCAGCAGGATGCGGATGTGCGCGCCATCGACGTCTGCATCGGTCATGATGATGATCTTGTGGTAGCGGGCCTTGGTGATGTCGAAATCGCCGCCGTCGCCGGCGCTCGTCGTGACGCCGCAGCCGATCGCGGTGATGAGCGACTGGATGGTGTCGCTCGAGAACGCACGATGATCGCCCACGCGCTCGACGTTCAGAATCTTGCCGCGCAGGGGCAGGATCGCCTGGATGTCTCGGCGGCGGCCGTCCTTGGCCGAGCCGCCTGCCGAGTCGCCCTCTACGATAAAGAGCTCAGTCAACTCGGCGTCGCGCACCGAACAGTCGGCGAGCTTGCCGGGCAGCGACGCCGTCTCGAGCAGGCTCTTGCGGCGGGTCGCCTCGCGCGCCTTGCGGGCGGCGTTGCGCGCCTTGCAGGCCTGCTGGGCCTTCTTGACGATCTCACGAGCGGGCTTGGGATGCTCCTCGAGGTAATCGGCAAGGCCGTCGGTCACGATCTTGAGCGTCAGCGCGCGCATATAGGAGCTGCCGAGCTTGGCCTTGGTCTGGCCCTCAAACTGCGGATCGGGCAGTTTGACCGAGATAACGGCCGACAGGCCCTCGCGCACATCATCGCCGGTCAGGTTGGCGTCTTTTTCCTTGAGCAGGTTCTGCTTGCGAGCGTAATCGTTAATCACGCGGGTGAGTGCGGTACGGAAGCCCTCGAGGTGCATGCCGCCCTCGGGGGTGTAGATGTCGTTGGCAAACGACATGACGTTCTCGCCGTAGCCGCTATTCCACTGCAAGGACACCTCGACCTCGCCCATCTTGGTCACGGGCGCATCCGGATCCGATTTGCCCTCAATATAGATGGGCTCCTTAAAGGCCTCGGGGACATCCTTGCCCTCGTTGAGGAACTTGACGAAGTCGATGATGCCGCCGGCATAGCAGAACTCCTCCACGTGGGGAGTCGCCTCGCGCTCGTCGGTCAGCACGATCTTGAGGTTCTTGTTGAGGAATGCCGTCTCCTGTAGACGGTTGTGCAGCGTGTCGAAATCGTAGATGCAGGTCTCGAAGATCTCGTCGTCGGGCCAGAAGCTGACAGTGGTGCCCGTCGTCTCCGAAGTGCCCACGACCTCCATCTTCTTGACGGTCTTGCCGCGCGAAAACTCCATCTCGTAGATGTTGCCATCGCGGCATACCTGTACGACCACACGCTTGGACAGGGCGTTGACAACAGAGATGCCCACGCCGTGCAGGCCGCCCGAGACCTTGTAGGCCGAGTTATCGAACTTACCGCCGGCGTGCAGGATCGTCATGACGACCTCGAGCGTCGGGATCTTTTTGATAGGATGCTCGTCGACGGGGATGCCGCGCCCGTTATCGACGACCGTGATGGAGTTGTCGGCGTGGACCGTCACCTGAATCTCGGTGCAGAAACCGGCCATGGCCTCGTCGACGGAGTTGTCAACGATCTCCCACACCAGGTGATGAAGACCGCTGGCGCTCGTCGAGCCAATGTACATGCCCGGGCGCTTACGAACGGCCTCGAGACCTTCGAGAATCTTAATCTCGCCGCCATCGTAATCGTTTTCGTTTGCCACACGTCCTCCTTCAGTTAAGAAAATGTGTATAGCCTTACTAGTTTATCGTAAAAAAATACCCTCGGGAACGAGGGTATTTGGCTCTACAAGGCCACCAGATGCGATTTAAGGCTCTTTTTTGCTCTGCACGCCCTTGGCCCACTCGGCACTGGCTCTCATGGCGTTCTCGAGGGCCTCGCGCAGTTTTTGGTCCTCGATGGGTGCCACTTGGTACTCAATCTCGGCACGCTCGGCATCGCTTAGGTCGGCACGTGGAGCCGGCGGACGCTCGGCCACGGCCGGACGCAGGCGCTCCTTTGCAGCGGGCGGCGTGTGGCCGGGGGCGGTCGTCTTGAACACCAGGCCGTCGACGTGCGCGCCGGCGCGCTCCATGCGCGCGCGGATAATCTCGCGCAAAAGGGTCATCTCCTGCGTCCATGAGGGCGAATCGAGGTACACCAGCAGTTCGTTGGACTCGGGCAGATAGCGCAGGCCGGTCACATGGCGTCCCTCGCGCGTGCCCGAGCACACTGCATTCCAGGCGCGATAGACCGCACGAGATTCCTCTGCAGCCTCCATTTGCGCGCGGCGCTCAGGTGTCGCGGCCGCCAGGATGCGCTGACGCTCGGCATCCAAAAAGCCGCCGAAGGCAACCGTCCCGTTCTCGCGCTCGTAATTAGCACGTCTCACCCATGCTCACCACCTTGGCTCGATCAAGCAGGTCATCGGTAAAATACCCCAGATTGGTGGTGGTTATGACTGTCTGGATATCATCACCGATCAGCTGCAGAAAAGCGCCTCGGCGCCCGGCGTCGAGCTCGCTCATCACGTCGTCTAAAAGCAGCAGCGGCGCGGTGCCCAGGATATCGCGCGCCACGGCCACTTCTGCCACCTTCCAGGCAAGCACCAGCGTTCGTTGCTGGCCCTGGCTGGCAAATGAACGGGCCGATCGGCCCGCGACGGAAAACTCAATCTCGTCGCGATGCGGGCCCACGAGCGTCACGCCGCGGCGGATCTCCTCGTCGGCGCGCTCATCGAGCGCCGAGAGCATATGCTCATACGCCCAGCCCCTGAGCTCGTCGCGATCCTCGGTGCGAGGCAAGTCGCCAAGCGTGGACACATAGGACACGCCGGCGGGCTCGCCGGATGCCACGCGGCCATAGGCGTCGCGCACATGGCCCGACAGCCGGTCGAGCAGGGCCAGACGATGCACGAGCAGGGCCGAACCGGCGCGGGCAATAGATTCGTTCCAGGCTCCGAGCATCTCGCGGCAGCACCAGGTCTCCTTGAGCAGGGCATTGCGCTGGGTCACGCAGCGCCCGTAGGTACTGGCCAGATCAGCATAGCGCGCACTCAGCTGAACGCCAAAGTCATCAAGTGCGGTGCGGCGCACGCTGGCACCCCGCTTGACCATATCCAGGTGGTCCGGACAAAACAGAACGCTCGGCAGTACCCCGCGCACGCCGGACGCAGCGCAGCGCTTGCCGTTGCGGCTAAACGAACGCTTGCCATCTTCCACGCTCAGCCCCATGTCCAGCACGCGCCCGTCACCTTCGAGCCTCAGCTCGACCTTGCATGAGCCCACGCCGTCGTGCACGAGCTCGGCTGCGGTCGGATGCCTAAACGAGGCGCCACTCGTCAGCAGCTGCAGCGCCTCTATGAGGTTGGTCTTTCCCGCCGCGTTGGGGCCTGCGAGCACTGTCACGCCGTCGCTCAGGGCAAGGCGGTAACTGTCGAAGCTGCGATAGCGCGCAACGGAAAGATCGCGTGCGAACATGGTCATGGGCAGTGCTAGATGCGTACCGGCATGACCAGGTACAGGTAGTTGATCTTGTCGTAGGACTTGAAGATGCCAGCCTGCGAATAGCTCTTGAGCTCCAGCGTGATCTCCTTCTCCTTGGACAGGGCATTGAGGCAGCCAAAGATGTAGTGGTAGTTGAAGGCGATGGTGCCCGACTCGCCCTCGGCCTCGACATCGATCGTCTCCTGCGCCAGATCCTGGTCGTTGGAAATGGAGGACAGGCCCATCTGGCCGTTCTCAACATCGATCTCAAACTTGACAGCGGGGTTGGCGCTCGCGATAACGGCCACACGCTTGAGGGCGGCGTTAAAGGCGGCTACGTCAATCTTGACGCTCGTCACGCATGAATCGGGGATGAGCTGCTTGTAATTGGGATATACGCCCTCGATGCGGCGCGACACGTAGGTGGTGTTGCCGGCCTCAAAGACAACCTGGGTGTCGGTTGCGCCGATCATGATGGTAGCCTGGCTCGCCATGATGCTCAGCGCGTCGTTGAAGGCGTCGGCAGGCACGTTGAGCTCAAAGGAACCTTCGAGGGTCGAGGTCTCGACCTGCGTATCGCACACGGCCAGTCGGAAGGAATCGGTCGCGACCAGGCGCACGGTGTTGTTCTCGACCTTCATGTGCACGCCACCCAGGATGGGGCGGGCCTTGTCGGTCGAGGTGACGCGCCATACGCGGCTCACCATTTCGGACAGGATATCGGTCGGCAGCTCGACGGCGCTCTCGATGGCGTATGCCGGGAACTCGGGAAAGTCGTTGGCATCGAGCGTGTTGAGGCGGAAAGAGCTCTTCTCGCAGCCAATCAAAACCTGACGCTCGGACAGCTCAAAGGTGACCGGGGCATCGGGAAGGGTCTTGGTGATGTTGGAGAGCATCTTGCAGGGAATCACCATCTCGCCCTCCTCTTCGACATGAGCCGCAATGCGGTGACGAATCGAGATGGTGTAGTTGGAGGTCTGGAATTCCAAGATGCCGTCTTGTGCCTTAACGAGCACGCCCGACAGAATGGGAAGGGTGGATGCCGAAGCGACGCCTTTCATAACGACGCCGATGGCTTGCGTAAGCGAGCTCTGGCTGACGGTGAACTTCATCTTTTAATACCTTTCTATAGATATAAATATCTTAATAATAGTAATAGTACTGACGAAACTGTTGATTACTCCTAAAAGTGCAGGTCAGCCCTAAAAAGAGAATCGACAGGAACCTGTGTGCAACCGGGCATGTTTTCCACGTTCAAAACCTGCGCAAAACTTTTCATCACCGCGGCTCGAGTTTTCGACACCTTATAGCCTTCGTTTCGACAAGTTTTCAACAGGTGTGTTCATTTACCTACGAGCGCAGTGTAATTTTATCGCGCAGCGATTTGAGGTCTTCGGTAACAGTCCGGTCTTCCTGAATCATCTTCTGAACCTTTTTGTAGCTCGTGCTGACGGTCGAGTGGTTGCGGTTGCCAAACTCGGCACCCACGGCCGTTGTCGTCATCTCGCACATCTCGATCGCCAGGTAGATAGCGATATGGCGCGCCTTGGCGATATTGGCGTTGCGGCGAGGCCCGATGAGCTCCTCGTGCGTCACACCGTATTGCTCCTCGATGACGGACTGGACCGTCTGCACATTGATCTTCTTGGCCGATGTGTCGAAGTACTGGTTGGCGATGGCGTCGATGTCGTCAAAGGTGAGTTCCCTGCCCTCGCGCTCGCGATCGCCCGCTTCGCCGGCGCAACGCTCGCAAAAGCTCTCGAGCTCGCGAATGTTGGTGCCCGAGACCTCGGCCATGTGTTTAAAGTGCGCGTCGGTCAGATGTCCGCCGTCGCCCCCGTAGGCCGCCAGCAGCGAGTCGTTGCCCGCCTCTGGCGCGGCGGCGATCGTGTTCTCGTAATAACGCTGCAAAATCTTGTACTTCATCTCGTAGCTAGGCTCCGCCACCAGACACAGCAGACCGGCATTAAAGCGGCTGGTCAGGCGTTCGTCCATATTAAGGTCTTTGGGAGCGCGGTCGGCGGCGATCACGACTTTCTTGTTGTTACGGATGAATTCGTCCATCAACTGGAAGAAGTAATCCACGCTCGCGCGCTTGCCAATGATGTTCTGGATGTCATCGATGATAAGCACGTCGACGCCGTGGTACGCCTGCATAATGGGGGCGTTGCTCTTCTTTTGGCGGTCGAATTCCGTCATCAAGTCGTCCAGATATGCCTGCGAGTTGGCGTACTTCACCTTGATCTCGGGCGATTTCTCTGCCAGCTCATTTTTGATGGCGAGCAGCAGGTGCGTCTTGCCCAGGCCCGATTTGCCGTAGATGAACAGCGACGTGCAGGTACCGGGCGTGTCTGCAAGCATGGCGAATTTGAGCGCCGATCGGTAGGCAAGACTGTTCTCCGGTCCGAAGACGAAGTTTTCAAACGTGAATTTCGAATTCGCTGCGAGGGGTGCCCCGTCCGCGTTTTTCTCGACTGCCGCCGGGGCCGCCGCCGAAGGTGCTGCCGGCGCTGCGGACGAACTCGCGCTTTTCGCCGGTGGCCTGCCATTCATTTGGGTCATCATGCGGCGGAAATCGTCGGCGGACAACGTGTTTTTGATTGCAATGCCCGATTCCTCGCCGGGTGTCGCCTCATGTGCGACGGGCATATGCGTGGCGGTCGGGATGGGCGAGGGGGTTGGCTCTACCGCCGGTGCGACCGAAGCGGTCGGCTGCGGTGCCAAGGTTTCACGGGAAACATCGTCGCGTCGAGGCTCGGGCGCCGGCGTTGCCGCTGCGGTGGCGGTCGCTACCGGGTGGGTGACCGGGGCCGTATTTGCCGAGGCGCCTTGCGGTGCCACGATATTGAGCGCGATCGGTGCAAAGGCGATCTCTTCTAGGTACGCCTCGATGGTCGGCTGATGCTTTTTGAGCTGAGCGATGGCAAAGCGCGAAGGGGCCTCAATCGTCAGAGTGTCCTCGGTTAAACTTACGGCGCGCGATTGTCCCAGCATGTTGATGAGGCGTGCATCTTGGCCGTCGCGCTGACAAAAGGCGATGGCATCTCCCAGGATGATGCTTGCTTCCTCGTCCACTGTTTCTCCCGCTCCTTAACTTTGGGCTCGCACGCGAGCGCTGCCTATTTCGGTCAGATGATATTTCTGGCCATGTTTGAATACCAAGCCGGCCTGTGCCAAGTCGTTGAGCGTTCGCGACCACGTGGGCGCTGAGTTTCCAAACGCTCGTGCCAGGTCGGTTGCGCCACACTCCTGGTTTTGAGCCAGATAGCCCAGTGCCGCTTCGCCGCGCTCGCTCACAAATACGTTTTGCTGCGGCTGTGCATATTGATTCGCCGCATTAGGATACATCATTTGAGCTGCTGGTTGTTGAGAACTCTGCATGGGCAGCGGCTGCTGTTGAAAACTTTGAGGCCACTGTTGGTAAGGCTGCGGGGGCATCTGCTGGGCCCATGGGTTGTACTGCGCCTGGGGCATCTGTTGGTACGGCTGCTGGTATCCCAGCGGGTATTGCTGGGGGTATGCCTGCGCATATCCCGTTTGCGGTGCGTATTGAGCCGGATACCCTTGCGGGTTCGGTTGATAGGACATCTGCTGTGCGGCCGATGCGCCCGCCATCTGCTGCAAGGTTCCCGCGTCCTGGCCCATCGCTGGCTTTGCATCGGGTATGTTTTGGGGAATCGCGCCCGAGGGTGCCTGGAGCTCTTGCATGGGGGCCATGCCAGGCTGCTGCATGGGGGCCATTTGCTGTTGCACCTGTTGCATCGCTGCGGGTTGCTGCGTGAAGGCGCCCGGCATGGGATATGCCTGCTGCTCTGTTTCGGGCCGCACGGCTGCCCCGCGCCCGCCAGCACGTTCGATTTCCTGCACGCGCTTGGGGTCCAGGCTCACCGTCACGACGGTGCCGTTGCCCATGTTGTCCTCGATGGAGACGGCGCCGCCGGCGTTTTCCAAGTACTCCTGTACCATGGGAAACCCGGCGCCGGTGCCGCGGATATACCGTTTCATCTTGCTGTTTGCGCTGGTTACGCCAAAGTCGAAGGCACGCTCTTTGTCGTCGATGCCCGGACCCTGATCGGCAAAGCGGATGGTATCGCCACCGTCGAGAATTGAGATGATGGGCTCTGCGAAATGCGCGTGGATAAAGTTTTCGACAATCTCGCGGATAACCATCAGCGAGATGCGTCCTCCCTGTTCTTTCATGCACTGATAGACGGTGTTAGTTGTCTCTTCCAAGTAGGTACGGACGTCTTGCGGTTCGATGACGATGACACGTGGTGTCGACAGCATGTCGTCGTAGACCGCGATGCGCGCTGCATACATAGCCTTTGGTGCTTGTGCGGTGACCTGCTCGCTCTCGTTGCGTTCTTCGCGCACGCCGGTGATGTGCTCGTTGTCGGGTGCCGGATCACCGGAATCGACCATGGTGTAGAAGTCGTCAGACATGCCGCTCGCAATCTTTCAAAAGGTTTTGAAAAAATAGTAGCTCACCACGCAATGTTTCTCATCTTTCGACAAGTTTTCAAAATCTGTTGAAAACTTTGGAAAACGGACGAAAAGTTCTCAACATTTCCAACATGACCTGTTGAAAACTCGATGAAATTTCGTGAAAAGTTGCCTGCTGCCTCAAATGCCGGTTCTGCTTATGGGGGAACCGTGTACTCTTTGCAACCTTTCACCTTTGATTTCTTGACATTTGAACATTGATTTCCCTACAATCTTCAAGCTCACGTGTCTATATCTGCGTCCGCGCCCCCGCGGACACTCGAAATGCAGCAGGAGGAACTTAAGATGAAGCGTACGTATCAGCCTAATAAGCGTAAGCGTGCCAAGACCCATGGCTTCCGTGCCCGTATGGCCACTAAGGGTGGTCGTGCCGTGCTCGCCCGTCGTCGCGCCAAGGGCCGCAAGCGTCTCACTGTCTAGCAGCGATACACACATCTCGCATGAAGACTATTAAGTCTCGGCAAGATTTCGAGCATGTGTTCAGTCAGGGGCGTCGTTTCAATCACCCTCTGATTCGAATGACCATATGTGAATCGGTTGGCGAAGGCGACTCCGGAAGGGTCGCCTTCGTTGGTGCTAAACGACTCGGTTGTGCTGTCGTGCGCAACCGATCTAAGCGTGTGATGCGCGAGGCCGCCCGCAGCTGTGGATTTCCCGTTGCGGGTTATGACATCATCTTGTTCGCGACTCCCAAGACGAGGGTTTCCTCGCCGCAGGAGATGGACAAGGCATTGCGTTCGCTTATGAAACGCGCCGGCGTTGCCGGGGAGGAGCGATGAGCAATCACGTTTTGCGACGTGTTGCCATCGCTCCTATTCGCATATATCAACAGGTTATTTCGCCCTTATTGCCTGACGCCTGCATTTATTACCCAACGTGCTCACAATACGCTATCCAGGCGATTGAGAAGTACGGTGTTTTGAGAGGCTGCTGGCTTGCCGTGAGGCGCATCGCTCGCTGCAATCCCCTGCACGTCGGCGGTTATGACCCTGTGCCTTAGCGGGCACTCGCTATCGGAGGAAAACTTACATGTGGGATTGGATCGTTAACATCCTTTTTGAGCTGCTCAAGCTCATCCAGACCTTTGCGGTCGACTGGGGCCTGTCCATCATCATTTTGGTGGTCATCATCCGTCTGCTGCTGACGCCGCTTATGCTCAAGTCGACCAAGTCGACGGCTCGCATGCAGGTGCTGCAGCCTAAGATGCTCGAGATCCAGGAGCGCTATGCCGACGATCCCCAGCGCCAGGCCGAGGAGATGCAGAAGTTCTACAGCGAGAACAAGTTCAACCCCATGGCTGGTTGTCTGCCGCTGTTGATCCAGATGCCTGTCCTGTTCGCCCTGTTTACGCTGCTGCGTAACCTGCCGAACTACTTTAGCGACGGCACGTTCTCGTTCTTCAACATCCTGCCTGACCTTACCACCACGCCGAGCGCTTCCTTTGCCGATGGCTTTATGGTTGCGCTGCCTGCGCTGGTTTGCCTGATTCTGTTCGCTGTCTTGACCCTGATTCCGCAGCTGTATATGTCTCGCAATCAGACTGGTCAGCAGGCCCAGAGCATGCGCATGATGGCCGTCGTCATGACCGTCATGATGCTTTGGATGGGCTGGAGCCTGCCCGTCGGCGTTCTGCTTTACTACGATGTGTCTTCTGCTTGGCAGGTTATCCAGCAGATCTTTGTGACGCAGAAGGTTATCGACAAGGCCAAGGCCGATGAGGAGGAGCGCCTCAAGAACGCTCCGCTGCAGGTCGAGGTTACCCGTCGCGAGAAGAAGCCGCGTCCGCACAAGAAGAAGTAGTCGGGATATCAATCTTATTTAGGTACCTAACTTTTGGAGTACGTTATGTCTGAAGAGATCATCGAGGATATGCTTGAGGAGGTTGCCCCGCAGATTGCGGGCGATTATCCCGAGATTGCACAGCGCTACAAGGCCGGTGAAGAGCTGACCGATGAGGAGCTCGACACCATTGCCGATGTTGCGATTTCTATTCTGCGTTCCATCCTTTCGCACTTCGATGCCGCCAACTCTCCTATTGATGAGTACGAGGGCGACGAGGGCGAGTTGATTTTGGATGTTACGGCTCCTGATCTTGCTGTTCTCATTGGCCGTCATGGTCGTACCCTCGATGCCCTTCAGGTTATGTTCTCTTTGCTGGTGAGCCGCAAGCTTGGCTTTAGGTATCCGGTTGTGGTTGACGTTGAGGGCTACAAGAGCCGTCGTCAGGACAAGGTTGCCTCTATGGCTCAGTCTGCCGCCGAGCGTGCCATCCGTACTCATAAGAGTGTTTCGCTTCCGCCCATGAATGCCTATGAGCGCCGACTGGTTCATATTGCACTTCGTGGTAATGATGCCGTCGATACCCATTCTGAGGGTTCTGACCCTGATCGCCATGTGGTGATTGTTGCTCGATAATCTACTCGAGCTTATGCTAAGGGGGCGTGGTTTCCACGTCCCCCTTTTTTTGTCAAAAGTTCTCGATACACTGATTTTTGTCAGAAAGGAGCTTCTGTTGTTTGTACTTACAGACCAGCAGGCTGACGAGATGCTGAGTCGTCTAACTTCCTATTGCAAAGAGTATTCCCTGAGTGTAACTGATACTGAGCTGAGGAAATGTATTCAGCATTTGGATTTGGTTCTAGAAACAAATAAGACAACCAATCTCACCCGTATTCTTAACGTAGAAGACGCTGCGGTACTTCATATCCTCGACTCACTTGTCTTGCTCCCTTATATCAATAAGGCTCCTGAGGGAGCTTTGCTCGATATGGGAACTGGTGCGGGTTTCCCTGGTATTCCATTAACGATAACCACGCATCGTAAAGCTACTTATATTGACTCTGTTGGCAAGAAGGTTGATGCTGTCAATTCTTTTGTTCATGCTCTTGGATTGAAATACGGTCATGCAGTCCATGATCGACTTGAAGAATATGCCCGGAGCCATAAGAAGCAGTTCTCTGTCGTAACCGCCCGCGCACTTGCCCCTCTACCGATTCTTGTTGAGTATGCGGCTCCGTATCTCAAGGACGGTGGGCTATTTGTTATCACGAAGGGCAATCCATCGGATGATGAGCTTGCTTCCGGCATGTCAGCGGCTAAGATCAGCGGCTTCACTTTGCTTTTGAATGACGCAATCGATTTGCCTGAGGGCTTGGGCCACAGGGAATTCATTGTTCTTAAGAAGAGTCATCCAGCATCCGTTTCATTGCCACGTGCAAATGGCATGGCAAAGAAGAATCCGCTTGCCTAGATGTTTCACGTGAAACATAATGGATACTAACAACTTGCAGTGTTTCACGTGAAACATGGCGGTTGATATTGAATCGGAGTGTTTCACGTGAAACATCCTCCGTTTGACAGCTTTAATACACACCAGGAGGGACCGTGGGATTTCGCGACGTTAAGCGTTCGAAGAGCGCAAAAGACACGCGTATCATTGCAATCATCAATCAAAAAGGCGGCGTCGGTAAGTCGACGACGGCTGTAAACCTTGCTGCAGCACTGGGTGAACAGGGACGCAAGACACTGATTGTCGATTTTGATCCGCAAGGAAACAGCACTAGCGGATTTGGAATTGAAAAAGAAGACCTTGATCAGTGCATCTATGATGCATTGCTGAATGACGTGCCGGCAGAATCGCTTGTTCTTGATACAAATTGCAAAAAGGTATTCGTTATTCCGGCGACAATTCAGCTTGCAGGTGCCGAAATTGAGCTCGTAAGCGCAATTGCTCGTGAAACCCGCCTCAAAGATTTGCTTGAGCCGATTCAGGATGAGTTTGATTTTATATTCATCGACTGTCCTCCTTCGCTCGGCCTGCTTACCATCAATGCTTTGACCGCAGCAGATAGCGTTTTGATTCCGATCCAGTGTGAGTATTACGCACTCGAGGGCGTTACGAAGCTGCTTGAGTCAATGAAGATGGTCAAATCACGTCTGAATAAGGGCTTAGACACCTATGGTGTGCTTATGACCATGTATGACTCGCGTACTTCTCTGTCGAATCAAGTTGTTGAGGAAGTTCAGTCGTACTTTGGCGATAAGGCTTTTAAGACCTTAATTCCTCGTACCGTAAAAATCTCTGAGGCTCCGTCTTTTGGCGAGCCGGTAATTACCTATGCACCTCAAAATAAGGGTGCAAAAGCGTATATGAACCTTGCAAAAGAGGTGATCAAGCGTGCCTAGTGCAAAGAAACGTGGCGGATTGGGACGTGGACTCAATGCTTTGGTCTCTGAGGCCGAGTACGAGACCGGTGGTTCAGCTGCATCGGCTTCAAATGCCGCATCTGAAACAAAACTACCTATTGAGGATATCGTTCCCAACCCCAATCAGCCGCGAATTCACTTTAACGAAACTGAACTTCGCGAGTTGAGCGAGTCGATCCAAGAACATGGCGTTTTGCAGCCGTTGTTGGTTCGAAAGCATGGAAACGGCTATGAGATTATTGCCGGTGAGCGTCGTTACCAGGCGTCGAAACTTGCTGGTCTCGAAGAATTGCCGGTCATCATTAAGGAAGTTAATGATGAGGAGATGCTCGCTCTTGCTCTTATCGAGAATCTTCAGCGTTCTGATTTGAATCCCGTCGAAGAGGCGAAGGGTTATCGTCAGCTCATTGATGCCAGCGGCATGACGCAAGAGGCGTTATCAAAGGCTGTCAGTAAGTCTCGTTCCGCAATTACAAATTCACTTCGTTTGCTAGATCTTCCCGAAGTTGTGCAGCAGATGATTTTCGAGGGCAAGCTTACTTCCGGCCATGCGAGAGCGATTCTTGCAGTTCCATATGAAGATGCCAGGATTCGACTTGCTGAGAAAGTTGTTGCAGAAGGTCTTTCAGTTAGAGCGACAGAAAATCTTGCTCCGTTGTTTTCTGCCGGAGAGACGCCAAGGACTCCGAGGCCAGCAACACCTCAGTCATTCAAAAAGGCCGCTCGAGTACTTCGTCAAGTTTTCAACACGAATGTACGCGTGAAGAGCTCGCGTGGTAAGAACAAAATCGAAATCGAGTTCAAAGACGAGGAGGAGCTCTCCCGTATCCTTGGTGAAATGATTCAATTTGGGCAGGAGGATCAGGATGAAGAATAAGGTTCTCGCGGTCGTTGCGTTGGCAACCACTGTCGTTGCTGGTGCCTTTGCTGGTTATAAGCTTGCGACAGATGATGAACTTCGAGGTCGACTGTTGCGCGGAGCTCAGGATATCGTCGATACATCTAAGAAGAAAATGGATGTGATGACCGAAGATGTCGCTATGCGCACTGCTCAGGTGACTAAGAATCCCAAGATTAACCAAGACTGGGTTAACCATCAATGGGAAAATGTTGGTTATTAGGTACCTAACAATTACTTGCCTATTTTGAAGTGGCCCTTGTCTGATTTATGAGACAAGGGCCACTTATTTTGGCCATAAAGCTAAATTCACGTAATTCAAGTCCACTAGGATGAAAACAAATGAAACAGCCCTGGTTGCATTATTGTCAACCAGGGCTGTCGGATGTTTCACATGAAACGTTATGGTGGTGCAGACTCCCCTATGCGTTCTTCTGGACCTTGAAACGTTGCTTCAGTTGACCGCAGGCGGCATCAATATCATTGCCGCGAGAATTACGGATCGTGGTCTCGATGCCACGAGACTCAAGGCGGCGCTGAAGATCCTCGACCTTATGAATCGGCGACGGCTTGAGCGGGCTGCCCTCAATGTCGTTAAGCTGAATCAGGTTAACGTGGCACAGCGTTCCCTCGCAGAAGTCGCAGAGCGCCTGCATCTCGGGATTCGTGTCATTGACGCCCTCGATCATGGCGTACTCATAAGTTGGGCGGCGGCCCGTCTTTTCGGTGTAGAGCTGCAGCGCCTCATGAAGGCGCAGAAGCGTGTACTTCTTGACGCCAGGCATAAGCTTGTTGCGCGTGGACTGGATAGCGGAGTGCAGCGACACAGCGAGCGTAAACTGCTCGGGAATGTCGGCAAACTTGCGAATACCGGGAATAACACCGCTGGTAGAGACAGTAAGGTGACGGGCTCCAATACCGATACCGTCGGGATCGTTAAGGATGCGCAGAGCCTTGAGAACCTCGTCGTAGTTAGCAAAGGGCTCGCCCTGGCCCATGAAAACGACGCTTGTAGCACGCTCGCCAAAATCATTCGAGACGTGCAACACCTGGTCGACGATCTCCTGGGCTGTCAGCGAGCGCTTGAGGCCGTTAAGGCCAGTGGCGCAAAATGCACAACCCATGCCACAGCCTGCCTGGGTGGAAACGCAGACGGAAAGCTTGTTACGACGGGGCATACCGACAGTCTCGACGGAAATGCCGTCGTGGTACTCGAGCAGATACTTGCGAGAGCCATCTTTGGAAACCTGTTTGGTGAGTTCAGTCGGCGTGTCAAAGGCAAAAGCCTCTTTAAGCTGCTCGCGGAAAGCCTTAGGAAGGTTGGTCATATCGTCAAACGAACAAACGTTCTTCTCAAAGACCCATTCGATGAGCTGCTTCGCGCGGAAGGCGGGCTGGCCGAGTTCGGCCACAAGCTCGCGAATATCGTTTTGGCTCAAGTCGCGAATGTCCTGAGATTTAGTCCTGGGATTCATGGAAGCCTTTCGATTTTGGGGAAACGTAGAGGGTATCGCTACAATATGGTATCAGCTGCAGAAATTATAGAGGAGGAGTCTGCCCATGCCGGGTAAAAGCCTAGAGAACATGCACGTAGCGGTCTTGGCGGGCGGTCATTCCGCTGAGCGCGAGATCTCGCTCAATTCGGGAAAGAACGTCGTGGTGGCCTTGAAGGAGGCCGGCTACACTTCGGTGGAGCTGCTCGACACGGCTGCCGATGATTTTATGGTAACCATGGCGACCGGCGGCTTTGACGTGGCGTTTATCGCCATGCACGGCGCCGGCGGTGAGGATGGTGCCATGCAGGGTGCCATGGAGACCCTGGGTATCCCCTACACGGCCTCGGGCGTGCTTGCCAGCGCCTGCGGTGCCGACAAGGAGGTCTCTAAGCTCCTGTACGCCAAGGCAGGCATTCCCATTGCCCCCGGCCTTGCGCTCGAGGTGGGCGATGAAGTCGATATCGATCATATCGTCGAGGTTTGTGGCGAGCGCTGCTTTGTGAAGCCGGCCGTAAACGGTTCCAGCTATGGCATTTCCCTGGTCCATGAGCCCTCCGAGCTTCCCGCGGCAATCGCCAAGGCGTTTGAGTACGGCGACAAAGTGCTGGTCGAGAAGTGTATCGAGGGTACCGAGATCACCGTCGGCGTATACGGCGAGGATGACGTGCGCGCCCTGCCGATCGTTGAGATCCGTAAGCCCGAGGATTGCGAGTTCTACGATCTGGACGTGAAGTATGTCGACCCTACGGACATCCATCGCATTCCGGCGCAGATTTCGCCCGAGAACTACGCTCGTGCCCAGGAGCTAGCCTGTGCCGCCCATAGGGCGCTCGGTTGCTTGGGCATCTCGCGCAGTGACTTTATCGTGAGCGAGGACGGCCCCGTCATCCTGGAGACCAACACGATTCCCGGCATGACCGATACGTCGCTGTATCCGGATGAGATTCGCCACACCGACGACATGACGTTCCCGCAGGTCTGTGACAGTCTGATTCGTATGGGACTTCGTCGAGCGGGCGTTGCATGCTAATCGAGGACGCTGTTTCGACGGGAACGCCGCAGTTTGTCATCGACTCCTATGCCACGCTTGCCGAGCGCGCCAAAACCCAATCGTTTGGTCTCATCGAGGAAGATGTTATCGTCCTCGATACCGAGACCACGGGTCTTTCGGTGCAGGACAACGAGCTGATCGAGATCTCGGCTGCCCGCCTTTCGGGCCGCGAGGTTGTCGATCGGTTTGATACCTTCGTGCATCCCAAGCAGCTGATTCCCGCCGAGATTACCGAACTCACGAGCATTACAAACGCCGATGTGGTGGATGCCCCATCGGCCGTCGAGGCCGTGGCCGCTCTCGCCGATTTTGTCGGCGGCTGCCCGGTGATTGCGCATAACGCCACCTTCGACCGTTCGTTTATCGAGTCGGTCAAGGGCGGTGTCAACGTCAGCGACATCTGGATCGATTCGCTGGCACTGTCGCGCATCGCACTTCCGCGCCTGGCCTCGCACAAGCTGTCTTTTATGGCCGACCTGTTTGGCTGCGACTCGGTGTCGCACCGCGCCAACGCCGATGTCGACGCCCTGTGTGGCGTGTGGCGTGTGTTGCTCGTGGCGCTCTCCGACTTGCCTCAGGGCTTAATGGCGCGTCTGGCCGACATGCACCCCGACGTGCCCTGGTCTTATCGTCCCATCTTCTCGTTCTTGGCGGGACAGAACCCCGGTTCCATCTTCTCTCTCAGCGCCGCCCGCGCCGACGTACTCAAGGCCGATCGGGCCGATGATCGCGTTGATGCGGACGAGCTACCGGTCCTTAAGATGCCGAGCCGCGAGGAAATCGAGGCGGACTATGCCCCGGGCGGTCTGGTTAATCGCATGTATCCCACGTACGAGCCGCGCGATGAGCAAATCGCGATGGCGCTCGAGGTCCGTGACGCGCTCGTTACGGGAACGCATCGCGTGATTGAGGCGGGGACGGGCGTCGGCAAATCGATGGCCTATCTGGTGCCTTTTGCCGAGGCAGCGCGCCGCAACAACATCACGGTTGGTATCGCGACTAAATCGAATAATCTTGCCGACCAGCTCATGTATCATGAGCTGCCCAAACTTGCCGAGCAGCTGGAAGGAGGCCTATCGTTTTGCGCCCTCAAGGGCTATGACCACTATCCATGCTTGCGCAAGCTTGAGCGCATGAGCCGTGGCCAAGTCGAAATTACGACTAAGCGTGATCCTGCCGACACGCTTACGGCAGTCGCGGTCATCATGGCGTACGTGTGTCAGTCGGCCGATGGCGACCTCGACTCGCTCGGCATTCGCTGGCGCAGCGTCAACCGTCCCGACTTTACGACGGCGTCGCGCGAGTGCGCCCGTCGCCTATGCCCGTTTTTCCCCGATAAATGCCTGGTCCACGGCGCCCGCCGTCGCGCGGCGCATGCCGATGTGGTGGTCACCAACCATTCCCTGCTGTTCCGCAACGTTGCGGCCGAGGGCAGAATCTTGCCTCCAATTCGTCACTGGGTGATCGATGAGGCCCACTCCATCGAGCGCGAGGCTCGCCGTCAATGGGCGCGCGTGGTGTCGGCGGATGAATCGCGCGTTCTGTTTGAGCGCCTGGGTGGCTCGAGCACCGGTGCACTGAGCCAGGTTTCCCGCGATTTGGCAGCTTCGGAGGGCTCTACGCTCTACCTGGGTCTAACCGCCAAGGCGACGTCGACGGCCGCGCGCGCGAGCATGGCAATCGCCGATGTGTTTGACGGCGTTCGCGAGCTTGGCCGCCGTGCGCGCGGGGGCTATGACAATGCGAACCTATGGATTGGCCCCGAGCTGCGCGAATCTGACGACTGGCATGATTTCTTACAGTCGGCCTACACTGCTATTGACGCATTGGAACAAGCTGACAAGAGCGTCGACGCGCTGGTACAAGCCGTCGCCGCCGACAAGCCCGAGGTTGTTGTCGACCTGGGTGATATCTCGCGCCGCCTACACGAGCTGGTCGAGAACCTCAAGCTCATCATTGACGGCACCGACGAACACTACGTGTACTCGCTGCAAGTCAATCGCAGATTGCGCGCCGGCGGCGAGTCGATGACCGCGGAGCGCATCGATATTGGTGAGGCCTTGGCAACCGAGTGGCTGCCCGAGGTCCACACGGCTATCTTTGCATCGGCGACCATGACGGTTTCCAAGAGCTTTGAGCACTTTAACCACGCCGTCGGCCTCGATCGCATCGGTGCCTCGACATCATCGTCGCTGCACTTGGATTCGAGCTACGACTTCGATTCGAATATGGCCGTGGTCGTGGCCGGGGATATCCCCGATCCGCGCGACCGTGAAGGCTATCTTTCGGCGCTCGAGCGTGTGCTGGTCGACGCTCATCTGGCCATGCGCGGCTCGGTGCTCACGCTGTTCACCAACAGGCGCGACATGGAGGAGTTGTACGCTCGCGTCGAGCCCAAGATGGCTCGTGCGGGTCTGGAACTCAACTGCCAGCAGCGCAATTCGTCTCCTCGCCGTCTGCGCGATCGCTTCATCAACGAACCGACCTCGTCGCTCTTTGCGCTTAAGGCCTTTTGGGAAGGGTTTGACGCCAGCGGCGAGACGCTGCGCTGCGTCATCATCCCCAAGCTGCCGTTCTCGAGCCCCACAGACCCGCTCTCATGCGAGCGCAATCTGCGTGAAGACCGCGCTTGGGCGCGCTATTCGCTGCCCGAGGCCGTGCTCGAGGTCAAGCAGGCAGCCGGTCGCCTCATTCGCTCGTCGACCGATTGTGGCGTACTCATCTTGGCCGACCCGCGCCTGGTGACGAAGGGCTACGGCAAGAAATTCTTAACGTCGCTGCCCACGAGTTCCTATCAGCGCATCGAATCGGCACAAATCGGGCACTATCTACAGCTGTGGCGCTCACGCCACGAGCGGCGCCGCTAAAGCGGACAGACGAGGGATTTTGCCATATCGCACAGACGCTCTGACAGGGCGGGGTCATCCAAGATGCGGATGGCCCCGCCTGCTGCGATTACCTGGCTTAACAGCCAGCGTTCGGAGCCGTAGCGCACGTTCACTGTTGAGCAGTCCGCCCCATTGGGTTCAATCGACATGATGCCGGGCCAGTCTAGGCGCTCTGCCAAGGCGCGCGGCATGAGAAGCTTCGCGTTCCGCTCCGCCTGGGCGAGGGAGTCGTGGAGGGTCGCGGGCTCCGGTGCGTGGCGCACGACGGAGTCGTCGGTCAAGACCAGGCCCTCGATTTTATCCATGCGATAGGTACGCTGCTCGTCGACCGCGACATCCCAGGCAATCAGATACGTTTGGTCGCCGTTTGTTGTGATGCGCAAGGGGTCGACCAAACGCTCGCGTGCTTGTGCGTCATCCATCGAGCGATACGAGATGCGGCAGCGAACGCCGTCCCGAATGGCGCAGCTCAGCTGCTGCCAGTGCGATCCGTGGGCGACGGTGTCAAAGACGCGCTGGTTGTAGCCGAGCTCTTCGGGAAGAAGGGCGTGCCGTATTCGAGCCGCCGCTTGGGGTTCGATCCCCAATGATTCAAGTTCATGGTTGAGCACAGCGCCTTCGGCGGCACTCAGACGCAGCGGTAGCACGCGCCCCGCATCACCGGTGAGGACCACGCACTCGCCGCGGCGTTCGCAGATAATACGTGCGCCCGATTCTCGGTCCGCAAGCGTTGAGACAATCTCGAGAATCTCGTCGAGCGATGCCCCCGTGATATCAAAACGGCTACAAAGCTCGTCTCGTGTCATGCCATTCTCGCCGGCGGCGTAGAGGGCCTCCATGATGTCGATGGCGCGCGAGAGTCTTTGCTCGCTGGTGAGTTTACGCACGGGCATACTCGTGCACCGTCCTTTCGATGAGGTGATTCCACGCCCGCTTGAGAGCATCGGGGGCGACAGGCCTCATGCCATCCATGGCATGGGCCATGCAAAACGAGGCTGCGGCCTCAAAGTCGCGTACGTCAACGGTCCATGTCCAACCTGCTTCGGTGCGCATGAGTTCGCCTCGTCCGCGCGTGAGACCGCTGATCATATCGGCCTGCGCTTCACGCGCAAACGAGAACGTAGCCGCAACGGGTGGGCGGTCGGCAAAATCGAACTCAAAGAATAAGTAATCGTTGAGGTTGAAATCCGCAGGAATGGCGTAGGCTTTCGAAGGCCTCCAGGCGCGAATGATGCGGTCGCAGCGGAATGTTCTGATATTGTCGGTGGCATTGTCGAGGCCGCAGAAATATGCCGCACCTTCGCGCTCGAACATGCCGTAGACGCAAACGGTCCGCTCGCGTTGTTCACCGCGTCCGTTTTGGTACAAAAAGCGCAGCGCGCAACGCTCGGCAAAGGCACTCCATACCGCATCGACGGCGGGAGAGCGGCGGATCGGTGCCTCTCCTGTCGTCGACATACCGGTGAGGTAGGCAATCTTGGAGCGAATGTCGGCAAGCGGCGCGGCAAAGGTGGATGAGCCTGCCGCGAGTGTCTGGTCGATGGCGTTGAGCAGGATGTCGGCATCGTCTGCGGTGATGAGACCGCCCGCGGCAAACGTGTGCTCGCGGTCGATCGTCCACGCGCTCTCCTCGGTTTCCTGCGCTCCGGCAGCACGAACTTCCCTGATAACGATGCCGCGTTCGAGCAGCTTGTCGCGATCGCGGCGGAACTTGCGCTTGTCTGAGTCGATATTGCCCGAGCCGTACCCCAAATCGGAATCCAGGACGATCTGCTCGGTCGTCAGCGGTTCGGGAGAACTGTTGAGTACAAAGAAAAGGTTGAGGATGCGCTGAGCCGTTTTATCGAAACCGGGCTCGGGTGCACCCTTTTTAATTGTCGCGGTCGCGTCGCTTGCCGTCATAGAATCCTCGCATGAGAAGGTCGTTTGATGCCATGATTTTAGTCCGATATGGAGATTAGGCTATATCCTTGTCCGCTCGCGGCGTTAAGATGGCCCGAATTCGGTCGTTTGCGCTCGCTCGGGGTATACTTTCGACTATATACGGTTCTAATGTGCATGCATTGGGCCTATTTGTCGGACTATGGATGTGGAGCGCACATGGCGAACACCCAGAACTATATTAACCACCTGCTGCAGAGCACTGGCATCACGCCGGCGTGCAGCGAAGAGGAGCGCCTGGCTGCCGAGGATATCGCCCAGATTTTCCGCAACCACGGCTTTGACCCCGAGGTGCAGGAATTTAATGCTCCCGCGCCCAGCAGGTTGGCGTTTGCCGTTACCGGTATTCTGGCGTTTGCCGGCGCCCTGCTAATGGGCATCGGCGGCGGTATCGGCTTGGTCGGCACCTTGCTGGCCATTGTCGGCGCCGTGCTCTACGTGCTCGAGCGCACGGGGCATCCCGTGGTTTCGCGCCTGGGAAAGACCGGTGTGAGCCAAAATGTCATCGCCTATCACAAGGCCTCGGGCCCGCTTGCGTCTCCGCGCAACCGCCCGGTCGTCGTGGTGGCCCACTATGATTCCCCCCGCGCCGAGCTCCTTGCTCGCGAGCCCTACGCTCCATATCGCGCGCTCATCGCCAAGCTCCTGCCTGTCGCCACGATTGCGCCCGCGGCTGTCGCCATCCTGCGTATCCTGCCGCTTCCCGGCGTGCTTAAGGTGCTGCTGTGGGTTGTCGCTATCCTGGCCTCCCTTGTGGCGCTGGCCAACGCCGCCAATATCATCTCCAACCGTTTTGTGCTTCCCTACACGTCTGGCGCGGTGTGCAACAAGTCCTCTGTTGCCGCCATGCTCGGTGTCATGGACAATGTCGCCCCCTATCAGGGCGAAAACGAGTTCCCCGACGACATTCCATTCGATACCTATTTTGGCGAGCAGAAGCGTCGCGCCGAGGAAATGGCGCGCGCGGCGGCCGAGTATGCCGCGGCCCAGCAGCAAAACGACTACGGCAACACCATTGAATATGAGGAGCCTTCCTACGACGAGGACGAGTTTGGCCAGCCGGTGGCGCCTGTCGACGCACCCGAGCAGGACGAGGCTTTTGATGGACAGATCGATGGTTTTGAGGGTGCCTCTGCCGACGAGACGCTGATCGGCGTTATCGCGCCCGAGGCTCAAGACCAGACCGCCCAGGCCGAAGTGTCCACCGAGGAAACGTCCACCGCCGGGCCGGCGGAGGAGCCCGCGGTGGTCGAAGTCTCCGAGCCCAAGTCCAAGCTCTATCGCAATGCCGCCGGCAACATCCGCTTTGGTTCGGATGCCATCCGTGCGCTCGGCATGCTTCCCGAGTCCTGCACGTTCGATTACGAAGAGGGCGAGGAGCCGACGTTCGAGCTGGAGCCCGCTCCCGTTGCACAGGAGCCTGCGCCCGCGGCCAATACGGCTGTTGCTCCCGCCGAGCCGGTCGCTGCCCCTGTTGCTGCCGCGGAGCCTGACGATAAACCCGCGCTCGATTCTGCAGCTGGTCTGGATATTCTGGCGCCTGCCGCTCCGGCACAGGTTGAAGACGAGACCGCCGACGTAGACTATGACGAGTATCCGCAGCGCGTGTCCTATGAGAGTGACACCGATTTCTCGGCCGAGCTTCCCTCGACAACGCCCCATGCCGATATCGCTTCCGCGTTCTCCTCGATTGGTGCCAGCGCTTCTAGCTTCTTTAAGGGCGCCCTTGCGAAGGGCAAGAAGTTCGTCGACGACTTTGAGGAAAAGCGCGCCGCTGCCCGCGAAGCCGCCGAGCGGGAGGCCATCGCCCAGCAGCAGGCCGCCGAGGCCGAGCGTGAGCGTGCGGCACAGGAGTTCGAGCAGAGCGAGAACGAGCAGCCGAAGCCTGTCGATGTCGCCGACGCCACGACGTCCTTCGAGGCTCCGCAGCCGACATCCGCAGACGTTGCCGAGGCTACGACGTCCTTTGAGGCGCAGCAGCCGGCCGATGGCACCATGTCATTTGATGCCACGATGACGTTTGAGAAGCAGGGCACCGCAATTGCCGAGCCCCTTCCCATCTCCGATGATGCCCAGGGCGCCGCCGATGATTCGGTTGCCGACGAGGCCGATTCCGTTGAGGCCAGCGCACCCGAGCAGGACGAGGCTCCTGCCATGGAGCAGGAGTCCCCTGCGATTGACGAGGCTCCCAAGACGGATGAGTCCAGGCCTTATTCTACGCAGATCTTTACCATGCCCGCGCCGGGCGACCCCGGTGCCACGGTGGCCAATGTCGCCCCCACGCAGGACGAGACAGTTGACTCCCTCATGGCGCAGATTTCGTCTCAGGTGCCTCCGCGCCAGCAAATGAATATCCCCGACCCCGCCGCCGCGCCCGCGCCCTCTTCGTCGCCGCTTGCCTCGGTCCCCGATCCGTCGCTGCCTTCGATGCAACAGGCCAATGTCGCGTCCCGCACGTCGCTGTTCGATCTTCCCGATCCTTCGGCACAGACAAATGATCCCTTTGCGACGGCGCAGGGTCCCGAGCCCACATCGGCACCGGTCGCGACCCCCATGCCCATCTCCTCGGGTGCGCAGCCGCTCGAGACCATCTCGGCTCCTGCTTCGACGGGCGCCAAGCCGCAGAAGCGTGGCCTGGGTGGCTTGTTCGGTCGCAAAAAGAAGAACGAGCAGGACAGCATGAGCGACTGGCTGGGCGTCGAAGACGATTACGATGCCAAGAAGTCTGGCCGCGGCATTGGCTCGTGGGATAACTTCGAGGATGACGACGACGGTTGGAAGGGCGGCGCCACTTCCTCCGATGGTGCTTCTGCCGAGGATATGCTCTCGGCCGTTGCCTCCATGGGTGACGATGAGCTGCTCGGCCACGATATCTGGTTCGTCGCAACGGGCGCGTCCGATTGCGACGGCGCCGGCATGAGGGCGTTTTTGGCCTCGCATCGTGACAAGCTCCGCGGTGTGTTCTTCATCAACCTTGAGTCTATCGGTGCCGGCAGGCTTTCGGTGGTGACGGTCGAGGGCGAGCAGCAGCTGTTTAAGGGCGATCGCCGCATCATGAATCTGGTCAGCAAGGTGTGTAAGTCGTTCCACGTCGATTGCGGTGCGTTCGAGATGCCCTATGCAAAAACCGATGCATCCGCAGCGCTCGAGGCGAGCCGTCGCGCCCTTACGATTGCCGGTGTGGACGGCCCGCGCCTTGCCTGCGCTCGCACCGAGGATGACCTGCCGTACAACGTCAATCCGACCAATATCGCTACGGTGTCCGAGGTCGTGACCGAGGTCATTCGTCGTTCGTAGACAGACCCGCTAAGGAGTCAGCGTGTTTTCGTACATCAAGCGCCATTGGCCCATCTATCTGATTTTGACCCTGATCGCTATCGCATTGGGTTTTGGGGCCGCGTATGTCGTTGGCGTTAAGGGCTCGACGCCCGAGACGACAATGAACGAAGAGGTGGAGCAAGAGCAAAGTTTGGGTGCCGACGGTATTTCCGAGTCCGATCAGGCAGCCATCGATGGCGGTTCGTCATCTGCTGAATAGCCGATTCATAGTTTATGCCCAAGGCGGGCGAGCCGGGAGACTGGCTCGCCCGCCTTTTCATCGTGCTAGCGCTTCTTTGTGGCTGACCTAAGGCGAGTGAACCATATGGCTGCCGTGCCCGAGGTCAGGAGTGCGGTGATGCATGCGGCGACGGGAACAGATCCCGTTGCCGGCAGGTTCTGAGGCAGGGCGCATCGTTGGATGACCCGGTCCTCATCATGCGCCTCGAGTTTATCGCCACCGCCGTTGCGGCAAAGATCGACGCGCGCACTGTTGGCAAGTGCGGTTTGGGGCGTATAGGACGACGTTGCCTGCATATGCACGACTGCGCCTCGGGCATCCGAGCTAAGGGCCGCCTTGAGATCGTCAAGATCGTCGTGCTCGTCTTTAAGGTCATCCCGGGTCCAAGAGCCCGTCTCGCTTCTGGTTGTAAAGTCGGCGGCTACCGCACCGTATTCAAAACGGATGCCCGTGATGACGGCGTCGTCTGTAAGATCAATCTCTTTCGTATCGAGCGTGACGGACTTGTCCGTCGGGATATCTGCTTTCCATAGGTGCCACCCGTCGTAATCGACGAGACGCACATCGTCGCCCAGCAGCTTTGCAACCTCTTCCGTTTCGAGCCAAGGATTGTGGTGCCCGTCGTCAAGCGTTGCATTGACCTGCCTGCCCGTATCGCTTGTTCCTGTCGGAGACGTTCGATACCACACGTTGCACAGCCCGTTTAGATCACCGACCGCAATGGGGGTTTCAACGGCAACGAGTTTCGCTGCACCATCTTTGACGCACTCAAGGTCGTCGGTGATGGTTAACTCGTCGACCCAGGTGCTCGCCTCATTTTTGGCGTCGATGGTATAGGAGAAGGCGCCTTGCGTATTGGCCCGTGCTTTGGCTCGGTTTTTTCCGTCGCCGTTGGCAACGAGTTTGCTTACGACTGGCTGTGCAATCTCTTGGCGCTTATCGACGCTTCCCCTGATCTCGATGGGGGTATCCTTCATGGCTACGGTTTGAACTTCTCCCGTGGCTTTTACTTCAAACGTTATCTCTTCGGCGAGGTCGTAGGTACGCGGAGACATCGTTTCGCGCAGGGTGTAGGTGCCGGGCGAAAGGTGCTCAATGTGGTGCGGTTTGCCGGATGAAGTCCAAGAATCGATTTCGTTGCCATTGGAGTCGCAGAGGACAAGCTCGGCGCCTGTCACTTCCTGACCTTCGCACGCGTCGACTTTGGAGACATCGAGCTTGGTGTAGTCGTTGGAAACGTCAAGGCGCACTTCGATCACGGGCGTTTGCTGGTCAGCGTACGACAACTTCACAGTATGTGGGGTCGGGTTGAGCAGATAACCTTCGGGCGCTTGTGTCTCGACGACCTCGTAGGTGGCGGTACCGCATCCAAGCGAAAGATGGTCGACTCGCGCATGTCCCCGTTCGTCGGTTGTAACGGTGGCGACGGTTTCGCCATCCAGGGCAACGATGCTGCCATCGGCTCGCACGATGTCGCCGTCAGCGCGGATGTCAAACGTGGCCCCAGCGAGGGCGCGCCCATCTACAGCATCCGTCTTAATGATTTCGATGCTTCCGGTTGCGGCGTCGTCATAGAACGAGGCGACGGCGACCGGTGTCAGATTTCTGTCAGCGGGAATCGTTATCTCCAGGTCTTCTCCGCGCAGATACGGTTCCTTGGCCGACGCCTCGTGCACGTAGTATGTTCCGGGATTAAGTGATTCAGGCAGCGTGACGGCGCCGGATGTATCGGTTGTGAAGGTATTCATTACATTGTGGGCCGGATACCAACATGTTTGCGAGACGGGCTCGTGGTGGCTATCGAGCAGCTGGAACGTAAAGCCGGCAAGTGGTACGGTGCCGCCGGTCTGAGCATCGCGCTTTACGATTTGAAGGTGTGTCGATAGGGCATGGTTGTCAACGATGTACTGAAGCTCGGCGCCGTCTGCGGTCTGCTCTGCTGTGATGGTCCATTCCCCTGCTTGCTTAAATCCTTCTGGGACCGTTTCTGCAACCTCGCGAACGGTGTATCCCGCGCGGTCGTAGGGAATGGAACCGTGAGCGCCGGCGGGTCGCTTGCCTGCGCCAAACCATGCTTCGGGCTGGTCTTTGGTGGAGGCGAAGCCGTAAACGTTTGTAGTCAACGTGCCGACGATTTGTTGGGAGCTATTGCTGACAACTTCAAAGACGACGCCTTCCGCCGGCTGCTCAAGGCCAGACTCATCGTTATCGCCATGGTCCTTGAACTTCGAGATTTCAAGGTCAAAAGCGATGGGGATGTTGGGAATACGGCTTTCGAGCTCAACGATGCCCGTATCTCCGAGTTGCTCGGCACCGACGGTGTAGCTCCAACAGTCGTTTGAAATCAGGTAGCCCTCGGGTGCTTTCGATTCGTAGATGGTAAAGGTGCCCAGAGGAACGTCATTGAGGATCGCCCATCCGTTTTCGTCGGTCGTAAGGGTGCGAGTCCAGCCGGGAGTTGATTGCGAGACGCAGGTGAATTCAGCGTCCGCAAGCGACGCCCCAACTTGGGCGCCGGCCTCCGTGGCGGCATCGATTTTTTCAATACGCAAGGTGATGGTGCCGGGCTGCTCGTTGATAGTGACATGTTCGCCGCTGTTTTGTGTGGTGAAGGTTATTCGGTCGCTTCGAGGGATATAGCCTGCCGGGGCTTTGGTTTCGACCAGGTAATATGCCGTATTGGGCAAAAGCGTTGCTTGTACACGCCCGTTTTCGTCCATCTGGATAGTGCCGACACGTGCATCGCCCGCACTTTCAAAGATATCGAAGGTTGCGCCACCGAGTCTGTAGGTGTCGTTACCGGCGGTGATGTCAGCCCGGGACGATTGTTTTTGGAAAGATACGGAGACGGCGGGCAGAACATAGAGCATGTCCTGGTGTCGACCCTCGCCCGAGACCGGGCCGTGATAACGCCTGGCTCGATGTGGGGCTGCCTTAATGGATCCGGACTTAGCGCTGTCGTAGAGCCAACGTGCAGCCGCTACGGCCTCGGCGTTTTCGTAAAACCTACCGCTCCTGGCAACTCCCTTGCTGTTTGTATACGAATAGGTGCCGTCGGGGCGCGTGGTTCCGTTGAGCATCCAAACGGCAATCTGGGTGGCGGCACGGGCGAGATCGGGCGACAGGTTGTGGCCGCCAAAGGATGTACTGGAGGGGTATCCGTGACAGACGATGGCGGCAAATTCGTCATCGAGCCATGTCCAGCCCTGGTTATATGTACGCCATGGACCTCCCGGCTTGCTGGGGCCGGGGCAGTCTTGATTCATGCAGTACGAAATCGAAGTGTCCTGTGCCTCATATTTACCGACACCGAAGGGGCCGCAGCCGTCGCTGATAGTGCGGAAATTAAGGGCATCGTTCCCGTCGACGGCGAGTGCGGCCCCTGGGGCCAGGCAGCCGATCAGAAAAAAGAGGAGCAGGAGCAGCGGACCTGTTGCGATTGCGCTGTGGACAGAGTGCGTGGGTGCGTTGGACATGGCTGCTCCTTATCCCTCGTGCGCCGCACGGGGAGGCCGCGGCGCTTGGGATGAGGCTACCGCCATGGTTCATGCGGGTAAGTACCAGAAGCTGACCAAAAGCTTGCCCGATTTCTGACAAATCGAGCTCAAATACAACAATCAGATAAAAACGCAGCTAGAAGATGGTAAGAAAAGAAAGACAAAGGTCCTCATCTCCACAATTGGCGCGGTTTTCAAACGATTCTCCACAGCTAAAACAAACATCGACACTCTTGTATCAAACAAGACAACCGCGTTATACTAGCCAACACACAAGCGGGCATCGCCAAGTGGTAAGGCATCAGCTTCCCAAGCTGACACTCGCGGGTTCGAGTCCCGTTGCCCGCTCCATTCGAATTTCAGGCACGGTAACGTTTCGTTACCGTGCCTTTTTCAATAAAGTGCCGGGACTCGAACCCGCCAGGGTGCGAGCGTTAAATAAACGCGAAGCGTTTATAGCGAGCAGGCAAGGTCGCCGATAGGCGACCGCAGCCGGTGCGGATTTGCGAAGCAAATACGCAGACGTCCCGTTGACCGCTCCACCGACCAGGGTGGATTTTGGGAAAAGCGGATTCAGCCGACGTTACCCCCGCTTCCCTGGACCGTGGCTTGCCGACCGCAGCCGGTGCGGATTTGCGAAGCAAATACGCGGACGTCCCGTTGCCCGCTCCACCGAGCACGGGAGACATGGGGATGGCCAATTCAACAAAGTCTTCCCACGCGGCTTCGTGAATCCGAGTGGATCGCCCGCAGCCGGTGCGGATTTGCGAAGCAAATACGCGGACGTCCCCATGGCCGCTCCTGTTTCAAAATGTTAGGTTAATGCCTGCTGCCCATACTCGCGCCCACGCACGGTACAATGGTTGGGTTACGACCAACGTGCCAATAACCAAAAAGGAGCCGCTATGATCGATCGCTATACCCGCCCGGAGATGGGACACATCTTCTCCCTCGAGAACAAGTACGCCATTTGGCAGGAGATTGAGGTCCTGGCCTGCGAGGCTCAGGCGGAGCTCGGCAAGATCGGTATTTCCAAAGAAGAGGCCCAGTGGATTCGCGACCACGCCAACTTCGAGAAGGCGAAGGTTGACGAGATCGAGGAGGTCACGCGCCACGATGTCATCGCCTTCCTGACCAACATGAAGGAATATATCGACGCCGATGTTCCCGAGGGTGAGCCCAAGCCTAGCCGCTGGGTTCACTACGGTATGACCAGCTCTGACCTGGGTGATACGGCTCTGTGCTATCAGCTTACTCAGGCGTGTGACCTGATTATCGAGGACGTTAAGAAGCTCGGCGTGATCTGCAAGCGTCGTGCCTTCGAGGAGCGCAATACGCTCTGCGCCGGCCGCACCCATGGCATCCATGCCGAGCCGATGACCTTCGGTATGAAGTTTGGCTCTTGGGCATGGGAGCTCAAGCGCGATCTCGATCGTCTTGAGGATGCTCGCAAGAACGTTGCCTTCGGTGCCATCTCCGGTGCCGTCGGCACCTACAGCTCCATCGAGCCGTTCGTCGAGGAGTATGTCTGTGAGCACCTGGGCCTGGTCCACGATCCGCTGTCCACGCAGGTCATCAGCCGCGATCACCACGCCTACCTTGCCGGCGTGCTTGCCACTACAGCGGCCACCTGCGAGCGCATCGCGACCGAGGTCCGCAACCTGCAGAAGACCGATACGCTCGAGGCCGAGGAGCCGTTCCGCAAGGGTCAAAAGGGCAGCTCCGCCATGCCGCACAAGCGCAATCCCATCACCATGGAGAAGGTCTGCGGCCTGTCGCGCGTCGTGAAGTCCAACGCTCAGGTCGCCTTTGACAACGTTGCCCTGTGGCACGAGCGCGACATTTCGCACTCTTCCGCCGAGCGTGTCGCCCAGGCCGATAGCTTCATCGCGCTCGACCACATGTTCCAGTGCCTCATTCGCGTTATCGACGGCCTGCAGCTGTATCCTGCTCGCATGATGGCCAACCTCAACAAGACCCGCGGCCTCATCTTTTCCTCTAAGGTGCTGCTTGCCCTCGTCGATACGGGCATCACCCGCGAGGACGCCTACGTTATCGTGCAAGAAAACGCCATGGCCACCTGGCACGAGGTGCAGGATTGTGTCTCCGGCCCCACCTTTAAGGAGCGTCTCGAGGCCGATCCGCGCTGCACCGTTAGCCAGGAAAAACTCGACGAGATCTTTGATCCGTGGGACTTCCTCACCCGTATCGACACGGTCTTCGACCGCCTGGAGCAGCTGAACTTCGAGTAGGGCTAGCCTAATTCGACCGCT
>JAXIYS010000077.1:0-50437 GCA_036304385.1 Collinsella sp. | reverse complement strand
GAGTACACGCGCTGCCAGCGCTGCGGCCGTCCGCACTCTGTGTACCGCAAGTTCGGCCTGTGCCGTGTCTGCTTCCGTGAGCTTGCACTCAAGGGCGAGCTTCCCGGCGTTAAGAAGGCCAGCTGGTAAGTCACTACCAGCGTTTCAAGCATCCGTTTGGAACAGGGAAAACGCGCTAGTTAGGCTTTGCCGTTAAGGGCGGCGAAGAACCAAGAGCACGTGTTCATCAAGAACGAAGGAGAATCTGTATGAACCTTACAGACCCGATCGCAGATATGCTTACGCGCATCCGTAACGCTAACTCTGTGAACAAGGCCACGGTCTCCATGCCGAGCAGCAAGAAGCTCGTCGAGATCGCTCGTGTTCTGCACGAGGAGGGCTACATCGAGGGCTACGATGTCGAGGACACCGTTCCCCAGAAGACTCTGCACATCACGCTTAAGTATGGTCCCAAGAAGGCTAAGGTCATCAACGGCATCCGCCGCATTTCCAAGCCGGGCCTGCGTAAGTACACCGGCGTTGCCGACATGCCCCGCGTCCGCGGTGGCCTTGGTACCGCCATTATTTCCACCAGCCATGGCGTCATGACCGACCGCGATGCTCGCAAGCACAACGTCGGCGGCGAGATCATCGCTTACGTCTGGTAATTCGCTCGGTAGGTAGAAGGAAAGGAGATCACCGTGTCTCGTATCGGTAATAAGCCTGTCCAGATTCCCGCCGGAGTCGAAGTGGCAGTCAACGGCAACAACGTTGTCGTCAAGGGCCCCAAGGGCCAGCTCGAGCTCGATGTCTTTGAGAAGCTCGCTATCAACGTCGAGGACAACGTCCTCACCGTTTCCCGTCCCGACGACGAGCGTGAGACCCGTGCCCGCCACGGCCTCACCCGCGCCCTCATCCACAACATGGTTGTTGGCGTTTCCGAGGGCTTCGAGAAGAAGCTCGAGCTCGCCGGCGTCGGTTACCGCGTGCAGCAGAAGGGCAAGAACCTTGAGTTCTCCCTGGGCTTCTCGCACCCCGTGATCGTCGAGGCTCCCGAGGGCATCACCTTCGAGGTTCCCGACAACACCCACGTGAACGTCAAGGGTATCAACAAGCAGCAGGTCGGTCAGATCGCCGCTGAGATCCGCGGCCATCGTCCTCCCGAGCCTTACAAGGGCAAGGGTATCCACTACGTTGGCGAGCACATCCGCCGCAAGCTGGGTAAGGCCGCCAAGTAGTCGTAACCGACTCACTCGCATAAGACCAGCACCCCGTCAGGTGCTGGCAAGATCAACCTTTTTAGGAGTTTACGTATGAACAAGCATAAGGCGAAGCTGGAAGGCCTCAAGCGTCGTCAGCGTCGTGTTCGCGGCAAGGTCTCGGGTACCGCCGAGCGTCCGCGTCTTCGCGTGACCCGTACTAACGCCAATATCTATGCCCAGATCATCGACGACAGCAAGGGCTCCAGCCTGACGCTCGTCTCCGCCTCGACCCTCGAGGCCGAGTTCAAGGGCACCCACACCTCGAACAAGGAGGCTGCGGAGAAGGTCGGTCAGCTCGTTGGCAAGCGCGCCATCGAGGCCGGCATCACCAAGGTCGCCTTCGATCGCGGTGGCCGTATCTACCATGGCCGCGTCAAGGCCCTCGCCGACGGTGCTCGTGCCGCCGGTCTCGAGTTCTAGGAGGTATGTAGCACATGGCTCGTAATCAGAAGCAGCAGCGCGAGGCCTCCGAGTTCGAGGAGCGCGTCGTTTACATCAACCGCGTGTCGAAGACCGTCAAGGGTGGTCGTCGCATGAGCCTCGTCGCTCTCGTCGTCGTTGGCGACGGCAAGGGCAACGTCGGCGTTGGCATGGGCAAGTCCGCTGAGGTGCCCCTGGCCATCTCCAAGGCGTCTCTCGATGCCAAGAAGAACATGTTCCACGTGCCGGTGACCGATCAGGGCACCATCCCGCACGAGGTTCTCGGTCACTTTGGTGCCGGCCGCATCATCATCAAGCCCGCTGTCGAGGGTACCGGCGTTATCGCCGGCGGCGCTGTGCGCCCCCTCTTCGAGCTTGCTGGCATCAAGAACGTCCTGTCCAAGTCCCTCGGTACCGACAACGGCCTTAACATCATCAAGGCTGCCGTCGAGGGCCTCAAGGAGCTCTCCAGCCCTGAGGACGTCGCGGCTCGCCGTGGCCTGACGGTCTCCGAGATGTTCGTCGGTAAGGAGAACTAAGCATGGCTGACACCATCAAGATCAAGCAGGTCCGCAGCACCAATGGTTGCAAGCAGGACCAGGTCCGTACTGTCCGTGCCCTCGGTCTCCACAGGATCCGCGAGGTTCGCGAGATTGCTGACAACGAGTCCGTCCGCGGCATGATCTTCAAGGTCAAGCACCTTGTCGAGATTGTAGAGGAGTAGCAAATGCAGCTTCACGATCTTACTCCCGCGCCCGGTTCCACCAAGAACCGCAAGCGCGTCGGCCGTGGCAATTCTTCGGGTCACGGCACCACTTCTGGCCGCGGCCAGAAGGGCCAGGGCTCTCGCTCTGGTGGCACCAAGGGTGCCGGCTTCGAGGGTGGCCAGACTCCGCTGGCTATGCGCCTGCCCAAGCTTCCGGGCTTCCGCAACCCCCGTCGTATCGAGTACACCGCTGTCAACGTTGAGCGTCTCGAGCGTAAGTTCGAGGACGGCGCTGTGATCGACGGTGCCGCTCTTAAGGCCGCTCGCATCACCAAGAGCGAGTTCGAGCCCGTCAAGGTGCTCGGCAATGGTGAGCTCACCAAGAAGTTCACGGTCAAGGTCGACAAGGTCAGCGCTTCTGCGCAGGCCAAGATCGAGGCCGCCGGCGGAAAGGTCGAGCTGCCGTGCTAAATGGTCTTAAGAATGCTTTCCGCATCAAAGAACTGCGCGAAAAGATTCTTTTTACCATAGCTATGCTCGTCGTGTACCGCATTGGTGCGCACGTTCCTGTGCCCGGCATTCCCTTCCAGGGGATGCTGGGCCTTTTCTCGACCGGGAGCAACTCGGTCGCCGCAGGTGCTATGGCCCTCCTGAATCTTTTCTCTGGTGGCGCGTTGAGCTATGTCTCGGTGTTCTCTTTGGGCATCATGCCGTACATCACGAGCTCGATTATCCTCCAGATGCTCCAGGCCGTCGTGCCTTCCCTGCATGAGCTTGCCCGCGAGGGCGAGGTCGGTCAGACCAAGATTACGCAGTATTCGCGTTACCTCACCTTGGCTCTGGCTATCCTCAACTCCGTGGGTTACCTCTTCCTCTTTAAGAGCTTCGGCATTAGCTTCAACGGTGCCGGCGCTCCCGAGATCATCTTTGACCTCATGATCGTCGGTACGCTCACCGCGGGCGCCATGCTGATCATGTGGATTGGTGAGCTCATCACCCAGCGCGGTATCGGCAATGGCATGTCGCTGATCATCTTCGCGAACATCATGGCCGGTCTTCCGCAGGCGATCTTCTCCAGCACCGAGGGTAACGCCGGTGGCATCATCACCATGGTGATCATCTGCGCCATCATCTTGCTGGTCATCCCGCTGATCGTTTTCCTTGAGCGCGGCCAGCGCCGCATCCCGGTCTCCTACGCCAAGCGCGTCGTGGGCCGTCGCATGATGGGTGGCCAGACCACCTACCTGCCCATCAAGGTCAACACCGCGGGCGTCGTGCCGATCATCTTCGCTTCGGCGCTGCTGTACTTCCCGGCCCAGATTGCCGTGTTCTTCCCCGGCATCGGCTGGATCCAGGCAGTTGCCTCCGCGCTTTCGACCGGTTGGCTCAACTGGGTGCTTAACGTTGTCCTCATCGTGTTCTTCGCGTACTTCTACACCTCCATGGTGTTCAACCCCGATGATACGGCCGACAACCTTAAGAAGCAGGGTGGCTTTATTCCGGGCGTCCGTCCGGGCAGGGCTACCGCGGCCTACATCAAGAACGCGCTCAACAAGATTACGCTTCCCAGCGCTGTCTTTTTGGCGCTCATCGCCATCGTGCCTTCGATCATCTTCTCTTTCACGGGTAACCATCTGATCCAGGCATTTGGCGGCACGTCCATCCTCATCATGGTCGGCGTCGTGCTCGACACGGTCGATAAGCTCGAAGGCCAGATCAAGATGTATGATTACGATGGATTCTTTAAATAGGCTAGAGGAGGATTGCTCATGAACCTCGTATTGCTCGGAGCTCCGGGTGCCGGTAAGGGCACCGTCGCACAGGAGCTCGTCGCCGAGTTCGGCGTCGCTCACATTTCCACGGGCGACCTGCTGCGTGCTGCCGTCAAGGGTGGCACCGAGCTTGGTATTCAGGCTAAGAAGTACATGGACGCCGGCGAGCTCGTTCCCGACCAGCTCGTGATCGACCTTGTCAAGGAGCGCCTTGCCGCCGATGACGCCCAGCAGGGCTTCATCCTCGATGGCTTCCCGCGCAACACCGCCCAGGCTGTGACGCTCGATTCCGAGCTCTCCGCCATGGGTCGCGAGATTGACTGCGCCCTTCTGGTCGACGTGGCCCCCGAGGTCATCATCGACCGTCTGTCTTCGCGTCGCACCTGCCGCGCCTGCGGTTACACTGGCACCGCTGCCGATGCTACCTGCCCCAAGTGTGGTGGCGAGATGTATCAGCGCGACGACGACAAGCCCGAGACCATTAAGAACCGTCTCGACGTTTACGAGAAGTCCACGAGCCCGCTCGTCGACTACTATCGTGGCCAGGGTCTGCTCAAGTCGGTCAACGGTGACCAGGCTCGCGAGACCGTGTACGGGGATGTCAAAGAGGCTCTCGTTCTATGATCAAGATTAAGTCTGCAACGCAAATCGAGCAGATGAAGAAGGCAGGAGCGCTATCTAAGATGGCGCTCCGCCACGTTGGAGCCATGGTTCGCCCTGGTGTTTCGACCTTTGAGCTCGATCAGCTTGCGGAGCAGATTATCCGCATGCATGGTGGCACCCCGGCCTTTAAGGGTTACGGCGGGTTCCCGGGGACCATTTGCGCATCGATTAACGATGCCGTTGTCCACGGTATTCCCAACCCCGACATGATTCTGCGCGATGGCGATATCATCTCCATCGATACGGGAGCCGTTGTCGACGGTTGGGTCGGCGATAACGCTTGGACGTTTTTCGTCGGTACCCCCACGCCCGAGGCCAAGGCCCTGTGTGAGGTTACGCGCGATTGCCTTAAGGCTGCAATCGAGCAGGCTGTTCCCGGTAATCATATTGGGGACATTGGCTATGCCGTCCAGTCCCTCGCCGAGTCTCACGGCTATGGCGTGCTTCGCGATTATGTGGGGCACGGTATCGGCCATGTGATGCACGAGGACCCCAACGTTCCAAATTACGGAAAGAAGGGGAGGGGCGTTCGTCTCCAGGCCGGTATGGTCATTGCCATCGAGCCGATGGTCACGATGGGATCCAATCATGTGAGCACAGGCTCCGATGGTTGGATCGTCACGACTAACGACCATCTGCCCGCCGCGCACTACGAGAACACCGTCGCCATTACCGATGACGGTCCGGTGATTCTTACCACCGATGCGCAAGGATCCTGGTGTTCGCTCCAGGGCGGAGAAATGTAACAAGTTCCACGTAGTTGTGGAGCCATTACGAAGTTATTACGATGCGTGCATACGTGTTGTAGAATACTCAATCGCTGTCGTTTTCTAGAGAAAGATGATTGCTTGTGAAGAAGGAAGACGCAATTGAGCTCGAGGGTACGGTAAAGGAACCGCTGCCCAACGCCATGTTTAAGGTTGAGCTCGAGAACGGTCATTCGGTTCTGTGCAACATTTCTGGCAAGATCCGAATGAATTACATCCGTATTCTCCCCGGTGACAGGGTTGTCGTGGAGCTTTCCCCGTACGACCTGACCCGCGGCCGCATCACCTATCGCTATAAATAGCGGCACGCATACACGCACTCCTTTTCCGACTGCAGGCTTAGCTCAACCTACGGTCGGATTGTGTGTGAAGACCAGCCATAGTTTTAAACGCCTGCGGCTGGGCGAGTAGATAGTAGGGAAGTAGTTTGAGCGCTACCGAAAGGAAGAACGATGAAGGTACGTCCTTCGGTCAAGAAGATGTGCGATAAGTGCAAAATCATTAGGCGCCATGGCAAGGTCCTCGTCATTTGCGAGAACCCCCGTCATAAGCAGCGTCAGGGTTAAGAGAGGAGACTACGTTGGCCCGTATTAATGGTGTCGACCTCCCGCGTGAGAAGCGCGTTGAGATCGGTCTGACCTACATTTACGGCATCGGCCGCACCACTGCGACGAAGATTTGCGTCGAGTGCAACGTTAACGTGGATACGCGCGTTAAGGACCTCACCGAGGATGAGGTTAACGCCATCCGCGATTATATCGACAAGAACCAGATCATGGTTGAGGGCGACCTCCGCCGTGAGCGCAACCAGAACGTCAAGCGCCTTATGGACATCGGCTGCAACCGCGGCCTTCGTCACCGCAAGGGCCTCCCGGTCCGCGGCCAGCGCACCCACACTAACGCTCGTACCCGCAAGGGCCCGAAGCGTCAGATCGGTGCTAAGAAGAAGAAATAAGGAGCGCTAGATAGATGTCTACTGCTAAGAAGAACGTTCGCGCTGCCCGTCTGAAGCGCGCGGACCGTAAGAACATTTCCGTGGGCCAGGCTCACATTCGTTCTACGTTCAACAACACGATCGTTTCGATCACCGATCCCCAGGGCAACGTCATTTCCTGGAAGTCGGCTGGCCAGGTGGGCTTCAAGGGCTCCCGTAAGTCCACGCCGTTCGCTGCCCAGATGGCTGCCGAGGCTGCTGCCAAGCAGGCCATGGAGCACGGTATGAAGAAGGTTTCCGTCTTCGTCAAGGGCCCCGGCTCCGGTCGTGAGACCGCCATCCGCTCCCTCCAGGCTGCTGGCCTCGAGGTCTCGAGCATCCAGGACAAGACCCCCATCCCGCACAATGGCTGCCGCCCCAAGAAGCGTCGCCGCGTGTAACTGAAAGGATCGTATCAATATGGCAATCGACAGGACTCCTGTTCTTAAGCGCTGCCGTCAGCTCGGGATCGATCCCGCTGAGCTCGGTTACAGCAGCAAGAAGGAATCTATCCGTCAGCCCAAGCGCCGTCGCAAGGAATCTGAGTACGGCATGCAGCTGCGCGAGAAGCAGAAGGTCAAGTTTATCTATGGCGTTCTGGAGAAGCAGTTCCACGGCTACTTCAACAAGGCCCGTAAGATGAACGGCGTCACCGGTGAGAACCTCATGATCATCCTTGAGTCTCGCCTCGACAACGTCGTCTTCCGTCTTGGCTTCGCCCGCACCCGCAAAGAGGCTCGTCAGTCCGTCCGTCACGGTCACTTCACCGTGAACGGCAAGCGCGTGGACATCCCGTCCTACCGCGTCAAGGCCGGCGACGTCGTCGCTGTCGGCGAGAAGTTCCGTGACCTCCTCCCCATCAAGGAGGCTCTGATTTCCTCCGAGCGTTTCGAGGTCCCTGGCTGGCTCGAGGTCGATATCGAGAAGCTGTCTGGTAACGTGCTCGCTCTGCCGACGCGTGAGCAGATCAGCGGTGATATCAACGAGCAGCTCATCGTCGAGCTCTACTCTAAGTAGTCCATCCGGGCTGCTGAGGCTGGAGGTAATACATGTCAGAATTCATTAGGCCTCAGGTTCAGGTCGAAGAGATTAACGAGACGTCTGCTCGTGTCTCCGTTGAGCCGCTCGAGCGTGGCTACGGCGATACGCTGGGTAACTCCCTTCGTCGCGTTCTTCTGTCCTCGCTCGAGGGCGCCGCCGTCGAGGCTATTCAGATCGATGGCGCGCAGCACGAGTTCATGACCATCCCTAACATGGTCGAGGATGTCACCGACATCGTCCTGAATGTCAAGGGTCTTGTCTTCAGGGCTCTCGGCACGACCGACGAGGCGACCGCCACCATTTCGGTTGACGGCCCCTGCGAGGTCACCGGTGCGGACTTCTTTATTCCGTCCGAGTTTGAGCTGGTCAACCCCGAGCAGCACATCGCTACGCTCACCGAGGGTGGCCATCTCACCATGAGCATGCGCATCGGCTATGGCCGCGGCTATGTCTCTGGCGAGGCTAACAAGCGCGACAACGATCCCATCGGTGTGATCCACGTCGACTCGCTTTACTCGCCGGTGTCCCGTTGCGCCAAGCTCGTTGAGGCTTGCCGTGTCGGTCAGCACACCGACTACGACCGCCTTGTCCTTGAGATCGAGACCAACGGCTCCATCGCCCCGCGCGACGCCGTGGTCCAGGCTGCCAATATCATCAACCAGCATATGGCTGCCTTTATGAACCTTGCCGAGACCCCCGAGGTCGAGGAGGAGGCTTCGATCTTCGCTCCCGAGGTCACCAACGACAACGCCGAGCTGGACAAGCAGATCGAGGATCTGGACCTTTCCGTCCGTTCCTACAACTGCCTTAAGCGCGCCAGCATTCACTCGGTCCGTCAGCTCGTTGAGTTCTCGGAGAACGATCTGCTCAACATCCGTAACTTCGGTGTTAAGTCGATCGAGGAAGTGAAGGACAAGCTTGAGTCCATGGGCCTGAGCCTGAAGGCTTAATGCTTCGCATATTTGAGGAGAAACTAGACCATGCGTCACAACGTTAAGAAGGGCCTGAAGCTCGGCACCGATGCGAGCCACACCAAGGCCATGAAGAAGAGCCTGGCCAAGGCCCTCTTCGAGAACGACCGCATCAAGACCACCGAGACCCGCGCTAAGGCGCTGCGTTCGGTCGTCGATCCGATCATCACCTGGGCCAAGAAGGGCGACCTGCACTCTCGTCGTCTGGCCATCGCCAAGCTCGGCGATAAGCAGCTCGTTGCCGAGATTTTCGACAAGGCTGCTCAGGGCATGTGGCAGGACCGCAACGGCGGTTACACTCGCATCATGAAGCTCGGTAACCGCAAGGGCGACAACGCTCCTATTGTTATCATGGAGCTCGTCACCGAGCCTTGCACGCCTAAGGCCAAGAAGGCTGCTCCGGCCCCCAAGAAGGCCGCTGCTCCCAAGAAGGTCGAGGCTGTCGAGGAGACCGCTGCCGAGGAGACCGCTGAGTAGACAATCCGTCTGCATAGGCTATATTCGAGGGGTACGTTCGCGTACCCCTCTTTTTTTGTCGCGATACCGTTGATTGTTTGTTGGGAGCGCCCATGACCGCGCCGTCTGATTTCAATTCGATTCCAGAGCTCGATGCCACGCTCGTATTCCGCGTGGCCTACGATGGCTCGTCCTATAGCGGCTTTGCGGAGCAGCCGGGGCAGACGACGGTTGCGGGCGAGCTGCGCCGTGCCATTGAGACGCTCCTGCGCCGTCAGATCGACCTGACGTGTGCGGGTCGTACCGATGCCGGCGTGCATGCGGTGGCGCAGTACATCAGTGTGCCCGTAACGGACGCTGAGCTGGCTTTGACGCGCCGTAGATGGCTGAGGGCTATGGATGCGCTGCTGCCCAAAGATATCGCCATAAACGAGGTCTACAAGGCCCGTAAAGGCTTTTCTGCACGCTTTGATGCGCGTTCCCGTACGTATACGTACCGTATTGCCGACCGCGATGCGCGCCCCGTGCTCTCGCGCGTTGCGGTGTGGTGGCATCGCTATCCCTTGGATGTCGATGCTATGGCTGCCGCGTGCCCTGCGCTCTTGGGCGAGCAGGACTTTAAGAGCTTTTGCAAGGTGGCGTCTGCCGTGGGCAAGCCCACGCACCGTTGCGTGATGCGTGCCGAGTTTGGCCACGAGGTCGCTTTTGGCGAGGATATCCTGACCTTCACTATCGAGGGCAACGCGTTTTTGCACTCGATGGTGCGAACCATTGTGGGCACGCTCGTGGAGATTGGCATGCATCGCCGCGATCCCGAGTGGATGCGCGAGGTCATTGATGCCTGCGACCGTACCGCTGCGGGTCCCACGGCGCCTGCCTGCGGCCTTACGTTTATGGGCGTGGATTACGATCCCGCCGAGCTTGTCGTGCTCGACTAGGGGAGTGCTCGGCGCGTCCGTGCCTGGCTCATACTATGTGTGAGCTGCGCGTGTGCAACATCTGTTCTTGGCGTGCAACATGTTAGGCGGCTCGTTGCTTTTATAGCTCGGGTGTACCATGAACGACGGTTTGATTTGGCGCTGTCGAGAGGACGGAAAACTTGGTTCGACGTGGTTCGCATCCGCGACTTTCGGTGATCCTTATTGTTGAGGGTTCGCCCAGCTATGCGATGCGCGCGCTCGAGAGCGTCCAGAACCAAGACCTCTATGACCTGCAAATTGTCGTGGTTTGTCGCGACGTTGCGCCGGGCGTGCGCCATTCGCTCGAAGTTGCCGCAGGCAGGGATATTCACATCGATTTGATTGACGTCGAGGATTCGGCGCGCGGAGCATGTCTCAAGGCCGGTTTTGCCGCCTCGCGTGGATTGCAGATTGTTGCCATGAACGCCGACGAGTGGTTTGCCCCACAGTCCCTTTCCAAGATGGTCGATGTTGCGTGCGATGCTGCGGCAGACATGGTGATTCCCACGGCATCGCTCGACTGCTACGATGCTCATCGCGAGCGCCATTCGCGCGTACTGGATGCCACCTCTCTTGCGATCGATGACCGTGCCTCTTTGGCGGCTGGTCTGCCTCAGATGATTTCCGGCGGCCTGATTGCCCAGACTTCCGGTGTGATGTACAGCCGTTCGCTGTTCGAGACGTGTTTGTCGCGCGACCGTGTGTTTCGCTCGATTGGGTTTATGACATGCGCCCTTTCGCAGGCGCAACGCATATCCGGGTGCGGTGGCGCCTGTTTCCATGCGGTGGCGCCACGGCTTACAGATGCTTTTGACCCCACATTGTTTGCCAAGCTTACCGATGACGCCCGGGCGCTCGACGAGCTCACTGATTCGCTTGCAGAGGCGAGCGGTGACACGCAGCTAAAGGTTGCGAGCCATATGTTTTACTTCGCCGGGCTGGTCGCCTGCATCGAAAATTTGTGCTTGAGCCCGCATGGGGTTTCTTCAATCGAGCGTTCCGCTCGTATGCGTGATATGCTCGAGGCATCTCGAACTCGTCAGATGGCCGCGGCACTCAAGGATAACCATCGTGGACTCGGCCTGTTGTTTGGACCGATTGCCAGTGCCAAGCCTGCGCGTTGCGTGATGTATACGCACCTGGCCGCTTTTTTTAACCGGACGGGCGTCAAAACTGCTTAAGACGGCTATGTTCGAAACGTTTTTGCATGGAATTGTTTCGAAATGCATTCTTATTCACAAATACCATCAAATAGCGCTAAACTATTCAATATCTGATTGATTGTCTCCGCCATCTATGGAGTGAGGTTTTGTATGGCTAAAAAACGCAATGGGCGCCAGGATGCCATCAGAGATATCGTGCGCAACAAGGATGTTCGCACGCAGCGCGTGCTGGTGGACGAGCTTCGCGCTATGGGTTTCGATTGCACGCAGGCAACCGTTTCGCGCGACATTGCCGATATGGGTCTGCGCAAGCTTCCCGAGGGTATCTATGTTCTGGCCGAGGACTTGCATCTGCAGCGTATGGTTTCCGAACTGGTAACGGGCGTTCTGCGCACCGACAACCTGGTTATGATCAAGGCTCAGCCCGGCACCGCTTCGGGCATTGCCGCTGCGGTCGATGCCGCCGAGCTGCCCGACGTGCTCGGCTCGCTCGCCGGTAACGACACCATCTTGGTTATCGCCCAGACCGCCGAGGATGGCGAGCGCCTGGAGGCGCTGATTAATAAGCTGAGCAACTCTCGCAAGTAGGCGAGAACCGCGTCGTGCAGGCGGCTACAGAGCCTTGTAAGGGGGCGTCGACGATGGTCGGCGCCCTTTTTTTATTGCCGTATCGTGTTGAGGCGCGTGCGAGGTTTCTCGTGACAAAAAGGCGCCCGAGCAGCTTTCGATCTGCTCGGGCGCCTTTGATTGGCTATGGCTGGGTTCCTACTGACCCGTAGAGGGATCGGGCGTGGGCGTAGGCGTTGGAGTGGGGGAACCGCCCTCGCCGCCGCCTTCGCCACCGCTACCGTCGCCGCCGGTCGAGCCGCCGGTCGTTCCGGTGCCACCCGTGGTGCTGCCGCCCGTGGCCTCGGTGGTCGTGGTCGTAGTCGTGGTTGTCGTAGTCGTGGTCTCTTCCTCGTCTTTGTCCTCGGTGTCGCTTTCCGTCTTCTTGGTGTTGCTGGTGCCGTAGAACTTCCAGACGTTGTTGTTCTTGTACGTGGGGGCCGTTCCGGTCGGGAACTCCTCGCGCTCGGTGCCGGCCAAGACGGTGTCCATAAACTTCTTAAAGACGGGCAGGTTGGTCTGCGAGCCAAACAGATCGGTCCCGTACTTTTGGATGGGGATTTCGCCTGCGGAATAGCCGGTCCACAGCGCGCACGCCAGCTGCGGGGTATAGCCGCAGAACCACAGGTTGGTGTTGTCATCGGTGGTGCCGGTCTTGCCCGCATAGGGCTGTTTGACACTCAGGGCACCGTCGACGCCCGTTCCGCTGCCCTGCATAACGCCGGTCAGGACATCGGTCACCGCCGCGGCCTCGCCCGCAGAGAGCACCTGTTTGGGGTTGTCGGTGTGCTGGTAGAGTACCGAGCCGGTGCGCGAATCGATCTCGGTAATGGCGATCGGCTGACGATAGTAACCGCCGTTGGCAAACGTGCCGTAGGCAGAGGCCATTTCGAGCGGCGAAATCGAACCAGGGCCGAGCGTCATGACGGGGACGTCCTCGATATTTCCGTCGGAGGTGTCGATGCCAAGCTTTTTGACGAGCGAGAGGATCTTGTCGTTACCGATGGCGTCTGCCACCTGGATATACGCGGTGTTGGACGATACGGCCGTTGCCTGTTTGAGCGAGATGTTGCCATAGCTCGTGTTGGCGTAGTTTTGCACCTTGGTTGTGGTGCCCTTTACCGTAAGCGGCGAGTTGCAGTTGAGGGTGACGTTGGGATTCATGCCATTTTGAATGGCAGTGGCCAACGTAAAGGCCTTAAACGTGGAGCCCACGGGGCGCTTTGCCGTAGCGTGGTTCACATGATTCTCGTCGGCGTTGTAGTCGTAACCGCCCACCATGCACTTGATATAGCCGGTCTTGGGGTCGACAACGACCATGCCCATGTCCAGGCCGTCGAGCGAAAGCGTATCGAGCTGGGTGCGGACGGCGTCCTCAGCTACCTGCTGCATGGTCGGGTCGATGGTAGTCTTGACGGTCAGGCCGCCCTTAAAGAGCACGTCGGTGGAGAACTCTTGCTCCAGAAGCTTCTTAACATAGGCCACAAAGTAGGGCTGAGAGTAGACGTCGACACCGCTGCCCGAAATCTCGGTCACGTTGAGCGTGATGGGCTCGGCCTGCGCGGTATCGTGCTCCTCCTGCGTGATATGGCCCAAGCGCAGCATGTTGTCGAGGACCTTGTTGCGGCGAGAGAGCGCTAGGTCGGGGTTGACCGTGGGGTCGTACTGCGAAGGCGAGTTGGGAAGGCCGATGAGTAGCGCGGCCTCGCTCAGGGTGAGGTCGGCGGCGCTCTTGGACAGATAGGTCTCGGCTGCGGCCTCGATGCCGTAGGCACCGTGGCCGTAATAGATGGTATTGAGGTACATCATGAGGATCTCGTCCTTGGAGTACATCTCCTCCATCTTGATGGCGATATAGGCCTCGCGCACCTTACGCTCGATGGTCGAATCGAACTGCTCCTCCTGCAGGATGGTGTTGCGTACCAGCTGCTGGGTGATGGTCGATGCGCCCTCGTGGCCACCGGAGACGGTTGCCACGGCGGCACGCGCGATGCCCCACAGGTCGATGCCGCCGTGCTCGTAGAAGCGCTCGTCCTCGACGTCGACGGTGCCCTGCAGCACGTACGGAGAGACCTGGTCCTTGGTGACGGACTTGCGGTTTTGCGTGTAGAAGCTCGCGATCTTGTTGCCGTTGCAATCGACGATCTCGGTGGGTTCACTCACCAGATAGGCGTTGGCGTCGGTATAGTCGGGCAGATCGGACAGCCAACGGTTGACGTTGCCGATCATGCCGATGCCAAACGCTACGCCCGCGATGAGCAAAAAGCCCAAGAACGAGAGCAGGATCATGGGCAGGGCGTGCGTCTTGGAACGACTGCGTCCCTGTCGTTGGCGAGGACCCATATATTGACCTCCAGGTATGTCGTGCCGGGCGGCGGGTGCGCCGCTGGGGCAGGATGGACATAAGTTATTACACGATAAACCAAACGAGGCGCGCGAGGCCTCGTGTATGCTGGATGACGGCATTTTTCAGAGTGAATGCATACCTTGTTGGTAAGGAGTTTGCCGATGGCGATTCGGACGATGGGGCCGAGTGGACAATGCGATAACGAGCCGGGGGCTGTCGAGGCGGCGATGCCCGAACTGCTGGCGCCTGCCGGCGGACTCGATCAGATGCTCGCTGCCATTGCGGCGGGCGCCGATGCCGTCTATGCGGGCCTGGGCGGGTTTAACGCCCGCGTGAGCGCACACGGCTTTACCGACGACGAGTTTTTGCGCGGCTGCGCTGTGGCGCATGCGCGCGGCGTGTGTGTATACGTGACACTCAACGTGTTCGTGTTCGATGACGAGTTGGCCGACGCGGTGGCGCTGGGGGCGCACGCGCATGAGTTGGGTGCCGATGCCTTGATCGTGGCGGATGCCGGTCTGGCCTGCGCGTTGCGCGCGGCGATTCCCGGGGTCGAGATTCACCTGTCCACGCAGGCGGGCGTCCATAGCGAAGGCGCCGTGCGCCTGGCTGCCGACGAGCTCGGGGTCGAGCGCGTGACGACCGCCCGCGAGCTGGCGATCGACGAGATTGCCGCCCTGTGTGCTACCGGCGTGCCTATCGAGGTGTTCTGCCACGGCGCGATTTGCATTGGATATTCGGGCGCCTGTGAGTTCTCGGCCCTGCGGCGTGGACGATCGGCGATGCGCGGCGACTGTACGCAGCCGTGTCGCTTGGCGTACGACCTGGTGGACGAGGCGGGGGAGAGCGTCGTTTCCGTGGAGGGCGATCGCCTGCTGTGCCCGTGCGACTATCTAGGCATTGCGCACCTGCCCGAGCTTGTTGGGGCCGGGGTGGCGTCGCTCAAGATCGAGGGGCGCATGAAAAACCCCGACTACGTGTTCAACGTGGTGCGGGTGTGGCGTCGTGCACTCGATATGCTGCGCGATGGCACGTGGGATGCCGCTGCCGTGTCGGCGCTCGAGAGCGAGCTGGGCAGGTCGTTCAACCGCGGGTTTACCGATGCGTATCTGCGGGGGCGATCGGGTGCTGAGCTCATGAGCTTTGAGCGTGCGATCAACCAGGGCGTGCGCGTGGGCCACTTGGTGACGGTGGGTCACGAAGAGGTGACCGTCGAGCTTGATGCCGCCGTGGCCGCGGGCGACACGCTCGAGATCCGGTTCTATCCGGGTGCCGATGCGTGCCCCGATGTACCCAAGCGCTGGCCCCAGGTGCCCTGCCCGGTGGATGCAGCGGCGGGGGAACGCGTTGTCGTACACTGCAAGCGTAAGGTGGATGCTGGATGCGAGGTGTACCTGATTCGCAGCGCCGGCGTGTTGGAGCAGACGGCCGACGTACTGGAGCACATGCGGGCCGAGGCGGACGCGGTCGTACCCGTTGCACGAGCCGTTGAGATACTGCCCTTTGAGGGTGCCGTGACTGTTGGCGACGTGCCCGAGGCGGCGTTGGCGGAGCCGACGGAAAAGGGGGCTTCCGCTCGCATGGTCTTTGCCTGGCAGCTGATGGCTGCCGACCCGTGCGGCGAGCGCGATCTGTCCGATGCGACCGTGGTGCTCGACGAGGTCTGCCGCGCAGCCGATGCCTCGCGTACCTGCTCGCTTATGCGGCGTGCCGGGCGCGTCGTCTGCCGTAATCTGGGACAGGTGGCGATGGCGCGTGAGCTGGGCGTGGCGTTTGACGTTGCGGCACCGGTGTTTTGCGCGAACCGGGTTACGCTTGCCTGGCTACGCGGGCTCGGTGCGGGCCGTGTGTATTTGCCTGCCGAGCTTGTCGCCGACGACGCGGAGCGTGTTGCCGAGCTTGCCGCTTGCCCCGGTGTCTTGGGGCCTGTCGACGCCGACCGTCCCGAGCTCATGGTGTGCGAGCACTGCTTGCTGACTGCCGAGGGCGCCTGCGCCACCGATACGACGGGGCAGGTCCGTTGCCGTGACTGCTCGCGCCGTCAGCAGGCGCGCTTTTTGGTCGAACGTGACGGCACGCGTTTGCCGGTCGTTATCGACGCGTGCGGCAGGACGAGGATTTTCCTGTCGTAGGTGTTCGGTCGCGCCGTTTTGGTTATTATTAGTGGGTTTATGAACTTCGAGCACCGCCGTATCCGGTGAGGGTGCTATAGCAAAAGGAGGATACCCAATGCTGTCTGTCGACGAGCAAATGCGTATCATCACCTCGGGCGCAGCGCAGATCGTCCCCGAGGCCGACCTTCGCAAGAAGCTTGAGAAGGGCGAGCCCCTCAACATCAAGCTCGGCGTCGATCCCACCAGTCCCGACCTGCACCTGGGCCATGCCGTGCCCCTGCGCAAGATGCGTCAGTTCCAGGACCTGGGCCACAACGTCACCCTCATCATCGGTAACGGCACCGCACTGATCGGCGATCCTTCGGGCAAGAACTCCACCCGCCCGCAGCTTTCGCAGGAGCAGATCGAGGCCAACGCCGAGACCTACGTGAGCCAGGCCATGAAGATCCTGGATCCCGAGAAGACCACCATCGTGCACAACGGCGACTGGATCCTGTCGATGGATCTGGCCGGCCTGCTGCAGGTGTGCTCCAAGTTCACCGTCGCCCGCATCCTCGAGCGCGATGACTTTACCAAGCGCTACCAGTCCCAGACGCCGATCGCCCTGCACGAGTTCCTGTACCCCGTGATGCAGGCCTTCGACTCCGTTCAGATCAAGGCCGACGTGGAGATGGGCGGCACCGACCAGCTCTTCAACCTGCTCGCTGGTCGCGAGCTCATGGAGAAGATGGGCATGGAGCCGCAGATCGCGCTTACCATGCCGCTGCTCGAGGGCACCGATGGCGTGCGCAAGATGTCCAAGTCCTACGGCAACTACATCGGCCTGACCGATGCTCCCAAGGATATGTTCGGCAAGACCATGTCCATCCCCGACGAGATGATCGGCAAGTACTATCGTCTGGCCAGTTCGCTCACCCCGGCCGAGGTCGACAAGATCGACGCTGCCCTGGCCGACGGTTCCGCCGATCCCTATGAGCTCAAGCGCGCGCTGGGCCGCGACCTGTGCGACACCTATCACGGCGCCGGTGCCGGTGACGAGGCTCAGGCCGAGTTCGATCGCGTGTTCAAGGAGGGCCAGCTTGCCGACTTCCCCGAGAAGCACGTTGAGCTGACTGTTAACGACGAAGGCCAGATCTACCTCGCCGGCCTGCTTAAGGACCTGGGCCTTTCGGCGAGCGCCGGCCAGGCCCGTCGCGACATCGACGGCGGCGGCGTCAAGATCAACGGCAAGGCCGTGGCTCCCAAGAGCTACAACATCGACCCGAGCGCCCTCAAGCTGGGCGATACCCTCTCCGTAGGCAAGCGCAAGGGCTTTAAATTGGTCTAGCAAGTAGGTCAACCTAACATGTGCAATAGGGCCGCAGCCGGAACGATTCCGGCTGCGACCTTTTGAGTTGCGGTGAAATAGTTCCTAAAAATGCCATACGGGCGCCCAGGCAGGAACTATTCCACCGCAACTTTTTTCTCCGTCCCCAAGGGATCATTTGGCGGTGCCGTTAAGCGGAGAGGTGTGCCGCCGCTCCTTCTTTTGGGCATACAATTGCTATTGGCTTGCTGCGGTGAAGGCTCGTCCGCTCCGCAGTTATTTCTACAGTTAAAGGAGTATGTATGTCCGTTGAGGTCATGAGGTCTGTGATCGATGCAGCCGAGGGTCGCGTGCCTGTCGACACGCTGTTTACCAATGCGCAGATTGTCGACGTGTACGGTCAGCGCGTGGCGCCCGGTAGCGTTGCCGTCAAGGACGGCGTAATCGTCGGCGTGCTCTACGACGGTCGCGACGATGCCGCCGGTACCTACGAGGCTGCCGAGGTCATTGACTGCCAGGGTCGCTATATCGCCCCCGGCTTTATCGACGGACATCTGCATATCGAGTCCTCGAACATCCGTCCCGCCGAGTATGCGCGCATGGCGGCGACGCGCGGCACCACCACTGCCATTGCCGACAGCCACGAGATCGCCAACGTTTCCGGCCTGGACGGCCTGCGCTTTATGATCGAGGACGGCCGTCGCGCGCCCATTTCCATCAAGTACATGATGCCCTCGTGCGTGCCCGCGCTGCCCGATGAGCAAGCGGGTGCTGTGATTACCGTCGCCGATATGCAGGCGTTTTTTGCCGAGCATCCGGGCGATGTCTTTGGTCTGGGCGAAATGATGAACCTGCCGGGCATCTTTATGGCCGATCCCGAGACCTGCGCTCGCATCGATGCTGCCAACCAAACGCCGTCCAAGCAGGTCGACGGCCATGCGCCACTTGTTGCCGGCAAGGACCTCAACGCTTATGCCGCGGCGGGCATTATCGCCGACCACGAGTCGACGATTCCCGAGGAGGCGCTCGATAAACTGTCCCGCGGCATGTATGTGATGCTGCGCGAGGGTACGTGCAGCCACGACCTGGCCAACTTGTCGCCGATGCTGCTGGAGAACCCCGCCCGCGCCCGTCGCTGCTGCTTCGCGACCGATGACCGCGCCCCCTCCGACGCGCTTTCGACCGGTATGATCGACAATGCCTGCCGCGTGGCTATCGAGGCCGGTATTGATCCTGTGGTTGCCATCTCTATGGCGTCCCTGTCCACGGCCGAGGCGTTTGGCCTGGATCACGGCTGCCGCGACCCGCACGAGCTGCGTGGCGCCATCGCCCCGGGCAAGCGTGCCGACCTGCTGGTACTCAACGACCTGACGTTTGCCACAGCTCCGCATCGCGTGTATGCCGCCGGCGCGCTCGTGGCACAGGATGGCACTTTTGTGGGCGAGGTTGCGCCCGAGACCGCCGAGGTCGCAGCGCTTGCCGATGAGCTGCGTGCTTCCGTTAAGCTGCCGAAGCTATCGCTCGACGTGTTCGACTATGCCTTTAAGCCGGGCGAGGCCGTGATCGACGTGGTGCCGGGCAAGGCCATCACGAGCATGGCTCGTCCCGAGAATGCCGAGGGCCTGCGCCGCATTATGCTGATCGAGCGTCACGGTCGCGGCGTGTCGCTGCAGGCCGAGGGCGCCGATGGCGACGGTCCCGCCGGCATGGGGCTCGTCGGCAAGCATATCGGCCGTGGCTGGGTGCGCGGCTTTACCATCACGGGCGGTGCCATCGCCTCGACGATTGGCCACGATTCGCACAACGTGTGCGTCGTGGGCGATAACGCTGCCGATATGATGGCTGCCGTCGAGGCTGTTGGCCAGGGCGGCCACGTGCTGGTGCGCAACGGCGAGGTCGTGGCGCGTATTCCGCTGGCGCTTGGTGGTCTGATGAGCGAGGGCACGGCCGAGGATGTCGCCGCACAGCACGACGACTTTATGGTCAAGGCGCGCGCCATGGGTATCGAGCCGCCGCTCGACCCCATCATGGGCATCATCTTCCTGCCCCTGCCGGTCATCCCGACGCTCCGCATCCGCCCCGAGGGCATGTTCGACGTCACCACCTTCACCTACGCCGACTAGTCATTGGGGACGTTCTTAAACGACTAGTCGTTGGGGGCACTCTTTGGCTTGCCGGCACAAGCCGTCTGGTGCATGTGGGACGTCTGCCAAGTCCTTGTAACGTTTATGCCTGCGGGGCCTTATTTGAGCTCCCTTTGGGTGCGGTGGTTTCGGATAGACATCCGATCCCATCAAGCTCAAAGGGGGCTTTTCTATGTTTAAGCCGATTGCATCGGATGTGGATGGCACGCTGCTTGACCGGCAATCGGGGGGCGTTTCTTTTGGGCCGGCAGTTGGGGACGGTCCTCGCGGCTTTTCATACTGCAACCACCTTCTTGGCGAAGTGCTGCTCGGCTATCGCGTCGAGCTGGGTCGCGATCTGTTCGAAGGGCAGGTTCAGGTCGAGCGTGCGCACGCTGATCTGGTTGCCGCTCATCTGGTAGGTGCCGTCGGGCTGGGTGTCCTCGTCGGTCTTGGCATAGAGCAGCATGCCGCTCACCTCGTGCGGCCCGCCCGCAAGCTCGGCCTCCTTGTTCTTCACGTAGGTGAAGATCTGGTACAGGTTGTTCGAGTGGATGGTGCGAGTATCCCAGTTCTCCTGCAACGTATGCGTGTAGTACTTCGCGTCGATGATGAGCACGTCGCCGCCCCGCGAGAGCGTGATGTCGCTCTTCATGGCGGGCAGCATGTTGGAGAATCCATCGTCCAGCGCCCAGTTGATGTAGGATGCCTCGGCACGCAGCCTGGGGTGCTCCCTGCGGTAGTACTCGAGGATGAACTTCTCGTACAGGCGGCTCATGCGCTGCTCGTCGAAGATGTCCATAAGGCGCGAACTGCCGTCGGCCTGCGTCTGCAGCAGGCCCTTGACTACCAGCCAGCACACGCTCATGAGCATGCGGTAGGTCTGGTTGTTGCGGTCGTATCGCATGTTCCAGTCCACCAGGTGCAGGTCGATCGGCTCCACGTCGGCGAAGTAGACCATGAGTTTCTTGAGGGCCTTCTTGCGCGTCTTGGAGATGTCGCCGCGCAGCAGCAGCTCGACCGTCGCCTTGATGACGCGGTTCATCGTCGAGTCCACGGAGAACTCGTCGTAGGAGCACACCATCTGGCTTTTCAGGAACGCCTGGGTCTTCACCGACTCGGTGACCTCAATCTTGCCCCGCAGCGAGCTGAGCGCTTCGGTGCGCCTCACGTACTCGCGCCCCAGGCCGCGCTTCACCTGGCTGGCGATGCCGCGCTCGAGGATAGCGGCGCAGAGCTCCGCCGCGTTGTCGAAGCCCTCGGTCGCCACGTCGCGGTAGCCGCGCTCGTTGAGCACCTGGAAGGCATAGGCGAGCATGTGGTAGATGTTCTGGATGTGTATCAACGAAGCGCCTGCCTCAAGCGGTCAGACCAGTCGCGAACCTTGAGCGGCTCGTCGAACCAGTACTCCTTCAGCATCGGGATGAGCTCGTACTCAACGATGGCCGAGAGCTTGGCGTCGTCGCACTCGTCCGGCTCCATGTTGCAGAAGTAGCTGTGCCCGATGAGGAAGCCCTCGCCAAGTGACTCGTCGTCGGCAATCGCCCCGTTCAGCTGCTCCACCCGCTGCACGAGTGCGTCGAACTTGGGGTTGGAAAGCGAGTCGCGGTACTCGCGGAAGCCTTCGGTGGCGAGCCCTGGCTTCAGGTCGAAGAAGGCGAAGCGGCGGCGCAGTGCGTAGTCGAGCATGGCCAGCGAGCGGTCGGCGGTGTTCATCATGCCAATGATATGGACGTTCGCGGGCACGTGGAACAGCTCGCGCGAATATAGCAGCTGCAGCTTGTTTTTCACGCCGCGCTTATCGTTCTCGATGAGCATGAACAGCTCGCCGAATATCTTGGAGAGGTTGCCACGGTTTATCTCGTCGATGATGAAGAAGTAGTCGTTGCCGTCGTCCTCGGCGGCTCGTTTGCAGAAGGTGTAGAATGCGCCCTTCACCAGCTCGAAGCCACTGGCGGAAGGGCGGTAGCCCTCGATGAAGTCCTCGTAGGAGTAGCTCTGGTGGAACTGCACCATCTGGACGCGCTGGACGTCCTTCATGCCCATGATGGAGTACGCGAGGCGCTTGGCCACATAGGTCTTGCCCACGCCCGGAGCGCCCTGCAGGATGATGTTCTTCTTGGAACCGAGCACGCCCACGAGCGTGTCGTACTGTCCCTCGTCCATGTAGACCTCGGAAAGGAAGTCTTCGCGGCTGTAGGGCGGGTACTCCACCGCGCGCTCTTCCGGTTCGTCCTCTGGCTCCTCAGCGTCCTCGAAGAACGCCTCGATCTTCGCGACGAAGTCCGGATAGTCGGTGACGTCGGTGAGCGTCTTCATGGCGAACATCTCGTCCATGTGCCAGCAGCCCTTGGCATCCCACTCGACCGCACGCACATGCGGGTAGTGCCCACCGTCAGCATCGTACTCGTAGTCGCCAGTCACGACGCCGCGCCCCAGTATCTCGGTGCGCCCCCGCTTGGCGAAGACTACATCGCCAGGTTTGATGTCGTGCGCGAACTGCCAGACGGCATGCGCCGAGTTCTTCTGGGAGGTGCCGCCGCCTCGAACCTCGAGCAGTTTCTGGCGCATGTCCTCCTTGGAGGCGTAGTCCGTCAGATCGCCGAGCTCGTACCAGCCCAAGCCCATGATGCCGTGCTCGTAGAACTCGTCCCACATTCCCGCGCCCTCTCCTGGCGCATAGAGCCAGCAGTGGGTCGTCTCGACGTCGGCATCGCCCAGGGCATTGGCCTGTGCCTCCTGCTCCGTCTTCTTCGAAGCGGCCTTTTTCTCCTTGTTGACGCGCTCCGACTCGTCGAAGGCGGCACTAGAAAGCTCCGGGAAGCTGGTATAGGGGCAGGCCTCGGTGCCGAGTTGCGACCGTATGGTGTCGCATATGGCGAGGTAGGCCTCGCCGTCGTGGATGGGAGTGTCTTTTTCTTTCGGGGCTACCTGTGCCACGGTGGGGCCAGCTGCCGATATGTCGCCCATGAACCACCGGTTACGTGAATCCAGGTTGATGAACGTGAGGGGGCGTGCCCAGTAGAGGCCCATGCTGAGCTTCCAGCCCAAGCTGAACTGGGTGACGGCGTCGTTATAAGCAGAAACGAACTCTGCCCTGGTCTGCTCATTGTCGTTGTCGGCGAGTGCGAGCTGCGCCTCGAAGACCCGCCAGAGGTTGTCGATGTCATGCTCACCGCGTCGCTTGTCGCCGGTGAATGCATAAAACGTCGCGTTGAGGGCCATCACCACAGGGATTCCGTCGAAATCGGCAGGCTGGTCTGCCTTGATTCCGAAGGAATGCGCAAAGCCAGCGGCGATCTTCATTCGGTTTGCATTCGAAAGGCCCTTGTTGAAGAGACCGAACACCGTGAACGGGTCGATGTCCGCAGGCACGTCCGTACTGTCAAGTTTCGGGAACTTCATGTCGATTTGGACGTAGGTCTCCCGCAGCTTGGAAATAAGCGCTTGCCGATCATTACGGTAAGGAAGCAGCTTATCCGCCAGCTCTGTGTAATAGCCTATCCATGTGAATTGCATGTCCATGGCTTTGTCACCTTCCTCCTGCCTTGGCCGCCTACAACGTGTTGCTAACCGGCTGAGCAAGTGTTTTGAGGTCATCCCACGAATCCGACTTGGCTATATCGTCCTCGTAGGCTATTAAGTAGCCCCAGGCCTGATTTGCAAAGGCGTCTTCGGCGGCCAGTTCGGGCACACGAGCCAGCGCTTCAAGTACGTCGCCCGACTCGCCCAGTACGAGCAGGTTGTCATCCTGCGGAGGCAGGTCTGCCCGCTCAGAATAGGTAAACTCATTTGTCTTCGGAGCCTGCTTGCCCTGTACGAACTCATCAACGACGAGCGTATGGGTCTCGCAATAGCGGGGATCGCTCGGCTCAACCCACGTATAGCCATATTGGCCGGTCTCCGTTGGGATGAGTGCCTTGTCCTTGTTGTACCAAGTGAGCTGCAATCGTGTTTTGGACATTACTCTTCCTCCACGGTCTCGCACGGAACAAGCTCCATGATGTCCTCGAGCTCGCATTCGAGCGCATCGCAAATCTTGATGAGCACACCGGTTGTGATGTTGTCACCGCGTCCAAGCTTCGCGATGGAAGAAGTGCTGACACCGCTGACCGTGCGGAGGTCTTTACGCGTCATGCTCTTATCAATCAACAGCTTCCAGAGCCTGTTGTAGCTAATCTTTCTCGCCATCAGGACTCTTCCCCTTCCGGTTCTGGGTCTTCAATCATGTCTCCATTGCGAACGTGCCTCAAAAAGCCATACCGACCTTCGTCGCTCATGGTGAAGTGGATGAGGCGCGCTCCGTCATAGTCGACGCCGGTTGGAATCTCGTTTTCGGCGATGATTACCTGGCAGCCACCGCAGTCTCTCAGCATGTGACGGTAGAGGGCAGACTTCATGCTGCTGTCTATCAGCACCTCGGAGCTCTCCGTTAGCGAGAGGCTCGGCGAGTCCAAGATGAGCATTCTGGGCCGATGAACGCCGTTCGCCTCGATGAATTTCATGAGGGTGAACGCGTAGATGGTGTTGAGGTAGGCCCGGTACCCCTTGCCCTCGCTCTTCTTGGGCTTGTTGTTCACCGGGATGTCGAATGACTGCTTCGAGATCTTTGCGGTCTTGAATCCAGGATATGCGCAGTCCTTGATGGCTTCGCTCGCCGCCTCGCTAAGGTGTGTGAACAGTATCTCGTCGAAGTGTTTCTTGGCGTCGTACTTCTCCTGCGATTCGTCTTCGTTCTCGGTCTCGTCTATGTCTTGGCTGAGCACCTCGAGTTGGCTGACCATCAGATCGAGCTCTCGGCGCAGTTCGATGACGCGCCGATAGGCACCGAGTGCGTCGTGCAATTCCAGGGACTTCGGCCTGTACTCGCGATTGATGCGAGCGGCGAGGCTCTCGCGTTGCGCCTTGAGCTCTGCTATCGATGATTCCAGCTCAGAGACGAGTTCTGCAGCCTCGGCCTCAGCGCTCTCGAGGTCTTCCAATCGCCTGCGAGTCTTCTCCAACTCCGCCCTGGACGACTCAGCGTACGACGCTCTGTCTTCCTCACGCTCTATCTCGTGGTCGCAGAACGGACACTTCTCGACATATGTCGCGGCGTCATGTGCGTCGCCTTCGGCTATGAACATGAGGCGTTCGACGTCTGCCTCGTATTGGCTACGGAGCATCCGATATCTGTCAAGGAGGACTGACGTTTCTTCCAAATCTTCGGCATCTGAGGTGATCGTGATTTGCAAGTCCCGCATCTGTCTGTTGACCTCAGCCATGAGAGCATCGACCTCGCCGATTTCGGCGAGGATTTCGCTCATGCGCTCCTCGATGTCCTCGCCGCCCATCTTCTCCAGTTCTTCCTGAAGCTCGGCCTGGCGATGCTCGAAGTTCTCCATGACGTGGCGTATGTATTTGACGACAGCACCCTTTTTAGCGCGTTTCATCTCCACCGTCTCTATTTGCTCCCCGTCGTCGGCATGCCCGGTAAGGAGAAACGACAGTGCGTTGATGCTCGCGTGATGCTCGGGTGCTTGGGGTTGTCGATTATCGTCTTGGTTGTAAAGATGTGCTCCTCGTCGAGGAACATCTGGTGGACGAACGTGCGGAAGGTGAATTGCTGCTTTCTCAGTTGCTGGGTGCTAATAATTTGAACCGGTTCCTCCACACCTAACAGGCGAGGCAGAACAGTGCTGTTGTAGCTTTCCTGTCCGGGGCTTCCCTTAACGCGCCATACACCGTTTTCGATGCAATCGAGCGAGGTGCGTATGGTGATGGTCGTGTCTGCCTTCGAACCTTCTTCGGCTTCCAATACCTTCCGCTCCGCATAGAAGGTATCGCCGTCTGGGTTCTCGAGCGTCATTGAAATGGTGTCTATGCCGGACGACGCCTTATCCATAGGAGGGTTGTCCGCGCCGAGCATATAGTCGATGCACATGACGACGTAAGTCTTGCCAGTGTTAGATGGGCCGTGGATTATGTTGACGCCCGGTTGGAATTCTACGAACGAGTCCTCCACGCCATCGCCCGTTGCCCTGATCTCTTTGACATAAAAGTCGTTCATTTCCGCACCTCCGTCGCCGACCTCCGCGAGAGCCGGTTTATCTCGTCAATCAGTGGCTGCAGGCCGCGCTCGGCCACGTAAGCGAAAGCCTTGTGCGCACATGCGGCATACGACGTCGCATACGCCGTCTGGAGGGACTCGAAGTACGCCGAGCCTGCCTTCGTTGGGACGTACCCGATACCGTCACCAGCCACTATGGGCTGCGCATAACCTTTGAGCACGAGCTCCTTCAACGCGGCTCGCACTATCTCACGACGCACCGCGAACTCGCTGAACTTGAATTGGTTGTCCCCGTTGAGGTTGATGTCGGAGATGGAGAAAGTCCTCCCATACGTGGCGACGAAGTCCACTACGTATGTTGTCTCCAAATCGAGGGCAATTTTGGAAACATTGAGGAGGATGAGGACTCGAAGGGAGAGTTCGAACCGCGTGTTGAAGATTCTACTCATCCTTATCGACCCATCCTTCAAGCCTCCCGTCGTTGACGAGGAAGTGGCAGACCCCCTTCTTCTGGGCTGCACCAATCCAGTCGGTATCGCGGCTCAACCAGCTCCTCTGGACGGACACTTGCGACGCCTGTTTGAGCACCTCTCTAAGACGCGCCATTCCGTTGTGGTAGTCGTCTTCATAGGTGTCGACGACCCCCTCGTAGATTTCCTCCTCGAAGACGCGGAACTCGTCGTCCTCCCATTCGGCGAAGGCGTCCCTCATTCCACGGTTCACAGACTCTGCGGCGTAATAATCCTGTCGCATACGGTCGTAGTGCTTCTTGTGCTTCCCATGAGTGGCGAGGGACTCGACTGTGAAGCCCTCCACACCCTCGTCCTCTCCATACGCATCCATCAGAGCATCGATGTAGCGATGCTCGTCTGCGGATGGAGTATCGGGTGGCTGCACCGACTCGAGCCTCGGGAATCGTATAGATTCACTTTCTGCCGCCTTGCCAGCCGTTTCAGGTTCTTCGACGTTATTCCGTTGGAGAACCTCGATGTAGGCTTCGGAGAGAAACTGGGCGAGCGTGCCGTTTGAGCTGAGTGCGTGAAGCGCCTGTTTGCGCTCTGGAAAGATGTCGGAGTTGGCGATCATGTCCGCAATCACTGCCCGAAGCTCTTGGATCTTCGTCGGGAACAGCTCGCTGATTATTTCGCGCTCGAAAAACGGCACTATCTCCTGTCGCACGAGCGGCTCCTGCGAATAACGCCGTATCTCTTCGTGTGGATTTGCATGGCGATTCATGATCTCTGAGGCCCGAGATTTCGAGCACTCGATGTAATAGTCGCCCTTGCCATCTAGCTCCATTGTCTGGGAGATGACGCTGTACAACACGGTGATGATGTGGGGGTCGGATTTCGGCTTGCCTTTCCAGACAGCTTTGATGGCCCGAACGTACTCCGAGAATACGAAATCGGTCATCTAGCACCTCCCACCTGCGCTCCGAACCTTTGCCGAACCTCTGCCGAACCTTTCGGTAACGCTTTGAGGGCCGTGCGTCCCTAGACTCCAGAACATACGAGCTGTGCGGTTGCGAACCGCTCGCCACAGCACAACGGCGGTCACAGGAGTTTTAGAGACCTTTCTATTCTACCACCGCTTGTTGCGGACGCGGTTTTGATGTTTGCGAACGCAAAATATCACTTCGCAATTTGCACTGCATCGTACAGCTCGGATAGCGGCTCATCGCTATGGCCATATCGATGCATTCGCAGGCGTTATCCGAGCAGACAAATCAATAATGCACCAGCGGCGAATGGCTGGTCACCAAGCCGGGGCGGAGAAATCCGCACGAGGTGACCCATGCCGCGCATCTGTCTGACAGATTCATTCGGGCGATCTCCGCTTCGGCTTCCGAGCCAAGAGGAGACAAACAATGAAAGCCCGAGACAACCGTTCCAAGACCCATCGCATCTACCTCAAGTCCACTTGCCAGTGGGTGGAAGTCGACGAGGAAACCTACCGCCCCTACATCCGCGAGTGTGACGCCACCCGCAAACGCATGCAGTACCACGGGCGCTGCGTCTGCCCCAAGAACCGCTTCTGGCTGTGTGATGCAGACTGCCTGAGCTGCGAGTTCCGCCGCGCGGGCGACATTCTTTCGCTCGACCAGGAGATTGCCGAGACCAGCAGCGAGCTCTCGCTGTTCGACACGCTCGAAGACACCGCCCCCAACATCGAGGACATCGTCGCCGATTTCGACGAGCTGTCAGGTCTTCTGCACGATCTCGCCCAGATCATGCCGGAGGCCATCAAGGTCGGCATCCTGCGCGAGCAGGGCCTTGCCGAGTCCGCCATTGCAGCTGAGCTTGGCATCTCGCGCACCACGCTGCGTTCACGTCTCGCCAAGGCCCGCGAGCGGCTGGCCCAGGAATATCCCGACGTCCTCTAGCCCCTCGCCCCGGCTGCACACGGGTGGCTGGGCCCTTTTTCTACACGAATTTTCGTCCTTCTTCGTCAACCGGCGTGGCCCGCCTCCAGGGGATGACGAAGGGCACGACCCGAGGAGGTGAACCACATGCCCACGACGAACAAGAGCCCTGCCCAGGAGGCAGCGGACGTGCCGGCCTCGATAAGCCGAGTGCCGACGCGTCTGACAGGGCAGCTCGAAGCCCTGGCAAAGCAAAGCCAATCCGAGGAGAAAGGACAAGAAGGTGACGAACGAGGAGATCATCGCAGCCATCCGCGAAATCAAGGGCGCTACCAGCTGCATTGACGCGGTCGTAGACTAGGTGGCCGAGGCGCTGGGCGGCCAGGGCATACATGATTCGGATTCAGAGAGGAGGCTGCTCGGCATCGCCGCCATGCAGAAGATGCTGGGCAAGCGCCGCTTCGACGAGGTACTCGGCGGCCTGGTAAAGAAGCCGCAGGGCAAGCTCGTCCTCGTGCCCCTCTCCGACAAGAGGCCGCCCATAAACAACGCAAAGAACGATTTCAACGACAACGATACGGAAGGAGCCAACAATGGCTAACAACGCAACCAAGAACCCCATGAAGGTCATCACCGGCCCGGACACCCGCTGGAGCTACGCCAACATCTGGGAGCCCAAGTCCATCAACGGGGGCACCCCCAAGTACTCCGTGAGCCTGATCATCCCCAAGGCCGACACGCGCACCGTCGAGAAGGTCAAGACCGCCATCGTGGCTGCATACGCCGAGGGGCAGGCAAAGCTCAAGGGCAGTAGCCGCAGCGTGCCGCCGCTGTCCTCCATCAAGACGCCGCTGCGCGACGGCGACGTGGAGCGCCCGGACGACCCGGCCTACGCCAACTCCTACTTCATCAACGCAAACTCCGCCACCGCACCCGGCATCGTCGACGCCGACCTCAACCCGGTGCTCAGCCGATCCGAGGTCTACTCGGGCGTCTACGGTCGCGCGAGCATCAACCTCTACGCTTTCAACACCAACGGCAACCGTGGCATCGCCTGCGGCCTGAACAACCTGCAACTGATCCGCCCCGGTGAGTCGCTGGGCGGCAAGGCCAGCCCGGAGGCCGACTTCGCCGCCGCAGATAACGACGACTTCCTGAACTAGAGGGGAGGTGAAGGACATGGAGGCGATCACGACCATTATCCTCGACGTGCTGTTCGGCTGCTACTGCCTGTCCGTGCTGACCTGGACGGTCATCGGCGTGCAGACCATCGTGCGCGACCACAGGGAAGAGAAGCGTCGCGAGGCTGCGGCTAACCGCGACGAGGAGTACCACGCCGAGCGCATGAGGGCGCTCGGCAAGTAGGGAGCCCACGGGGCGGCGGCGACCAAGGAGCCGCCGCTCCTCTTTGTTTGGAGCGCGCATGAAGACGCTGATGATGGACATAGAGGCCTACTCCGGCGCAGACCTCGCCAAATGCGGTGCCTACCGCTACGCCGAAGACCCCGACTTCGAGGTGCTGCTGCTCGCCTGCAGCGCTGAAGCGAGCTGGGGCGCTCGCCAACAAGTCGCTCAACACCTGCTGCTTCATCGGCAAGGTCAAGTGTCCGCACTGCGATGTGAGTTACTGCACAACCGCCGTCGTAGGGAGCGCAGCCAACAGGAGTTCTGGAGCCGCGGCTCGAAGAAGCAGCGCGGGAGCGCCTGCTCCGTCAGGGGAACTGTGCCCCCATGCCGTGCTCGACTGAATTGTTCAAGGAATTCTCAAGGTACAATTAGCCTGTTGAGGGTCGCCGTTGATGGAGGAGCGAACACTATGAGGCATGTTTTCAAGGCTAAGAAGCTCGGCTGGGGCAACGATAAGACCGAGGGCATTTGGTTCGATGCCGACGATTACACCAAGGAAGAGGCAGAGGCCGAGTTCAAACCCTACCAAGGCGTCACCCAAAGGGGCTACGACTATACGGGCTATGAGTACGACGGGGAGCGCTACCACCACTACACCTATCTGGGCGAGTTCGAGGATGGCGACATGCCCACTAGTGATGCCGATCTCTGGAAACGCAAGTAGGCAGCCCTTTTGAATTCAAGCCCAGGGCGCTTCCTTAGAGGGGGCGTCCTTTTCCTGCCTTTGTGACGCGACGCGAGAATTCACCGCGAGACTAGTCATCGGGGACGTTCTTAAACGACTAGTTGCCCGGGACACTCTTTGGCTGATTGCTCGTGATGCAGGCACGCTTGCCTGGGCCACGCATGTGAGCCCCGTGCCAGCTTCCGGTAATCCTTTTGCTGTCCCAGGCTTGGACGAGCTCCTTTTGGGTACGGTGGATTTGGATATATGTCTGATTCCATCAAGCCCGAAAGGAGCTTTTTCATGATTAAACTGATTGCTTCGGATATGGACGGTACGCTGCTCGACGAGAACAGCCAGGTCCCGCCCGAGACCTATGAGCTGATTGTCGCCCTGCGCGAGCGCGGTGTGCATTTTGCCGCGTCGTCGGGCCGCCGCTACGACCGCCTATGCGAGTTCTTTGCGCCCGTGGTCGACAAGATGGATTTTGTCGCGGCCAACGGCGCCCAGGTCTATGCGGACGGCGTCGAGGTCGACCGTGAAGTCTACTCGCATCTTGCGATTCGCAAACTCGCGCGCACGGTCAAGATGTTCCCCAACATGCATCTGGCGCTCTTCGATCGCACCAAGTCCTTCTTGCTCGACGACGAGGATAAATTCGTCCGTGAGATCGACAAGGACCTGCCCAATGCCGAGCGCATTTGGGGCTTGCCCGACCCACATGTGAACATCATCAAGGCCTCGATTATCTGCGATGACGGCAACGTGATGGACAATGCCTACGTGCTGCAGCGCGAGCTTGGTGGCCTGTTCTCCTTCGCGCCTTCGGGCAACGCGTGGATCGACGCCATGCAGCCGGGTGTGTCCAAGGCTTCGGGTATCGAACAGCTCATGGAGCATTATGGCGTTGAGCGCGAAGAGGTCATGGCGTTTGGCGACTCGATGAACGACTACGAGATCATTCGCTTTGTGGGCACGGGCTGCGCCATGCAAAACGCGCGTCCAGCGCTCAAGGCGGTCGCCGACCGCGTCCTCGGCTGTAACCGCGATCACGCCGTTCAACAGGAATTGCGCCGCGTGCTGGACAGCCTTTCCTAGTCTGGCACCTGGGGACAGTCCTTGCGGCTATTCGTAAAGACTGCTCCCAGCGACTAGTCGTTTAAGAACGTCCCCGATGACCATCGCCAAGGAGTGTCCCAGGGTGCCGGCAGAATAGGAACGTCCCTAACTGCCGGGTGTGGCTAGGCGAGGGCGGCCATGATGGTGCGGGCGACGCCGTCGTGGTCGTTATCGTATTCGGTGATGGCGTCGGCGGCGTCGCGGTCCTCGGGCTCGGCGTTGATCATGGCCATGCCATGGCCCGCCGCCTGCAGCATGGGGATGTCGTTGATGTTGTCGCCGAAGGCCCAGGCGTCGGCAAGACGCTCGCCCAGATGCTCGCACAGCCACGTGAGGGCCGTTCCCTTGGTGGCGCCCTCGCCCATGACCTCGATATTCATGGCGTACGAACGCGTGACCTCAATGCCTCCGAGCGTGTCGAGCTCCGCTGCGATGGCGTCGCGATCGGCCGGGTCGTGCCAGTACATGGCGATGCGTTCGAGCGTCTCGACCTCGTCGATCTTGTTGTCGATATCCATGTCGATCGGCGTTCGTGTGCGCTTGAGCGAAGCCGCGATGTGGGGGTCGCCGCCGCAGAATTCATCCAGGCGCGTGTAGAGCGAGCGGGGGAGGAAACACTGCCCGTCCGCGAAGATATCGAAGGTCACATCGTGGCCGGCGGCAATGCTATGGATGCGGTGGGCGATGGCGCGGTCGAGCGGCCGGCTCAAAATGCGCGTAGCACGTGAAGTATCGGTGGGCACATCGTCGTCGAGCTGCCAGATACTGGCGCCATTGGCGCAGACGGCATAGTGCACGGCGGGGTGGGCGAGGATGGGCTCAAAGACGCCCGACAGCGGACGTCCGGTGCAGGGCACAAATTCAATCCCGCGTCGAGCGAGTTCGTCGAGCATCGCCCAGGTGGCAGCGCTCATCTGCTTATCGCTCGTCAACAGCGTTCCATCCATATCGGAAAAAACAATCATTCGATGCAGCCCTTTCTGCTGGCATAAAAAGCGTGGCCGAGGGCGGTGATACCCTGGCCACGCTCAAGATCTATAGTGGTCCGCGTTCTATCGGTCGGCGAGCGGCTTGTACTCAAGCGGCTCGATAACCGGACGGTAGGCGGGCCGGATGATGCGGTGCGCGCAGAAGAGCTCTTCCATGCGGTGCGCCGACCAGCCTGCCATGCGGGCGACGGCGAACAGCGGCGTAAAGAGCGTCTCGGGCACGCCGAGCATCTTGTAGATAAAGCCCGTGTACAGGTCGATGTTGGCGCAGATGGGCTTGGTCATGCCGTGGTCGCGCATGACCTGGGGTGCCAGGCGCTCGATGCGCTCGATGAGTGCGAACTCTTCGCCCAAGTCCTTCTTGGCTGCCAGTGAGCGCGCGTAACGGCGGCAGACCTCGGCGCGCGGGTCGCTGAGCGTATAGACGGCGTGGCCCATGCCGTAGATGAGGCCGGTGCCGTCGAAGGCCTGCTTGTCGAGGATCTTGCCCAGGTAGGCCGCGACCTCGTCCTCGTCCTCCCAGTTGGAAACATGCGCGCGGATGTCCTCGTGCATAGACACGACCTTGGCATTGGCACCGCCGTGGCGCGGGCCCTTGAGCGAGCCGATAGCCGCGGCGTAGGCGGAATACGGGTCGGTGGCCGAAGACGACAGCACGCGGCAAGCGAAGGTGGAGTTGTTGCCGCCGCCGTGCTCGGCATGCAGCATGAGCATCACGTCGAGCAGCATCGCCTCATCGCGGGTGAACGCCATGCCGCCGCGCAGGACCTGCAGAATGGTCTCGGCGGTGGAGAGGCCGGGCGTGGGGTGCGGCACGTGAACCTCGGAGCCGCGAAGCTTGGCGATCGAGGCCATGTGGGCGAAGGCGGCGATGCGCGGGAGACGTGCGAGCATGGAAATGGCGACGTCGATTTCGTGCTCGGGCGTGATCACGTCTGGTTCGGCATCGAAGGCGTAGAGCAGCAGCACGGCGCGCTGGAGCACGTTCATGATGCTCGACGACACCGTGGTCATAGGGAACTCTTTGACGTATTCGTCGCTCAGATGTCTAAAGGCGCCCAGGCGCTCGCAAAAGCCGTCGAGCTCTTCCTTGTTGGGCAGCGAACCCGTGATAAGCAGATAGGCGACTTCCTCGTAGCCGTAGCGATTCTCGGCCTGGGCATTGTTGACCAGATCCTCGATGCTGTAGCCGCGAAGCGTGAGCTTGCCCTGATCGGGCACGACCTTTCCGTCGACCTTGTTGTAGCCGTGCACATCCGAGATGCGAGTGAGGCCCGCGACCACGCCCGAGCCGTCGGCATTGCGCAGGCCGCGCTTGACATTGTGCTCAACAAATAGGCCCTCGTCATAAGGGTCAGTCGGCAGGCCATAGTAGAGATTTTCGCTTTCGGGCGAAATCTGGCGGCTCGCTTCGTAATCCAAGACCAGGCGGCTCAGGTGGTCGTCGAAGCGGTAATAGATTTTCTTGGCGTCGTAGGCCATGCGCGCTCCTCTCCGGGCCGCATCGGGGTGACTTGCATGGGCATGCGCGCGTCAGGCTATCCCCAGCGGCTTGCTCGCTACAGGCGGTACATAAAGTTGAAGACGTCCTCGCGCTGGATGGACACGTTGACGCCCGAAAGCTCGCCGGCCTCGGCCAGCGCCTTCTGCAGCTCGGCGAAGTCGAGCTTGGACTCGGCGGTATCGGCCAGCATGGTCATGGTGAAGATGTCCTCGATAATGGACTGCGTGATGTCGCGGATGTCGACGTTGGCCTCGCCTAGGACACGGGTGACGCCGGCGACGATGCCGGGGCGGTTCTTGCCAAGGACGGTGATGACGATACGGGAGGACGAGATCTCGGCCATGGGAAACCCTTTCGCGTGATTGCGGCGCGCGGGGCGCTCCGCTACGGTACAGTGTTCATCATTGTACCTGTCTGGCGCAAAAAGGGGCACGCTCGCTGCGGCGTTACATGTCTGCAACATGAGCGTGAGGGGGCAGTCCACACGGGGAAGAGCCAACTGATCGTCTTCACGTCGCGTATGACGATATTTCGGTCGTCCGGCTCGGTGATGCCGTAGCCGAACACTTGGAGCGTCTCGATGGACTCTTGAACGCGGGGACGAGTCTCGTCGCGCCCTCTAGTCCTCGGCGGATCAATCGAGTCCGAACTCCTTTCGGGCATCCTCTTCGCTCATGACTTCGAGAAGGTCTCCAGGTTGGCAACGAAGGGCGAGGCATAGCTGCTCGAGCGTGTTGAAACGAATGCCGCGAATATGCCCTTTTTTAATACGGGACAGGTTCACGGGCGTGGTTCCAATCCTTTCGGCAAGTTCGTTCGAGGAAATCTTTCGCTCGGCCATGATCTTGTCGAGGCGAACAATTACGGGCATGACGTTTCCTTACGCAATCTCGTCGGAGTCGAGGTACAGCTCCCGAGCGTATAGGAAGAGCTGGGAAAGCATGAACAGGACGATGCCGAGAACCAGAGAGGTCCAATCGAATGATGAAGCGATCTCTTGGGCGCCGACGGCCCCCTCGCCGCCAAACATCGAAACGGAGGTTTTGAGTGAGCCGGCGTAGAGGCTGGTGGCAGCTTGAACAACGAAGAGAATGCCGAGCACCTTCAAGCATGTCGCAGACCCTTTCTTGAAGGGGTCTCCGCTCTTGATCGTCCACACGAGAACGGCGCTGAGGATGGTCGTAGCGATACCGATGACGGCAGGGACCAATGTCGAGATCGCAAGGGCTGGATACGCGGGGGAGTCTGCAATTACAGGGTTGTCGAGCACTTCGATTGCTGGCTTTAAGGAGAACGCCACTTGTGCGATGGCGGTGGCGCAAAGGGTCGCAGAGGCTACCGCACATGCGATGCGGAAGGAATGAAGCCGGGGAGTGCGATTGTCGGAACTCATAATAACCTCCGAAGAATTTAAAAAACTCAGGTTACTTTTTAACAGTTTATGTTAAATTGACTTTGCCGGCAAGTAATAAGGGCCGAGCATTTTGTTCGGCCCCTCTGTTCCGACTGGATGAGGTTAAGGTTGGCGATGAATATGCTCAAAATCTCGAAGGCGATCTTTAGGTCGCTTCTCTCCTCCAGGTCGCTCTGTGTTGTCGTTGTTGCGTTGATGGTTCTTTGTGCTCTGCCCGTCTTCAGGAGCGCGGCTGGCATCGACGGACGGGTCGAATACCTCGAGTCGGGAATAACCCGTGTTGAGCAGGAATTGTCAGCATCCTATGCGGATGCGCTTGTGAATGCGGGGGAGGACGGTGTCTATACCTCTTCATCAAGCATGCCCGCGCTTCTGTACCCTCTTGCCGCGGGACGTCTTATCTTGGCACCGCTCTCTCCCCTACTTCCGTTTCTGCAGATATCGGATGGAGAGTACACCTATTATGACGGATCGAAGGAGTACTTGCTATGGGTCGCAACGGCCGTTGCCGTCTCGTTCCTTGCCGCGCGTCTTAACAAACGTGAAAAGCTCATCATCCAGGCACCGATGGGCGAGCTGGGTAGACTTGTTGCATCGAGCGTATGGGCGAGTGTTTTTGCAATGCTTGCCGTCCTCGCCATCAATCTTCCAGGGATAATCGCCGCGCTTGTGAAGAATGGCCCGGGCTCGCCGTTCTATCCGATAGGCTACATTCAATATGCGACTCCGGTTATCAAACCGGCTTGGCTGGTGTTCGCGCAGACGGCCATCTTGCAATTCTTGGTGGCAGCGTTCATCTCGCTTGTCGTTCACCTTGCCGTGAAGATTGCCAATAACCCTACGCTTGGAATCGTGTTCGTATGTGCCCTGATGGGGGTGACGATGGTTCCCGGGTATTACGGAAGATCCATCGCTTTACGTGAGTTCGCCCTGTTGAATCCCCTTACGTATGCGAACACTGAGTTGACCGTCGGCGCCTATAGCCCGTACCCGACAACGCAGATAGTGAATCTGCCTGGACTTTGCTTCGAGCGTGGCGCGATTGCCCTCGTATGCGCAATCGGGATCGAGGTGCTGGCAATTAGCCTGCTTTGCGTTGCTGGAAAGAGCGGCTGCGCGTGCCCGATATCCCCGATTTGTCTTGAGAGAGGTTCCTTCACTGCATCGAGAACGGCAACTCGTTCGAGCGCTTGTGCCTCCGCCGTTGCATACGTAAGAACGATGGGGAAACTGCTCCTGCGTTCTCCTACCCTCGCCGTATGCGCGATTGCAATGTCGACGACGATGCTGGCCCCGGCTCTGGTCGAGATGTTTCCTGACGCTGATAACGTTTCCGCTGTTCGGTATAGGGATGGGGAGCTCCGTTCAATAGATCGGTATCTAGAGCAGAACGCTGCGAATATGGACGTCGAGGGCAAAGCGGCCCTGGAAGACATGCGGGATGCTCTTTCGGGTTTCGTGTACGCGCCTATGCCTGCGGAGGGGTTTCGAAGCCTTGCGACGTACGAGCGCGCTCGAGGTGAGCTGGGCGCGGCAGATGCGACTCTCCTGCAATCGATCGGAATCGAGCCGGAGACTCCTTCTCGTGCGGAGGCGCGCGCCCTTCTGCTTGAGTCGATCGCGAGCTTGCCGGACCCCAAGGTTTACGAGTTAAGTACGAAGATGCCCCCATTAATCCTCCTTTCGTATCTCCAGGCAGCGCTTCCCTCCTTATTTTTGCTGTTGCCCGTGGTTGTCACATCGCTCGTGTGCACCCACCTGCAGTGTCGTTCCCTTCTGGTTCTCCAGATCCCCGCAACAGCGCATGTGCGTTTTCTGACGGCTGTTGCGCTGGCTCTCCTGCTTGGCTTGGTGCTGCTTTTGGTGTCGATGGTTCCCGCTGTCGTTGTGTCCGTGATTAAGAACGGTGCGGGTGGATCGGAGTATCCCGTCGCTCTCATTCGGGCGGGAGCTTCGACAACGTCCATGGTGGGGGAGGCGGTGTTGTGCAGTATTCCGTTGCTGGTCATGGCATACGGCGTGATTTCCGTCGTCGCTGCGTTGACAGCAGCGATTAGCCGCAACCCCGTTGTCACCGGAATGGTTTGCGCGGTTCTCTTGGTGTTGGGTTCGTTGAGCGCTCATGTTGAAAGCGTGGGCATGGGCGTCGCGCTGCTGGCTCCATTCGCCTCGTTTGATCCCGCTTCCCAGGTGGGGACGATTGGGTTCCTTGGGCGAGGGACGAACGCGATGCCTTTTGGAGAGGTCGTCGGCGCATCGGGCGCTCTGCTGGTGGTCTTGGGCGCCGTATCTCCGTTGATGGTGCGCCTGAGTGTTCCAAAGATCGAAAGGGGATGATCTCGATGATTGACCTTCAAACGCTGACGATCTCTTATGGAAAGAAGGTGCTCGTAGATTCGGTGAACGCTGAGTTTGCCCCGGGTACGGTCTACGGTCTCGTCGCTCCGAACGGGCATGGAAAGACGACGTTGCTGCGTGCGATGGCAGGTTTGCCGGGTCCTCGCGTGGACGGGAGCATCGTTCTGGATGAGGTGCAGGGTACGGGTGCGAGAGAGGTCCGTTCTATGATCTTCTATGCACCTGGTGAGGGGACGCTGCTGTATCCCGGATTGCGTGCGGAAGATCACCTCAAGATGGTTTGCGATATGTGGCCGCATGCTCGCGATATCGAAGAGATAGTGGAACAAACGCAGATAGGCGAGTTCGCGAAGATGAGGATCCGCACTCTGAGCCAGGGCATGAAGCAGCAGCTTACCCTGGCGATTGCGTATGCGACGGGCGCGCGGTACCTTCTATTAGATGAGCCCATGAACGCGCTCGACCCCAGCAGGGTGGACTTGCATTCCGAGATTCTCAGGAAGCTGGCCGATTCTGGTACGTGCATCATCATGTCATCCCACATCTTGGATTCGGTCGATAGGCTGTGCGATGAGATTCTGTTTTTGAAGGATGGGAGGCTCATTAGAAGCATTCCGCAAGATGATGCTGCGCCGAAGTCTCCTGGATCCCATTTCGCAAAGCCTGCCGGACGCGCCGAGGGTGCGCTAAGCACGTATCGGCGACTCTACGAAAAGGGCGGGTAGAAATGCAAGTTAAAAATCTATGTGGCCAATGTGATACCGTTGAACCCGCGTATCGATACCGTTCAGCCATTCGCCTCGCCCCCATCTTACGCATCTTCATCCGGTCTGTTACTTTTAATCTAACGATTCTTTGAGGAATGCAGGTGCTTCTGAATGTACTGTCGACTTCTTCTCAAACTAATCCTAAGAGACAAGGCCGTATGGATTTCCACGCTCGTTCTTGCTGCAGCCTTCTCCGTCCCCATTGCGTTCAATTCACCCATCTACGGCCCCTTCTTTATGAAGCAGGGCATGCAGGGCTTTGTCGACGCATTCAATACGCGCGCGCCCCAGGCCAGCGGCACAGACCTATCTCCAGAGCAGCAAGATGACGCGGAGCTTGCAAGATACGCGAACGCCGCCCTCGCCGCCCAAACCGACGCCGCCTTTCTCGATTCTGCCGAGAGCTACTACGCGCTCATGGACGAGGGCTTCCAATCCGGGTCCATCGTGGGGGACCAGGAGACCAATGACGCAGCGCTCGCATATTGCCGTGCCCTGAGCAGCTCCGGCATCGCGGATATCCCGGCCTCCGCAAACGACCTGCCGTTCCTTTCCTTCCTGCCTTACGCCATTGCCACGGCGCCGTCTTTCCTTCCCTTCATCCCCTTCCTTCTCTCGTCGATACTCGTGCTCGGCGCCACAAGGCCCGGGACCCTGGCGGCAAAGGCGCCCGTGCCCAAATTCCGGCGCCTTATCCAAACCGTGTTTTCGATAATTGGCGCGGGGACCGCGATGCTCCTCGCCGGCCTCGCACCCGGGGGCATTTGCGCCTTGGCCCTAAACGGCTTCGGGCAAATTGGGTACCCGATCGCCTTCTTCCATGACGGCGCGCTTGCCACCACGACCGCGGGAGACGTCTTCACGACCCTGCTTCTCGCGCTGCTCGCGGGCGGAACCTTGATATCCGTTTGCTCCGCCGTCCTATCGACCGCAACGAGGCGCGTCCTCGCGGGCCCCCTTGCCTCCGCGCTGCTTGTCGCGGCCCCGGCATTCCCGTTACTGTCCGATTCGGCACTGGGGCATAATGCCGTGCTCGGGCTCCTGCCGCTGCCCGTGTTCTCGCCTATCGAGGCAACGGGTTACGTAGGATGCTTCCCGACAGAATTCATTGGCTCCGGTTCGGGCGGCGCATCGATGCTTGCCGTGGCCCTGGCATACGTCGCGGTCTTTTTTGCGGTCGGCGCCGTTGCGACACGTTCCCCCAAACAGCCTGGACCCGCGAAAAAGCACCATGGGCTCGAGCTCCTGGACGCGAGCGTGGGATACGGGAGCACGACGATACTTTCAATCGGGTCGCTTTTCCTGAGCCCGGGAACGGCGGCGGGCCTCGTTGCTCCCAACGGCTCGGGGAAAACCACCCTTCTTGAAGCGCTGTCGGGCCAATTTCCCACCCGCATCCGCTCGGGAAGCCTGGCGGCAGACGGAATCTGCCAACGTCGATCAGCCGAATTCGCAGAACTCGTCTACCTGGGCTCTTCGGGCAGCGCGGATCTCTACCCCACGCTATCGGCCATCGAGCACCTCTCTTTCGTTAGGGAGGCGTGGAAATCGGCCGCCGACATCGACTCGCTCTGCGACTCCCTCGGAATCTCCCCATATCTCGACAAGCCGACCCGTAAACTCTCGACAGGAATGAAGCAGCAGGTAAAGCTTGCCATGGCGATAGCGACCGATTGCCCGTACCTCATCCTCGATGAACCGCTGAACGGCCTCGATCCGGGAAAGCGGAAAACCTCCTGCGACGCGATGCGCAGCGAGGTGGCGCGGGGACGCAGCGTGCTCATCTCAAGCCATCTGCTCGACGACCTGGCAGACCTCACCAACTCGTTCTACTTCATCGAGGCCGGCACGCTCGTGGAAAAGACCGAGTCGTCCTCGCAGACGCTCAAGCAGGAATACCTCGATACATACGAAGGAGGTGAATGACATGAAACTATTTGAACAGCTGAAGTCCAATGCGTCGCGCATGGCTGTCTACGCCATCCTCGTGGCAACGGCTTTATGCGGAATCGCGGCACCCGTCTATGCGCTCAACGGGGAGAAAGGCGATGTCGAACCCGCGTACATGGCTTCGACGGTTAAGGACCGGTACAAAGCCTTCTCTGGAGACACGTTTTACGTAGCAGAGTACGACACGACCTACCGTCAGCTTCGCTACAACAAGAGATACGAATATCTAGGCCCAGAAGTAATCAGCTATACATCGGGTTGGTACCGCTCCAGCTATGGACACATAACCCAGTTCAAGTGTAACTACCGTGTGTACAACTAAAGCAACCCGGCCGGGACGAGGGGTGACGCAAAAGCGTCGCCCCTCGTTTTTAACCATGTCAACTGAACCTAGTTCAGTTTGGTTGATTTCCGATCTCAGCCGAACACATTGAGCGGAAAGGCCGTTCCCGCAGTCAGTCGAACGTCCCCGGGGCCCTTCTCAGGCCCCGGGGACGGCATTTTCCCAGTTGAAGGAACGGTGGAGATGTGTTTCGATGGGTCAGATTCGTGTCGTTCCGAAAAGACCGTGAACCTTTTGTGGGACACGCGGCGCCGTGGTACCATAGCCGAGTTTGTTGTCTTGGTCGGAAACCAAGACGCCTTATGCGCTGATCGGTAACCAGCGCCTGACCAATAAGGAGTCCTACCATGAAGCAGGGTATCCATCCCCAGTATGTCGAGTGCACGGTGACGTGCTCCTGCGGCAACACCTTCAAGACGCACGCTACCGTGTCCGAGATGAAGGTCGAGCTTTGCAACGAGTGCCACCCGTTCTACACCGGCCAGCAGAAGTTCGTCGACACCGGTGGACGCGTCCAGCGCTTCGCCGACAAGTTCGGTGGCGCCGCTGCCGCCCAGCTCAAGAAGGCTGAGGAGGCCAAGGCTGCCAAGGCCGCCAAGGCTGCTGAGGCCGAGGCCGCTCGCAAGGCCGCCGCTGAGGCTAAGGCTGCCGAGAAGGCTAAGCGTGCCGCTAAGTTCGCCGAGGAGGCTGCCAAGCAGGCCGCCGAGGCTCCCGCAGAGGCTCCCGTCGAGGAGGCCGCTGCCGAGGCTGAGACCACCGAGGCTGCTGAGTAAATAGCTCGCCGCGGAATCGCTCGCATTCATGGCATAAGGGCCGTGCATCCGTTTGGGTGCGCGGCCCTTTTCCTTTATTGGTGCAAACGAACCTGTCTCCATGGCACCAGATTGGTACGAAGGGGACGGATTGGTTTGCGCCAAATGGCAGAGAGACAGCGTTTTCCCAGATAAAAGCTGACAAATTAAACCAGTCCCTTTTTGGCAGGTTGGTCGTAGTTATTACGTGGCGGTCGAGGTCGACCGTATAGGCCGCGCCTTGTTTGGCTAAAGTACAATCATCTATGTTTAACTCGCCCGCAGCTGCACGGCGTGGGCGATGGCCAAAAAGGAAAACCACATGGGATTCATGTCAAAGCTGCTGTCCTTTGGATCCGATAAGGACCTTAAGCGCTACTACAAGATCGTCGACCAGATCAACGGTCTTGAGCCCCAGTTTGAGAAGATGACCGAGGAGGAACTCCGCGCCCAGACCGATAAGTTCCGCGAGCGTTACGCCAACGGCGAGTCGCTCGACGACATGCTCCCCGAGGCTTTTGCCACCGTGCGCGAGGCTTCCAAGCGCATCACGGGCATGCGCCACTTTGACGTACAGCTCATCGGCGCTATGGCGCTTCATGAGGGTCATATTGCTGAGATGAAGACCGGCGAAGGCAAGACCCTGGTCTCCACCTTGGCCGGCTACCTCAACGCTATCGCCGGCAAGGGCGTGCATGTCGTTACCGTCAACGATTACCTGGCAAAGCGCGACTCCGAGTGGATGGGCCGCATCTACAAGTACCTGGGAATGACCGTTGGTCTGCTCCAGAACAACATGCCGCTCGAGCTCAAGCGTCCGGCCTACCAGGCAGACGTCACCTACGGCACCAACTCCGAGTTCGGTTTCGATTACCTGCGCGACAACATGGTCACTCGCCCCGAGCAGCGCGTGCAGCGCGGCCACCATTACGCCATCGTCGACGAGGTCGACTCCATCCTGATCGACGAGGCGCGTACCCCGCTCATCATCTCGGGTGCCGGCACCAAGTCCGCCAGCACCTACAAGGACTTCGCGCGTGCCGTGCGCGGCCTTGAGCGCGGCGAGGACGTGTCGCACGACATGCTCACCGCCACCGAGGACGTCGAGCCCACGGGCGACTACGTCATGGACGAGGCCAAGCACACCATCGCCGCCACCGAGCGCGGCCTTAAGAAGATTGAGCGCCGCCTGGGTATCGATGACATCTATGCCGATCTCTCCGGCCAGCTGGTCAACCACCTGCAGCAGGCGCTGAAGGCCCAGTACATGTTCCACCGCGACAAGCAGTACGTGGTCACTAACGGCGAGGTCAAGATCGTCGACGAGTTCACTGGCCGCATCATGGAAGGCCGCCGCTATTCCGAGGGCCTGCACCAGGCCATCGAGGCCAAAGAGGGCGTGCTCGTGCGCGAGGAGAACCAGACGCTGGCCACCATCACCTTGCAGAACTACTTCCGTCTGTATGACAAGCTCTCCGGCATGACCGGTACGGCACTCACCGAGGATGCCGAGTTCCGCGAGATCTACAAGCTGCCCGTCGAGGTCATCCCCTCCAACAAGCCCGTTCAGCGTGTTGACCATGAGGACCTGGTGTACCGCACCATCCAGGCCAAGTACAACGCCGTTGCCGATGACGTCGAGCGACGTCACGCCAAGGGCCAGCCGGTCCTGGTGGGCACCGTCTCCATCGAAAGCTCCGAGAAGCTGTCGGCCGCCCTTACCAAGCGCGGCATCGCGCACGAGGTCCTCAACGCTAAGCATCACGAGCGCGAGGCTCATATCGTTGCCCAGGCCGGACGCTACGGCGCCGTGACCATCGCTACTAACATGGCCGGTCGTGGTACCGACATCCTGCTGGGCGGCAACCCCGACGAGCTGGTGCGCGAGCGCCTTGAGTACGAGGGCCTGACCATGGAGGACGTGACGCCCGAGCAGCTCGAGCAGTTTAACGCCGAGGCCAAGGAGACCTGCAAGGCCGAGCGCGAGCGCGTGCTTGCCGCCGGCGGCCTGACCGTCATCGGCACCGAGCGCCATGAGTCCCGTCGTATCGACAATCAGCTGCGCGGCCGCTCCGGTCGTCAGGGCGATCCGGGCGAGACCCAGTTCTACCTGTCGCTTGAGGACGACCTGATGCGCCTGTTCGGTGGCGACAAGATGGATCGCGTCTCCAAGATGATGGTCACGGCCGACATGGGCGACGACATGCCCATCCAACACAAGATCATTTCCAAGGCCGTCGAGAGCGCGCAGCACAAGGTCGAGAGCATCAACTTCTCCATGCGCAAGAGCGTCCTTGAGTACGATGACGTTATGAACAAGCAGCGCCAGGTCATCTACGCCGAGCGCAACAAGATTCTGGACGGCAAGGACCTGACCGACCACATCACCGAGGTCATGCACGACACCGTGTACCGCTGCGTGCAGGAGTTCTGCACCAAGGACAGCCACGATGGCGAGCGCGATCTCGAGGGCCTGCGCAAGTGGGTCGTGGAGCTGACCGGCCATATCGATACGCCCAAGTTCCCCGACGAGGATTACGAGGCCCTGGCTGCCGATGTCCTGGCCTACGTTGAGAAGTGCTACAACATGAAGGCCGAGCGCCTGGGTGAGGACCTCATGCGCGAGCTCAACACCCAGGTCATGCTGCGCGTCATCGATACCCGCTGGATGAACTACCTGCAGGAGATGGACTACCTCAAGACCGGCATCGGATTGCGCGGCTTTGGTCAGCGCGACCCGCTGGTCGAGTACAAGACCGAGGCTTATGGCGCGTTCCAGATGCTCGTCGACACCATGTACGAGGATTACCTGCGCACCGTCCTGCGCATCGAGATCAAGGCCGCCCCGCAGGCCGTGGAGCACAAGGAGGACCCCGCGCTCGAGGGTGCGCGCTTCTCCGGCCCCGCCGACGTCGATGGCGACAACGGCAGCTCGGTGCTGCGCAAGCAGGCACAGGTTCAGGCTCGTACGGCCGTCCAGGGAGGCCCGGCTGCTGTCAACAACGGCGGCAAGGTGACCACCTACCGCAAGTCCGAGAGCGATGACCCTTATGTCAACGTGGGCCGCAACGACCTTTGCCCCTGCGGCAGCGGCAAGAAGTTCAAGTACTGCCACGGCAGGAATCGTTAATGGCCGAGGCTTTAGAGGTAACGCCCGCCGAGCTGGACGCGTTTGCGGACCGGCTCGGCGAGGTCGAGTCGTATCTTCATTTGGACGAGAAGCGCACGCGCGTGACTGAGCTCGAGGCCAAAAGCGTGGCCCCCGGCTTTTGGGATGACGCCGACGCCGCTCGCGCCACCATGGAGGAGATCGCTCGCGCCAAGGAAGATATCGCTGCCGTGGATACCGCGCGCGGCGAGCTATCTGACGCCCGCGCGGCGCTGGAGCTTGCCGAGGAGATGGGCGACGACCCCGATGCTGCCGCATTGCGCGAGGAGGCTGCCGCTACGGCAGAACGCCTGGCCCGCGCTATCGACGAGCTCGAGCTTTCGAGCTGGTTTACCGGTGAGTTCGATCACGGCGACGCGATTGTGACCATCAAGCCCGGACAGGGCGGTCTGGAGGCGCAGGACTGGACCTTCATGCTCTTTAAGATGTACATGAAGTACTGCCAGCGTCGCGGCTGGAAGGTTACCATCAACGACTGTCCCGCGGCTGAGGTCATCGGCATCGACCGTGCGACCTTTACCGTCGAGGGCAAGGACGCGTTTGGCATGCTGCGCGCCGAGGCCGGCGTCCACCGTCTGGTGCGCATTAGCCCCACCGACGACAAGAAGCGTCGCCAGACCACGTTCGCCGGCGTCGAGGTCATCCCCGTGCTGCCTGACGATATCGACATCGAGATTAGTCCCGACGATATCCGCGTGGACGTGTATCACGCGAGCGGCCCGGGCGGCCAGGGCGTCAATACCACCGACTCCGCCGTGCGCGTGACGCATTTTCCCAGCGGCATTGTGGTTACCTGCCAAAACGAGCGCAGCCAGATTCAGAACAAGGCCGCGTGCATGCAGATTCTCAAGGCCCGTCTGTACGAGATCGAGCTCGAGAAGCGTGCCGAGGCGCTCGAGGAGATCCGCGGGCCCAAGACCACGATCGGGTTTGGCAACCAGATTCGCAGCTACGTGCTCTACCCGTACCAGATGGTCAAGGACCTGCGTACGGGCGTGGAGACCAGCAACGTCGAGGCCGTTCTCGACGATGGCGATCTGGATCCGTTTGTGATCGGCTACCATCGCTGGGCAACTGGCAACGCCGATGCGGAAGGCTCGGACGCCTAGGCACATGGTTGGCTCCGGGTCGATGCAAACACTTCGCAGGGGTGGTATTTGCTCGATGAATCGGTAGAATCGAATACAGCAAGAAGTTCAAAGCGCATCCGACGGGGTGCGCTTTTTTGAGGGAGGCAGCATGGCATATCGTCTGGACATCAAACGCATTCTTTCGCTGAACTTCTTTCACGATCTGCCCAAGATTATGCTGGGCTGTGCTCTGGCCGCTATCGCGACGGACCTGTTTTTGATCCCCAACGGTCTTGCCGCCGGCGGCGTTACGGGTCTCGCCACGATTATCCAAGCGGTCGGTGCGTCTCATGGCATCTCGCTTCCCGTCGGTATTCAAACCATCGTGATGAACGCCTTGCTGCTGCTGGTGGTTATGCGCGAGGGTGGCATGTTCTACGTGGTACAGACGGCGACGGGCTTTGTGCTGCTGGGCTTTTTCACCGACCTGTTTGCTCCGTTTGTGGCGCCGCTGGCACATGCCGATCTGATGCTGCCCGCTATGTGGGGCGGCATTATCACGGGCATCGGCTACGGCATGGTGCTGCGCGCCGGCGCCAACACTGGCGGCTCAGACACCATCGGTCAGATTATCTCGCGCAACACATCGCTGCCGGTTGGCTCGACCGTCATGGCGATCGATGTTGCCGTGTGCGCGCTCTCGGCTCCGGTCTTCTCGGTCGAAAACGCGCTGTATGCAGGCCTTTCGATGGTCATTAGCGGTTATGTGATCGATGCCGTGGTCGACGGCGGCAACAGGCGCCGTATGGTACTCATCATCTCGGAGAATTTCCCCGATATCGCGGCCGACATCATGTATGGCCTGGGCCGCGGCTGCACCAAGTTTATGGCGACCGGCATGTACTCGGGCGCCGAGAAGCCGGTGATCATGGTAATCGTGAGCCGTCGCGAGCTCAACACGCTCAAAACCATTGTGCGTGAGCGCGACCCGCGTGCTATTGTGACGGTCGCCGACGTTACGGAGACCTTCGGTGAGGGCTTCAAGGACATTAACGCGTAGGGCCGACTGCGTTCCATCCAAAAGACGTTCACATTGGTAAACCGTTTCATCAGCGGTTCTGCCTGCTAAATTGCTCAAATAATGATAAATACTCTGGTAAAGCTTCCAGTTTCCAGCATAATGAATGGCGTACGTGCATCGCGGCTGGGTTGGGACGACCTTCTGTGCCGTGCGCATTTTGTCTAAAGAGGATGAAAGGAAGGCACAATGAGCGACGAAGAGCTCAAAAAGGTTGCCAACGAGGTAAGGAAGGGCATCGTCACCGGCGTGCACGCTGCCAAGTCCGGCCATCCGGGCGGTTCGCTCGGCGCTGCCGACATCATGACCTATCTGTACTTTGAGGAAATGAACGTCGACCCGGCCGACCCCCGCAAGGCCGACCGCGATCGCTTCGTGCTTTCCAAGGGTCACTGCGCGCCTGGTCTGTACGCCGTGCTCGCCGAGCGCGGATTCTTCCCCAAGGAGGATCTCGAGACGCTGCGCCATATCGGCAGCCACCTGCAGGGCCATCCCAACATGAACGACACCCCGGGCGTCGACATGTCCACCGGTTCGCTCGGCCAGGGCATCTCCGCCGCCGTGGGCATGGCCGTTGCCGCCAAGCACTGGGGCGATGACTATCGCACCTACGCCCTGCTGGGCGACGGCGAGAGCGAGGAGGGCCAGGTCTGGGAGGCCGCCATGTTTGCCGGCAACCAGCAGCTCGATAACCTCTGCGTGATCGTCGACCACAACGGCCTGCAGATCGACGGCCCCGTCGAGGAGGTCAACGACCCCATGCCGCTCGCCGACAAGTTCCGCGCCTTCAAGTTCCATGTGGTGGAGCTCGCCGACGGCAACGACTTCGATCAGATCCGCGCCGCCTTTGCCGAGGCCCGCGCCACCAAGGGTCAGCCGACCGCCATTATCGCCGAGACCATGAAGGGCAAGGGCGTCTCCTTTATGGAGAACCAGGTGGGTTGGCACGGTAAGGCCCCCAACGATGAACAGTTTGAGCAGGCCATGGCAGAGCTCACGGCCGCCGGAGAGGAGCTCTAGGATGGCAGACGTCAAGAAAATCGCCACGCGCGTAAGCTACGGCGAGGCCCTCGTCGAGCTCGCCAACGAGCACGATGACTTTGTGGTCCTCGACGCCGACCTGGCCGCCGCCACGCAGACCGGCAAGTTTAAGGCCGCCTGCCCCGACCGCTTCTTCGATGTGGGCATTGCCGAGAGCAACCTGATGGGTGTTGCCGCCGGTATCGCAACCACCGGTCGCGTTGCCTTTGCGAGCACCTTTGCCATGTTCGCCGCCGGTCGCGCCTTTGAGCAGGTCCGCAACTCCATCGGCTATCCGCACCTCAACGTTAAGATCGGTGCCACGCACGCCGGTGTCTCGGTGGGCGAGGACGGCGCCACGCACCAGTGCTGCGAGGATATCGCACTCATGCGCGTTATCCCCGGCATGACCGTGATTGTTCCCGCCGACGACGTCGAGGCCCGCGCCGTGACGCGCGCCGCCTACGAGTGCGACGGCCCCGTGTATATGCGCTTCGCCCGTCTGGCCTCGCCGGTTATCAACGACCCCGAGACCTACAAGTTCGAGGTAGGCAAGGGCATCGTCATGCGCGAGGGCACCGACGTCACCATCATCGCCTGCGGCCTGATGGTCGGCGAGGCGCTCGAGGCCGCTGAGCAGCTTGCTGCCGAGGGCATCGATGCCGAGGTCATCAACATGCACACCATCAAGCCCATCGACGCTGACCTGATCGTCAAGAGCGCCACCAAGACCGGTCACGTCGTGACCGTCGAGGAGCACTCCGTGATCGGTGGCCTGGGCAGCGCCGTCGCCGACGTCCTGTGCGAGCAGTGCCCGACGCCGCTCAAGAAGATTGGCGTCAACGACACCTTCGGCGAGTCCGGCCCGGGCGACGAGCTCCTGCACAAGTACGGCCTGGACGCCGCCAACATCGTGGCGACCACCAAGGAGTTCTTGGCCTAAGGCATTTTGCTTTGGCCTTGACCTGAGAGCCGTTCCCGCATTGGATAATAAATAAGCCGGGGTGCCTTTCGTGTGGGGGCACCCCGGCTTTGTGTTTGGGAGAGGAACGGTTAGAGGAGCTTCACGGTCGGGGCGAGGGCGTTGGCAAAGATGTCGTCTGGCCAGCATACCGCTGCGACATTAGCGTCATTTGCCGCAACCATATCAGCAAGAATGGAGTCGTAGGAGATTGTCCCCAACGATTGGAGGTCGACTATCTCGCGTGCGGCATCATCTGAACACAAGTTAAGACGATATTCAGCTTTTGATAAATGGTCTTGCCCCGCATCAAAGGCCCAACGATAAATTACTAGTTTTACATAGTGGTTTTCGTCGAGCTTGATGTCGCGAATACGGCCGCACTCGATATCTCCCGCGTTTCCATACGGTTCATTTTTCATGGCAAGATATCCAAGCTCTTTATCTGGAAAGGCAGTCGAGTACAGCCCTATCGCATCTCCGTCGACTTCTGCTGTCACCCTACCATCCCAGTACTCGGGCAGGTCGACACTGAAGGTTTGGGCCTCGATGTGGCGTGCGGCGGCTTTGCGCTGTTCCTCGGCCTGGCGCGCCGCTTCCTCTTCGGCGGCTTTCTTGGCCGCGACGGCGGTGTCGCGGCGATTGGTTGCGGCGTGTTGCAGCGCATCGACGTTGGGCGCGTCCTTACCCTTGTATGCCATAGCGAATGTCACGGCGTCGTTGATCTCGTCGTCGGTCACGTCAGCGGCATCGATGGGCGTAAAGTCCAAAACCGAATCCTGCTCGGCGAGTTCTGCCAGGTCGATCTTCTCGCCCTTAGCAAAAGCGTTGTCGATCGTAAGCTCGGCCTTTGTGCAAGGCACCTGGTAGATGGTGCCATCAGCGGCGATAGGGGAGCCTGCCGCCTTGAGCGTGTACTTGCCCTGGATAAGCTTGATGCCCGAGCCGTCGGAAGCGACATATTCGACCTTGTCGACCTTCTTTCCGTCGACCGTCTTGCCCTTTACGCGCACCGGCACGCGCGAAGCTCCATCATCGGTATCCCACCCTTCAGCCTTTACACTCACCACGAGCGCATGCTTGGAATGCGCCGACTCATACTGCTCCTGCTCCTGAACATGCTGCTGATACAGGTGATACGCCAACCCACCGCCCCCGCCAACAACGATTACCGCCGCGCAGACGATAGCGATCACGACGCCTTTCTTAGGCTTCTTACCGGGAGCGGGCGAACCCACGGGTGCCGGTGCAACCGCAGGCTCGGCTACGGGTATAGCCTGTGTCCCGTCAAGCGCAGCCCCACATCCCACGCAAAACCGAGCCCCATCAGCAAGCTCAGCACCACAATAAGGACAAACCATATCAACCTCCAGCAAGCCTGGAACCATCCATCTAACTCAACTGTAAAGCGATATCCCCAACCAAAGTTGCGCAACAATGACCCCCAATATAAGTTGCGGTGAAATAGGGACTGATGAGGGCTTCTAACTGCTAAAACAGTCCCTATTTCACCGCAACTTCTAAAGAGGCCCCTTAGTAGCCGCAGGCCGGGCACAGGGTTACCTCCCAAATCTTTCCGCAGGACGGAGGAGCCCCCGCAGCGCGAAGCGCGCGGCGGGGGCTCCGACATGTCCGAGGACGATTTGGGAGGTAACCCTGTGCCCGGCCGGACAGATGGTTGATTTCCGATCTCAGCCGAACACATTGAGCAAATAGGCCATTCCCGCAGCTAGCCGAACGCCCCCGCGGCCCCTCCTGGGGTCCGGGGGCGGCATTTCCCCAGTTGAAGGAACG
>JAXIYS010000076.1:0-47487 GCA_036304385.1 Collinsella sp. | reverse complement strand
CGAAGCTGGAGGAGATGGACGAGCTGAGGGGAAAGGCGGAGGGCTAGAAGAGGACGGGGCCGGAGACGGCTAAATCAATTTGCGAAAGAATCTTGACGGTACCTGGTCTGCGGAGTGTTCTGAAAACCAAGCCCGGCCACCGCCTGCGGTGACGCTGCTGCGAGCGGCCTGCGATGGGGCCGTTGTTGGTTGGGGCCGCTGGGCTGATGTGAGGGCACGTGGCCGTTGCGGGCCCTGATCCCGGCGGCGGCCTCGGCGCTTTGCGCCTGCCGCCTTGGGGGACTGTGGGGCGCGGCCGGCAGCTGCGGCGCTGTCGCGCCTGCTGCCTGCGGGGACTTTGGGGTTGGTGCGAATCGAGGTCTAATACTTTTCCGAGAAGTGAACGACCTTATTTGGACCCCCGAAGCATTGGCATATTTTGACCGCCATTTCCTGCGGTTTTGCGGTCTAAAGGTGTGGATGCTCCGGGGCTTCGATTTTACTCGTTCACTTCTCGGGAAAGTATTAGAGCTCAGCTGATAGAGGTACCGCTCTGGCGTCGATGCCCCGCGTCTTCTTCGTTTGATTGGGGAAAACAGCCTCGCTTAAACAATTACGAGCCCGCCCAGACGTATCTGCGGGGCTGTCTGCACAGTTCGCGGTATTATGTTTGCGGAGTTTTGAAAGGAGCCGCAGGTGGTCACGACGACGTTTGCTTCGCCTTTGGGCGAAATCTTGCTTGCCGCTGATGGCCGCGGTCTGACGGGGCTTTGGTTTGAGGGACAGGAGCACTTTGGCTCTACGCTGCTCAAAGAAGATGCGGAGCACGTTGAAGGTGCCGATGCGGTTTCTGGCGCCGGCGGTATGTCTTCGGTGGATCCGGCAAATGGTGCGGCTTCTTCGGTGCTTGAGCGTTCTTGGGCTTGGCTGAATGCTTATTTTGCGGGGCAGGAGCCTCGGTTTACGCCGCCGTTGCATATGATTGGCACGGCGTTTCAGCGCGAGGTTTGGTTTGAGCTGCTTTCTATCCCGCGTGGCGAGGTCGCTACGTACGGTGAGATAGCCCAGCGAGTTGCGGCTCGACATCGTGTGCCGGGAAACGAGGCTCCCGTTGTGTCCCCGCGTGCCGTGGGGGCTGCGGTTGCACGCAATCCCATTTCGATTATCGTGCCGTGCCATCGCGTGGTTGCCGCCGATGGTTCGCTCAACGGATATGCCGGCGGGCTTGACCGCAAGGAGTGGCTGCTTCGGCTCGAGGGCGCGTACGAGGAATAACGCCAGGGCACTTTGCATAGCCAAGACGCCGTTTCCGGTTGAGACCACTTGCTTGGACATCTTTCTACGCCCGCTTCTGCAGGGCATAGATCGACTTATCCATGTTGAACAGGTAAGCCGCGACGCAGACGATGAAGAATGCCGGCAGATTACCGAAACCGAAGACTTCGCAGCCAATCAGGATGGGTGCGAGCAGCGTATTGGTGGCGCTGCCAAAGACGGCTGCGTAGCCCAGCGCGGCGCAAAGCGCGATGGACATGCCGAGTTGAGCCTCGTTATGGCGACATCTGGGTAACAGAAAGGCCCGCGTTCCTCAGAGGCAAGATAGGCAATTCTGCTTTTGAGGTAGATCTCAATTCTGCCGACCGCATCAAACATTAACTGCCGGAGGGCTCGGTCAAATTCATACGTGTAGATGATGGTTTCGAATGTTGTGCCTTCGCGAAAGATGGTAATCCCGGACTTGCATTTGGTTTTGTAGGGAAAACAGTAGGCCGACAGTCTGTAGTGGCCGACTTCGACCAAAGCTCGCTCGAGTTCGCTTTGATCAGAGCACTTAAGACCCCTGTATTCTGTCAATAGTGCTATTTGTTCGTTGATGGATATCCGCGACTTCCGGTATTTCATTTAAGCCTCTTGATAGAAAAAGAGCTGGAGTTGCGCATCGTTGAGAGGCTTTCCAGCTTTAGCAAAACAAACTTATAAGATGCGACGGGCCGCGTCAAGATAATTACCGGACGGCCTAGGAGGCGGCTGGTTGGCTGGCTTAAAACCTAGCGCGTGAGATGACGCTCCACGCTATTCAGCGCGCTTGATAGGATGACGAACCACAGTCTTAAGTTTCTCCGGTGCACATTTGCGTGGATCGGAGAGATAGATTTCGTGATGGAAACGAGTGTCTGAGAAGTCGGGGACATAGCCCTGCTCGGTCGTGTATTCATTCATAGCGCCTACGGTCGCCGGTTCGTTGTCGTAGGGCCCGGTGTGCATGCATTGAACGCAGAGGCCCTCGTCAACTTTAAGCAGCTCGACGGCAGAAAAGTCAAGTTTCTTTTTGGTCGTGGCTTCCGCGACTGCCCAGTCAAAGTCATCTCGGGTGACGAAATCGGGCAGGCGAATGCACGAGATAAAGTTGAAATCGTCCTTGCGTACATAATCGATGTCGCCGCTCGGGGAGTCTTGCCACCAGAAACCCTCGAGCGGCGGTACCACAAAGTCGAAATAGCCCTTGATACTCCTTGAGCCTTTCTTCGACATCTTGACGGTATAGGCGATGCCGTAAAGCAGCGGCAGGGCGTTTTGATACTCGCCACCTTCGGTATTTGGGTCGCCCTTTCCGCGAACGGCAACGTAGCTCATAGGCGGGACAGTTACGATGCTCGGCTTGCTTGCAGGTTTGTAGAGCTCCTTGCATTCCTTCTTAAAGTCGAACGCCATGTTGGCCGCCTTTCTGCGTATTGGCCTGCTTAGATAACGGAATCATATCATAGAAACGAACAGCTGTTCGAATGATTTTGCTGACAGATAGAGATGCGTGCGTTGTGTTTGGCGGTCGGCCTGACCCCGTCGATGATTTCTCTGCCTCCCCGGCGCCTCATCTATGGCTGTCGTTTCCCCATATAAAACCTGCCAAAATGAACCTGTCCCTTTTTGGTCGGCGTGAAATGGGTAATACTAAAGAGTTATCCGACCAGATGGGAACCGATCGATGGCCTATATCGAATTCAAAGACGTCATCAAAGCATACGGCGAGGGCGATGCCCGCATCCATGCGCTCGACGGCGCGAGCTTTACCGTTGAGCGCGGTGAGCTCGCCATTATCCTGGGCGCTTCGGGCGCCGGCAAGACTACGGCGCTCAACATCCTAGGCGGCATGGATACGGTAACCTCCGGCTCCGTGACAGTGGACGGGCGCGACGTGAGCTCTGCCAACGAGGCGCAGCTTGTGGAGTACCGCCGCGCCGACGTCGGCTTTGTCTTTCAGTTCTACAATCTGGTTCCCAACCTGACGGCGCTCGAAAACGTTGAGCTTGCAGCTCAGATCTGCCCCGATTCGCTCGATGCCGAACAGACGCTTCGCCAGGTTGGCCTGGGCGAGCGCCTCGCCAACTTCCCCGCGCAGCTTTCGGGCGGCGAGCAGCAGCGCGTGTCCATTGCCCGCGCACTGGCCAAGAACCCCAAGCTTCTTTTATGCGACGAGCCCACGGGCGCGCTCGACTATAAAACCGGCAAGCAGATCTTGCAGCTGCTGCAGGATACCTGCCGCAAGCAGGGCATTACGGTCATCATCATCACGCACAACTCCGCGCTCGCGCCCATGGCCGATCGCCTGATCCGCTTTAAGAGTGGTCGCGTGGAGAGCGAGACGGTCCAGCAAAATCCCGTGCCTATCGAGACGATCGAGTGGTAGCGCCCATGGACCAGGACCGCCAAAACAGCCAAAACCACGATACGGAGCGCGCGGGTCGCGACCGGGAGTTTGCGACCTACCGCACCGCTCAGAGCTCAAACGATATGGTGCCGACGGTTTTTCGCCGTGGCATCTACCGTACAATCCGCGGCAGTCTTAAGCGCTTCTTGTCTATCGTGGTCATCACCGCGCTTGGCGTGAGCGTGATGTGCGGTCTTAAGGCAGGCTGCGAAGATTTGCGCGATTCGGTCGACGCCTATTTTGACCAGCAGAATGTCTATGACATTAACGTGCAGTCGACCTATGGCCTTACGCGCGACGATCTTGCGGCTATCCAAGAGGTCGACGGCGTCGAGACGGCCGAGGGTATCTACACCGAGACCGCCTACACCGCCGTGGGCACAACACGCGAGCGCGTGATCGTGCAAAGTCTTTCCAAGGAGAATATCGATCAACCGGTGCTGGTGAGCGGTGATTTGCCCGAGAGCGCCGATGAGGTCGCGGTGACTTCGAAGTTCCTGAAGGCTTCGGGCAAAAAGCTCGGCGATACGGTGAGTTTTGCCGCCAATGACGCGAGCTCGTCGAACCAAAGTGCCAAGGACCAGTTTGCCGCGGGCGATTACACCATTACGGCCGAGGTCCTCGATCCCACCGACGTGAGCTCCGACTCGACAGTCAACGCCTTTCGCGCTGCTTCGGCTGCGGACTATAAGTTCTATGTGAACGAGGACGCCGCGACATCTTCTTCCTACTCCTCGGTCCACGTGATCGTCGAGGGAGCCAAGAGCCTCAGCTCCTATTCGGACGCCTACACGACAAAGATCAACGAGGTCAAGGGCAATATCGAGAAGATCCGCGAGGAGCGTGAGAAGGCACGTGCTCAGGAGTTGACGGTTGACACGCCGGCAAGCTTAGATGCGGCCGAACGCCAGGCGAATATGCTCTTTGGGATTGAACAGGGCAACATCGACCGTATGGCCGAGGGCAGCGAGGAGCGCGTCCAAGCTCAGGCCGAGTTGGACCAGCGCCGCGCCGCCGCCAACCAACAATTCGCCGATGCCCGCGCCGAGCTTTCCGATCTAGGCGAATGTACGTGGTACATCCAGGACCGCGGCAATATCGCAAGCTACTCGAGCGTGGAAAGCGATAGCTCGTCAATTGAGGCCATCGCCACGGTGTTCCCGTTTATCTTCTTTATCGTCGCCGTGCTCATCAGCCTTACCACCGCTACGCGCATGGTCGAGGAGGAGCGCACGCTTATTGGCCTGTACAAGGCGCTCGGCTATTCACGTGGGCGTATTCTGTCCAAATACGTGGACTACTCGCTGTGGGCGTGTCTGATCGGCGGCGTGCTCGGCAACATCATCGGATTTGTGGGCCTGCCGCTGTTCCTGTTTACGGTGTTCGACGACATGTACTCGCTGCCCCAGATGCTGCTTTCGTACGACATCGTGTCGTCGCTCGTGTCGGTGGCGCTGTTTGCCGTGGGCGTGGTGGGCGCTACGATTATCGCCTGCCGCCACGAGATGTCCGAGACCCCAGCCTCGCTTATGCGTCCCAAGGCCCCGCGTGCCGGCTCGCGCATCTTGCTTGAGCGCATCGGCTTTATCTGGCGTCGCATGGGCTTTTTGAACAAGGTGGCGGCGCGTAACCTGTTCCGCTACAAAAAGCGCGCCTTTATGACCATCTTTGGCATCGCGGGCTGCACAGCGCTTGTAATTTGCGGCATGGGCATTCGTGATACGTCGGTCGCGCTGTCGCCCAAGCAGTACGGCCACGTCACGCGCTACGATCTGCTGGCGGTCGCCAATCCCGACGATTTTTCACAGACGTGCGCGGCATTGGATGGGCGCAGCGCGTCCAATGATTCCAACGTGACCGTGACTTCGACGCTGCCGATTATGACCGACAACGTCACCTTTACATTTGGCGGCAAGAGCGAGACTGTGCAGCTGATCGTGGTGCCCGATGACCGCACGAGTGACTTGGGCGATTACGTGCGTCTGGAGGATGAGTCCAAAGAACCGCTGCCTTTGCGTGACGGAGACGTGTATCTGAGCAAAAGTTCACAGCTGGTGCTGGGGATTCAGCCGGGCGATACGGCTCACGTCCAGGATTCGTCGCTCAATGTTGCCAAGGTCAAAGTCAGCGACATTTCGCTTAACTATCTGGGCAACACGCTTTACATGACGCAGGGCACCTATGAGCGCACGTTCGGCCGAAGCGCGCGTCTTAACGGCATCTTTGCACTGCTCAAGGGTTCGTCGGCCGACCAGATTGCGTTTAGCAAGAATCTTAAGAGTGACGGTTGGCTTACGATTTCGAGTACGGCCGAGCATTGGGAAAACTATGAGGCGAACTTTACGATTATCAATTCGGTCGTGGTGCTCGTGACCTTTATGGCGGCGTGCCTGTCGTTTGTGGTGGTGTTTACGCTGTCCAACACGAATATCTCCGAGCGCGAGCGCGAGCTGGCGACCATTAAGGTGTTGGGCTTCCGTCGCGGCGAGGTGCACCACTACGTCAACAAGGAGACGTTGATCCTCACGGCGATTGGCGCCGCACTGGGCGTACCGCTAGGCGGCTTGCTGGCCGAGAGTTTTACGTACATCCTGCAGATGCCGTCGCTGTATTTTGATGTTGAGGTCGAGCCGCTGAGCTACGTGCTATCCGTGTTGCTGGCCTTTGCCTTTACGTTTATCGTCAACCTTGCCACCAATCGAACGCTCAACAAGATCGACATGGTCGGCGCCCTCAAGAGCGCCGAGTAACCTGCCAAAAAGGGACAGGTATATTTTGGCAGGTTTTATCTGGGCAAACGCCGGACAACCATTAGGTGGCCCAGCGTTTGCCCCGTTTTGCTGGGGATGTCTGTCGTTCAGTGCTCTTACTGGCCAATCCAGTGTTGCGCATAGCTCTTAATGTCTTCGGTAAAACCGTCAAGGTCGTCAAGGGTGATCACGCTGTCGATAAGCAAATTGGCTATCTCGCGGTGCATTGTGCTGCGGCGAATGTCGTTTGCAATTACGCCTGAGGACAGCTTGTCTCTATTGAGGCGCTCTTCTAGTGCCCAAAATCTACTGGACGCTTCGCTGTCGCCGTTCAGCATCTCAACGTACTGGCCGATGAGCTTTTCCATATAACGTTCTTGCCATTGAGGAAGCATTTTCTTAAACAGCTTCCAGTCGCTTTCGGTTACGTCGCGCATATGTTCTCCGCTCGTCAAACGGGCTTTCCATTTGCCTTTCATTCTATTTGGTTTTCGCTCGCAGGTGCGGATGAGAGGCTCTCTTTAGCCTTCGAGATTGGGCTTGAATGGGTCGTATGCCACAAAACGGGCCTATCTACTACGTTTAATTGGATACCCTCAACCATGCCGGGAAAACGAAAAATAAAACCGCAGGTAGAAGGCCTGTCGATTTTCGAAAAAGGCGGTCATGGTTGGCCCCATCGAGTTAAACGTAGTAGATAGGCCCTTTTCGTGGCGGACCATCAAACGAACGCCGACGCTTGTGCTGTAGCCGCTCCGACCATTCGTAAGTTGCGGTGGAATAGTTCCTAAACTCGACTACTCAAGGCTAAAACCGGAGCTATATCACCGCAACTTAGGGGGGATGGGCGGGGGAGTACTAGTTGGGTGCTGCTGTCGGGCTGGGATGGTTTAGGCTCGCTCGCGATGCTTCCATTGTTTGCGGCACCAGCGCATGAGTGCTTTTACGACCGGGATGGTGATGAGGATTACCCAGGCGGGATGGGGTTGTTCCAGGCAGAGCCACATGTAGAGGAACCATGCCTCGGCACTGACTGAATAGACGACATCGATCAGCTTAGATAAGTGGCGTTGGTCGATAAAGTCGCCAAATGCGTAGTAGACGGGAATCAAAAAGACGAGGAAGAGTCCCGCAGCCCATGTGCCGTAGACAATGCCGAGCACCAGATAGGCGAGGGCGACAAGCGCGGGGAAGGGGAATTTGTTCCATGTACGTCCGACCTTGGTGTGGAAATGCTTGCCATGATGGTCGAGCTTGTCGTGTGCTTCCTTCCAGCTGGAGAACGTCTCGCCGTCGATGGTGACGGTGCCGTCGTCATCGGTATGCACGCTATGTCCATCGTCCTCAAGCGTATCGACATGCACGCCGTCCGGCCCCACATGCACCTCTTCGCCCTTGCGCTCGTTGGTCACATGGATGCCGTTCCAGCCAACATGGACTTCCTCGCCTTTATTGGGATCAATGACGTGGATGCCGCGCGCGAGGGAAATATCGACAAGTGGTTTGTCGCCACAATCGGCGTGCTCGGCAGAATCTTCGGCCTCTTTAGCCTCATCCACCGTTTCGGTGCTGCCGTCCTCTGAGCCATCGGCATCACTAGCCGCTTTCCCATACAACAACTCATCCAGCGACACACCATACAGCGCGGCGAGCGCAATGAGGTTATCGGTATCGGGTGAGGACTCGCTGCGTTCCCATTTACTGACAGCCTGACGACTCACACCCAGCTGGGCGGCAAGCGCCTCCTGAGAAAGCCCGGCAGCTTTGCGGCGATCGACGAGGCGCTGCGCCATCGCAAGATCCATGGTGGTTCCTTTCGTTTGATGGTCGAATCGAATGAGCCGAGTATGCCGAGAACAACCGGTAGCGACCACCATTTCTAGTTAGAATCTGCTCCAACCCTACCGCAACTACCGGTAGCAACCCCTAACGACCAGCCATTTCAGGACAAATGTCAGTGCAAGTAGCGGCCAAGAGCCCCCACTCAGTAAGTTGCGGTGGAATAGTTTCTAGATTCAGCCATTTGAGGGCTAAGCTGGAACTATTTCACCGCAACTTAATTTCAGGCTAGGCACCTGTAGCAAGAAGGCGAATAGCCTCGGCGAGTATGTAAACGAAGGGCCCTCCGACCCCGCCCGACGATTTCGATTGGCGACCTTTGACGGAGTCAAGGGAGGAGCCAAATCGAAATACGTCGGGCGGGGTCGGAGGGCCCGATGGGATGGATTTCGGCCGAGGCTATTCGTCGCCGAAGCTGATGCCCAACGCCTTGGCCTCGCGCACCAGATCGCTCTGGGGGTCGACATACTTGAGCTTGCCGGCAACATCCTCGAGCGGCATGTGGCACATCTTGCCGTCGCGCAGGGCGATCATGTAGCCAAACTCGCCGCGCAGGCAGCCAAGCGCGGCCTCGACGCCGCACTGGGTCGCAAAGATGCGGTCCTGAGCGTCGGGCTGGCCGCCGCGCTGCGTGTGACCGGGGATAGCGACACGGGTCTCGCGACCGGTCTTGGCCTCGATCTCCTTGGCGATGTCGTAGACGATCGACGGGCTCGTGCGCTCGGCGAGCTTCTTCTTGTACTCCTTCTTGGACAGCGCCGCGTCCTCCTTGGAGATAGCGCCCTCGGCGACGGCCACGATGGTAAAGCGGCTGCCGGTCTCCATGCGATGCTCGATGGTCTTGATGACCTGGTCCATGTCGTAGGGGATCTCGGGAATCAAGATGACATCCGCACCGCCCGCGACACCGGCGTACAGCGGGATCCAGCCAACCTTGTGGCCCATGATCTCGATGACGAACACGCGGCCGTGGCTCGAAGCGGTGGTGTGGATGTCGTCGATGCACTTGGTGGCGACGTCGATGGCGCTCGTAAAGCCAAAGGTCATCTCGGTGCCCCAGGTGTCGTTATCGATGGTCTTGGGCAGGGCGATAACGTTGAGGCCCTCTTCGCGCAGGCGGTTGGCGGTCTTGGTGGAGCCGTTGCCGCCCAGCATAAACAGGCAGTCGAGCTGCAGCTTGTGATAGGTGTGGACCATCGCCGGCACCTTCTCGACGCCGTCGGCCTCGGGAGTGTCCAGACGCTTGAACGGCGTGCGGCTCGTGCCAAGGATGGTGCCGCCGCGGGTGAGGATGCCGCTAAAATCGGCGGGCGTCATGACGCGGAACCTGCTGTAGATAAGGCCCTGGTAGCCGTCCTCAAAACCGTAGATCTCGATAGGTTCTTCACTATTGGTCATAAGCGTTTTGACGATGCCGCGCATGGTGGCGTTGAGCGCTTGGCAGTCGCCGCCACTGGTAAGAAGACCGATCCTAAGCATGGTGAATCCTTCCGGGCAAGTTATAACATGCGCATAAGTTTACCCCCGCACACTGTTGATGCGGGGGTAAAACGTGTTAGCTCAAATGTATAGAAATGTAAGCAACGTCAGGCGAGCGTAAGGACGACGGTGCCAGCTCCTTACAGCGCGAAGGCGTCGACGTCGCCCCAGTGGCGGCGCAGCGTGATGGCGGCAGCGGGCTTGGTATTGTCAAAGACGACCGACCATTGCGTGTTGCTGGTGATGTCTTCCGGATTGGGCTCTTGCGCTGCGGCGCGCAGGGCCTTCCAAGCGACTGCTTCGTCTTGGGCGCCGGCATGGGCGTCAAGGACATCGGCGATGGCGACGGCGCGTTCCTTGCCATGGCCAAGCTCGCCATTCTTTTGGTTGGGCAGCACTTCGTCGCCATAGCAGGCGTAGAAGTTCGTAACCTGGCGTACGGGAGTCGCTTTGAAAGCGCGGTCCGGATCGTACGGATCCCACTCTACTACGCGCGCGTCGCCGGCGGCGTCGTTGATAAAGAAGTGGTAGTCGCGTCCGGCCATGGCGTGCATGTCGTAGGCAGAAAGCAGGTCTACGGCCTCCTGCGTGGTGGCGGCACGGTCGAGCACCAGACGGATGGCGAGCGAAGTGTTGATGACGGGGCGTTGCATGTCCTGGTCACAGGGCTTGGAATCCAGGGTGAGTACGGCAATGGACACGCCGCATTCGTTAACACCGTCGAGCTGGGCAAACGGGCCCATGAGTGCAGCGGTGCGTCCGGCGACGGAGTCAAGCGGAGCGTTGGTGCCCAGGTTGTTGAGGGCCGCAAAGCCGATGGAGGCATAGCCGTCGCGCGGGTGATTGCGCACCAGCAGCGCCGAAGTATCGTCCTTAAAGTCGTAATTGCGACCGGTGCGCACGCGGCCTTCGGCATCTACGGCGACAAAAGCGCTGCAGGCAAACTGGGGCGCCTGGACATGTGCCGGCACACCGGGCAGCACCTGCGCCACCACGGCATCGATGTAGGCCTGGTCGTCGCGCACGCCAGCGGCGATGATGCGGTCGAGGTCGTAGTCGTAGACGACGTCGATTGCATACAGGTCATAGCCATCCGCATAGTCGGTCAAGCGTTTGAGCGACGCGGCGGACTTGATTTGCTTGCGGTAAACGATGCCGGCGGCAGCGGCAAGGCCGACGGCGGTTCCTGCAACACCGCAGGCGATGGCAATGTTACGTGGCTTCATGACGGCTCCTCTCGTCCTGTTAACGTAATTGTCGCAAAAGGTGTACGGGCATGATGGCTCAACTTGGCGAGCGGCGCGGGATTAAACATGGAATGAAAGGCGCGGCGCTGGCGTGGCGGGGTATGCTGGAGGGGACCATCAACCCAGCGAAAGGGGAGAGCATGACGGATCAGGAAACGCCCGAGCGCGCGCATGTGACGGCCGATGATATCGAGGCCGCCAACGACCTTATCGACTTTATCGAGGCATGCCCCAGCATGTTCCATACGGCGGCGACCATTATGGCCGAGCTCGACGAGGCGGGCTTTACCTACCTGCCCGAGAACGCGGCGTGGGACATCGAGCCGGGCGGTCGCTATTACACGCAGCGCAACACCTCGAGCGTTGTTGCCTTTAAGGTGGGCGAGGACCTGGCCGCGACGTGGGGCGAGGACGGCGTTGCCGGTGACTATCATTTTCAGCTCACGGCGTCGCACAGCGATTCGCCGACGTTTAAGGTCAAGGCCGTGCCCGAGCTTGACGGCGCGGGTGAGACGCTGCGCCTGAACACCGAGGCCTACGGCGGCATGATCGACTACACCTGGTTCGATCGTCCACTGGCGCTCGCGGGCCGCGTGCTGGTGCGCGAGGGCGACCGTATCGAGAGCCGTCTGCTTGCCACCGAGCGCGAGGTCGCTATTATCCCGAGCCTTGCTATCCACATGAACCGCGGCGTTAACGAGGGCTTTGCTCCCAACCGAGCCGTTGACCTTTGCCCGCTTATCAGCACCGGCGAGCTTAAGCAGGGTGACTTCGATGCCCTGGTCGCCGAAGAGCTGGATGTTGAGCTCGAGCAGATCCTGGGTCGCGACCTGTTCCTGGTCAATCGTCAGGATGCACGCATCTGGGGCTGGGCCGACGAGTTTATCTCGACGCCCAAGCTTGACGACCTGGCCTGCGCCTATACCTCGCTACAGGCATTTTTGGGCGCCGAGAACGCGCACGACGTTTCGGTCTTCTGCTGCTTTGATAACGAGGAGGTTGGCTCCGAGACCAAGCAGGGCGCCATGTCGACGTTCTTGGCCGACGCGCTGCGCCGCATTAACGGTTCGCTGGGTTTTGACGACGAGTCGTACCACCGTGCGCTTGCCGCCTCGATGCTCGTGAGCTGCGACAATGCACATGCCGTGCACCCCAACCACGCCGAGAAGTGCGATGCACGCAACCAGGTTGTGCTCAACGGCGGCATCGTCATCAAGGAGGCTGCCAACCAGCACTACTGCACCGACGCCTTTAGCCGCGCGGTGTTCCAGGCTATTTGCGATGACGCCGACGTGCCCACGCAGGCCTTCGTCAACAAGAGTGATATGGCGGGTGGCTCCACGCTCGGCAACCTGTCGAACATGCAGGCGAGCATGCATGCCGTGGACGTGGGCCTGCCGCAGCTGGCCATGCATTCGAGCTACGAGACCGGCGGCGTACGCGACGTGATGTACGCCATCCGCGCTCTCACCGCCTTCTACGAGCGAAACCTAACCATCAACGGCGCCGAAAGCGTGGAGCTCTAAATGCGAGCCGAAGAAATGAAGGCCGAGCGTGGGGCTCAGCTTATTGATCGGGGTTTACAGCTGTTCGTCGCCGCTTGCCATGAGTCAGGGGTCGACGTGTCCAATGCGCGACCAACGAGTGCTGAAGAACTCAGGCGTAACGCCTATTCGGACCGCTATGACGAGGAGACGGACTGGCTCTAATAAGCGAAGTGTCGAAAACGCTAGATGTATGTTTGATATCACTTTGGCGAGAGTGTTGCAGACAGAACTACCGGTATAGCGCAAGCCAACCTGACTCCATTGCGCCAAACCTACCAAAAAGGGACAGGTTCATTTTGGCAGGTTTTATCTGGACAAATGCCGCAATGCCAACAGCTGGACAGAATTGTTAACACACCGCGGGTTGAGCAAACGTCAGCGAGCGACGTCCAGAGCGAACAAGTTGGCATGAAAAAGGCAAGGCATAGACCTTCTGGTCATGCCTTGCCTTTTGAATGACAATTTGTCGCTCTGGGCGGCTCGCAGCGTCGACCGGTCCGCCGTTCGTTAGAACGGCGGAACCCTAATGCTCGATCCAGCAGCGAAGCGTCTCGCCAGCTTGCAAGTGGCGCAGGTTTTCCGCGGCGATGTCGACCACGTTATTGAGCGTAGCCTCCAGGTGGAACCAACCGGAGACGTGCGGCGTGATGAGCATGTTGGGCGCATCCCACAGGGGGCTTGTCGCAGGCAGCGGCTCGGGATCGGTGACGTCGACCGCGGCGCCGGCGAGATGTGCCGACTCCAGAGCGGCAACCAGAGCGTCGGCAACAACAAGGTCGCCGCGGCCGCCGTTGGCAAAGAAGGCGCCTGGTTTCATCGCGGCGAAGAACTCGGCGTTCGCCAGGCCGCGGGTCTCGGGCGTGCTGGGCATAAAGGATGCGACGATGTCAGCCTCGGCCAGGCGCTCGGGCAGGGCGTCCATGCCGTCCATGTCCTCAAACACAATGGGGTAGACGAGCGGATGGCGCTTGATGCCGCGGACGTGCGCACCCATGCTGCGGCAGAGCGTGGCAAAGTGGCCGCCGATATCGCCCGCGCCCAGCACCAGCACGTTGGCGTTTTTGAGCGAGGTGACCGCGCCCAAGTCCTCCCAGCGATGCTCGCGCTGCAGGTCCTGGTAGCCGGGCAGGCGTTTCATCATAGACAGCACCATGGCAAACATGTGCTCGCTTACGGCCTGGCCGTAGGCGCCCACCGAGCAAGACAGTTTGGCGTCGGCCGGCACGGTCCCGGCGGCAAGGTAATCGTCATAGCCGGCGGTCTGCAATTGCAACAGCTGGAGATGTTCGCATGTCGTGAGCATGTCAGGGTCGATGTTGCCCAGGATTACGTCGGCATCGGCGACCTGCTCGCGCGTGGCGGCGTCGGAGCTCGTGTAGATAAAGTCCTCGCCCGGAGCGCTCGACTCAAGAATTGCGCGATGGCGGTCGTTGACGGGCAACAAAACCAGGATGTTCACAAGCAGTCCTCTCCGCTCGACCTGCCAAAAAGGGACAGGTTTATTTTTGGCAGGTTTTATCAGACAAAACGCTAAAAAACGCCGGGCTTCGTGATGGTTAACATATCCATCGCGAAGCCCGGCGCATCCACGGCTACCAGCTCAGCAGCTCGTGGCCGTCCTCGGTCACCACGAGCTGTACCTCGCACTGGGCCGAATCGCTGCCGTCCTTGGTGCGCACGCACCAACCGTCGCCCTTGCTGATCTTGATGTCGGGCGCTCCGGCATTGACCATAGGCTCGATGGTAAAGACCATGCCCGGAGCCATGATGGTGTCCACATCGGGTGCCTCGGTGGTAAAGCCCACAAACGGGTCCTCGTGAAACTCCTTACCGATGCCGTGTCCGCCGTACTCGCGCACCACGCTAAAACCGGCGTCCTCGACCGTCTTTTGCACGGCTTCGGCCATCACGGACAGCGGCAGCCATGGCTTGACGGCTGCCAGACCCGCCTCCACGCTGGCGCGGGTGACGTCGACCAGGCGCTGGCGGTCGGCCGAGACCTCGCCGATGCAGAACATGCGGCTCGAGTCGCTAAAGTAGCCGTCTAGGGTCGTGGAGCAGTCCACGTTGATGATGTCGCCCTCGTGCAGCACGTCCGTATCGCAGGGGATACCGTGGCAGACCACATCGTTGATCGAGGTGCACACGCTTTTGGGGTAGCCCTCGTAGTTGAGGTCTGCCGGCGTACCGCCGTGCTCGACGGTGTAGTCGTAGATCATCTGGTCGATCTGGTTGGTGGTCATGCCTGCGGCGATGTGCTCGCCTACGTAGTCGAGCACGCCCACGTTGATGGCGGCGGAGCGCTTGATGCCCTCGATGTCGGCGGGCGTCTTGTAGAGCGTGCGGGGCAAAACCTCCCAGCCCTCCTCCCACAGGCGCTCGAGGCGCTCATCAAAGGTGCTATGGCATTTCTTATATTTTTTGCCGCTGCCGCACCAGCAAGCGTCGTTGCGGCCGGGTACGGGTCCTTTGTCATACATGGCTAACTTCCTTTCATCCGCAGCTAGTATAGCCCACCCACGCGTCCATAAAAGTTGCGGTGATATAGTTCCGATTTAAGCGGTTTAACAGCACAAATAGGAACTATATCACCGCAATTGATGGGGCGGGATGGCGGGCACTAGCTGCTGTGTGGTTTTGCTAGTAGCTCACCTGGCAGGGAATGCCGAGGGCGCGCACACGCGCGGCAATGGCGTCGAGGACGTCGGGTGCTGCTTTGGCAAGGCCGGTGACCGGTGTCTCGCGCGCCACCGTGTAGATGGTCGCCTCCTGCGGACGAATGCGCTCGAGTGCCGCGAGCCAAGGGCCAACGTACTCCTCGCCGGTATTGTCGAGAGGATTGCCCTGGTGTTCGCCGGTCAAAAACATCGTCTGGATAATGACGTGGCCGTTAAAGCTCGCGAACGTCTCGATCTGGTGCTCCACATCGTAGGGGCCAACGGGTTGATCGAGCAGCTGGATAAATGCCGGGTCGACCGTATCGAGCTTGAGGATGTTGTCGTCGACCATCATGAGCGCGTCGTGCACCTCGGGGCGGTCGGCACGCGTGCCGTTGGAGAGCACGGCGATCTTGGAGTTTGGGGCAAGCTCGTCGCGCAGCGCGACGGCGCCGGCGATGGCCTGCGGAAACTCCGGTGCGGCGGTGGGCTCGCCGTTGCCTGCGAAGGTGATCACATCGGGGAGCTCGCCCTCGGCTGCCATCTCGCGCAGCTTTGCCTCGAGCGCGTCGAGTACCACGGCAGCTGTGTTGTACGGCTCGTGGCAGGGGCGCTCGGCGTTGAGGCCGTTTTCGCAGTAAATGCAGTCGAACGTGCAGATTTTGCCGCTGGCCGGCATCATGTTGACGCCGAGCGAGAGACCAAGGCGACGGCTACGAACGGGCCCAAAGATGGGGCTGGCATTCAAAAACGTAGACATAGGCATATGCTCCTCAAGACAATTAACCTTAAGCATAGCATCGGCTCCAACGTATGGTCCGGGCTTGTGCTTTGCAGGTTTCGTTTTTTAACTCTGCCTTCGATGCCGCGTCATGAAAGGTATCGGGTCGGGTACAGTTAATCTGTTAACAAGGCGTAAGGAAATGCGGGTCCATCCAACCGTACCGATGTACAACTGGATGGGCGTTGATGATGGGGGCACAACATGGATTTTACGGTCGAGAATGCGGGCACCACGATCGCCTGCCGCGAGTATGCCGGCCCAGATGTATCGCCTGATGCTCCCGCTTTGGTGTGCGTGCACGGTGCCTGCGTCGACGGCGTCTTTTTTGACGCCATCGCCCGCGAGCTCGCCTGTGACCATCGCGTCATTGCCTACGACCGCCGCGGTTGCGGTGAGAGTGGCGACGCTGCAGACGGACGCTACGACCTCGCCGCCCAGGCCGCCGACCTGCAGGCCGTTATCGAGCATATTGGCGCTCCGGCAAACGTGCTTGCGCACAGTGCCGGTACGTTGGTGGCCCTGGAGCTTCTCCGTGCAAACCCCGCCATAATCTCGCGTGCGATTCTGCATGAACCCGCCGTGACGGATGAGGGTGCCGGCCTGGGCGCGGCCCCGGTTTTGCTCGAGATGATCGCCGCGGGAAAGGTCTCCAGGGCATTACGGGCCTTCCTGGGCGCCATCGGCGATTCGGATCCTGAGGCCCCCAAGTTAACCGAGGCAGAAGCCAAGCACGCCCTGCGCAACGGCCGCAGTTTCATGGCGAACGAATACGGGATTACTATGACCTGCATTCCCGATTGGGATAGTGTTCGCGCGTCGAAAACGGTGGCCGCCGTGCTTTTGGGCGAGCTCTCGATTGGTACGCCCCGCGAGGCGGGAACGAGGATAGCGGCTGAGCTTTTGGACTGTCCACTCGTAATGGTTCCCGGCGCGCACAATGGCCTGCGCGATCGCCCGGCAGCGGCTGCCCAGACTGTCCGTGGCATTCTGGGGCTCTAACACCCGCAATAGCCAAAACAGGCTTCACCCGCAAACGTTTCGGCTGTGTTAACAAATGTGCTCAAAACCTTACGTTTGCGGCTCCAATTGCGCCGTCTGCCAACTCATAAAAATGTAACGGCATTCACGTGCTTACCTGCATCGGCAAGGTGTTACCCTTGTGACATTTGGAACCCACCGCTACTATGCGAAGCTATCGAAAGGGCCCCATATGCTCAATAATCACGAGGCCAATCTAACCGACGAGGAGGCTGCCGTCGAGGTCGCCCGCGTCGCGAAGACCTACCCCGTGGTACGTTTGCTGTCGGCCGACTAGATTAAGAGCGAGCCTAACTGCCTGCTCGCCGGTGATCGCTGCCCTTGCCTGCGCCAGTCGAGTCTTGAGGCCTTGACAGATTCCGATGAGGTGTCGGAGCAACTGCTCAACGATGGCGTTGAGTACCGCGCCCATCTGCGCCCTCTGAAGGTCGAGGGCGAGCCTCATGTCCTGCTGATGGTGCGTCCGATCGATGGGCAAGAGGCTGCAAAAGAGGACCTTGTCTACACCGACGTGCTGACGAGCGTGCACAATCGCCGATATTACGAGGAAAAGCTCCGTAGCGCCCGCATGAATGCCGGCGTTGCGATGATCGACCTTGATGATTTTAAGGTCTTCAACGATACGTGTGGCCGTCATGCCGGCGACCTTGCGCTCGGTGCCGTGGCGACAGCCATGCGCAGCGGAATCCGTTCGACTGACGAGCTTGTGCGCTATGGCTGCGACAAGTTTGTGGTTGTCATGCCCAATATTCCCTCCGATGACTTCACCCGTCGCCTGCATCAGGTGTCCGATGCCGTTCGTTCCACGATTATTCCGGGCCATGAGTACGTGAGCTTGACGGCATGTGTTGGTGGCGTTCGCATTCATGGCGAGACGGTCGATGAGGGCGTTGGCCGCGCTGTCCAGTTACTGAGCCGCGCTAAGGCAAAAGCCGGTACGGTCGTGACCGATGCCGATTCCATCGAGGCCTTCCAAAGCGAAAAGCCTTTGGTACTTATTGTCGATGACTCCGAGATGAACCGAGTCATTCTCAGCGAGATGCTCAAGGACGAGTATTGCATCCTCGAGGCCGACAACGGTCGTACGGCGCTCGACATGGTCGACCGCTATGGTGATGAGTTGTCGCTCGTGCTGCTGGATATTGTCATGCCGGGCATAAGCGGCTTTGAGGTGCTGGCCGGTCTGTCGCGCCGATCGGTTAGTGACAATCTGCCTGTCATCATGATTTCGAGCGAAGATTCCGATGATATGGTTCTGCGCGCGTACGAGCTGGGCGCCTCGGACTATATCAACCGCCCGTTTGACTCCCGTGTCGTGCGCCGCCGTGTAAGCAACACCATCCGCCTATACGCCAAACAGCGCCGTCTGACGAGTCTGCTGTCCCAGCAGTACAACGAGCGTGTCAAGAACAGTCGCATGCTCATCGACATCATGGCTGGCGTCATGGAGCTTCGCAACGGCGAGAGCGGCAGGCACGTTACGAACATCGAAAAGCTGACCGAGCTGCTGCTTGGCTGTCTGGTCCAGCGTAGCGACACCATTTCCCTTGACAATGAGGAGCGCTCCACGATTGCCCTGGCTTCGGCGCTGCACGATATCGGCAAGATGTCGATTGACGATGCGATTCTCAACAAACCCGGGCGCCTTACGTCCGAGGAGTTCGAGATTATGAAGACGCATACCACGATCGGCGCCGACATGCTGCTTGAGCTGGGTAGCCATCACGCCGGCAATGCGCTTATGGAATATGCGTACCAGATTGCGCGTTGGCATCACGAGCGCTGGGACGGCAAGGGTTATCCCGATGGCCTTAAGGGCGACGAAATTCCCATCGCCGCGCAGGTGGTTTCGGTGGCTGACGTGTACGATGCACTGACGAGCGTGCGCGTGTACAAGGACGCTATCCCGCACGAGGAGGCGATCCAGATGATCCTGGACGGTAAGTGCGGCACCTTTAACCCGCTGCTGCTCGATTGCCTGCTCGAGGTGCAAGACCAAATTGCCGAGACGTTGGCACGCCCCGCCGACGTCGTCGCGTTTCCCACGATTTAGTTTGACCAAAGGAGTTTTTAATCCATGATTTCCATGCGTGAGGCGTATGAGAAGATCGGCGCTAATTATGACGACGCGTGCGCTCGGCTGATGGGCGGGGAAATGCTTGCCCGCTTTGCCCTCAAGTTTTTGGATGACGAGAGCATGGGCAAGCTGGAGGCCGCCATGGCGGCAGGAGACGCCGAAGGTGCGTTTATGGCAGCGCACACGCTCAAGGGCGTGAGCCAGAACCTGGGATTCGATAATCTGTACGAGCCGGCGGTTGTGGTGACCGAGGCGTTGCGCGGCGCCGATGCCGTTGACGGTGCTCGCGAGGGAATGCATGCGTTGCAGCAGCAATATGCGGCAACGATGTCAGCCCTGCGCGAGGCGGCCGAATAAGGGCTTGCGGGCCTTGGGCTGCGTGCAGGCAGCATATAGGTAAAATGGTGCCCCGTCGGACCATGTGGCCGGCGGGGCACCCTTATTTGTTGTGGGGTTCGCGAGCTAGCGCGCCTGCTTAACCTTTGCCGCTGCCTCGACAAACGACTTCCACAGGTTAAAGTCGGTCTCGAGCGTCTTCCACGTGTACTCAGGGTGCCATTGCACGCCCAGGCAGAAAGGCTGGCCTTCGACCTCGATGCACTCGGGAACGCCGTCGGTTGCCTTGGCGACCAAGCGCGTGCTTTTACCCAGACGGTCGACGCAGCAGTGATGTGCCGAGTTGGTCTGGATCAGCCTGTGCCCGCCAACCGCGCGCTCCAGCAGCGAGCCCGGCACGACCTCGACGGGGTGCACGGGATCGTTGAGCACGTGGGTATGGCGCCACTGCGTGCGGCCCTCGCGCGCGCCCAGGCTCGGCACGTCCATGCACAGGGTGCCGCCGGTGGCGACATTGAGCAGCTGCGTGCCTCGGCAGGTGGTAAAGAGCGGCTTCTTGGCGCGAAGCACCTCGTTAACCAGCTTAAACTCAAAACGGTCGCGAATCTCACAGCACAGCGTGGGGTCGTAAGGACGCTCGTCGCCCCAGCGTTTGGGGTTGACGTCCGGGCCGCCGGGAATAGCGATACCGTCAGCGATTTCCACGTAATGACGGATAACATCGACGTCTTCGGTAATAGACATCTGCAGTGGCAGGCCGCCGGCGGCAAGGATGGCATCGACAAAGACACTTGCGATTTCCTCGTTGGGGGAGAGCGTCTCGCTCAAAAAAGGCTTTGCCTCTTCCCAACGCGGCGCGACGAGGATGAGCGGACGGTCGGCGGGGGCGACGTCGACATGCGGGGTGTATGACGATGAAGTACGAGTTCCGATCATAGGTGTTGCTTTCGATCTGAAGGTGACAGGGCGCATGGGAGATGTGGGACAACACTTCCGATGAATTTGTCCCACGGGGTGGCTGGTTAGTGGCCCTTGATGGAGTTGAGGAAGTCCTGGGCGCGCTTGGTCTGGGGATGGTCGAAGAACTCGTCGGGCGTGCCGGTTTCCACGATCTGGCCGTCGGCCATAAAGACGACGCGGTCGGCTACGCGGCGGGCAAAGTTCATCTCGTGCGTGATGACGATCATCGTCATGCCCTGCTGCGCCAAGCGCACCATGACCTCGAGCACCTCATTGATCATCTCGGGGTCAAGGGCGCTTGTGGGCTCGTCAAAGAGCATGGCCTTGGGCTGCATGGCGAGTGAACGGGCGATGGCCACGCGCTGCTGTTGGCCGCCCGAAAGCTGTGCGGGCACCTTGTCGGCCTGCTCGGCCACGCCCACGCGGCTCAGCAGGTCCATGGCACGCTCGCGAGCCTCCTCCTTGGACACGCCCAGCACGTCGACCGGCCCCAGCATGACGTTCTGCAGCACCGTCATATGTGCAAACAGGTTGAACTGTTGGAACACCATGCCCAGCTCGGCACGCATGCGGGCAAGATCCTTGCCTTCCTGCGGCAGGGGCTCGCCCTCGATGAGGATCTCGCCTGAGTCGATGGTTTCCAGGCGGTTGATGGTGCGGCACATGGTCGACTTGCCCGAGCCCGAGGGGCCAATCACCACGACGACCTCGCCGCGGTCGACCGAGAGATTGATGTCGTTGAGAACGTGCAGGTCGCCATAGTGCTTATCGACGTGCTTGAGCTCGATCAGCGACTGATTGCCGGTGGTAGAGGTGCTCTGTGCCATGGTGCTCGGCTCCTTATGACTCGAAATGGTAAAGCGTTAGCGGATGATGGTCGCGCCGGTCTTGTGCGAAACGTAGACAGCAGCCTTGTTGATTGCGACGTTGATGAGGATATAGATGACCGCGATTACCAAGTAGACCGACACGAGAGCGTCGTAGTTGGTAATGAGCACGCGGGCGTTTTGCATGAGGTCGGGGTAGCTCACCACGTAGGCGACGGTGGTGTCTTTGACTACGACCACGAGCTGCGAAATCAACGACGGAATGATAAATCGAATAGCCTGCGGCAGCACGATTTTAAAGGTGATTTTAGCCTTGGAGAGACCGAGCGCCTGGGCCGCCTCGACCTGGCCGCGCGGTACGGCGTTGACGCCGGCGCGGAAAATCTCAGCTAGCACGCCGGCTGCAGCGAGCGCGACGGGAAGCGTGAGCATCCAAAACGACGGCAGCGCGATCTTGTACTGGGGCAGCACCAAAAAGAAGAAGTAGATGAACAACAGGCTTGGTACGCCGCGGAAGAAATCGGTGAGCACGCGGCAGACCAGCTGCAGCGGCTTGATGTCGCTGGTACGGCCGAGCATGAGGGCTAAGCCCAGTACCAGCGCGATGGCGCCGGCGGTGAGCGCGACCTTTACCGTGCCCTCAAAACCGGCAAGCAGGAACTTCCAGGTGGTGAGGTGCGTAAAGAAGTACCAGTAATGGACCGAAAGCTGGCCGGTCACATAAAAGCGCTGCAGTACCAGAGCGATGAGCGCGGCCACGGCAACAAGTGAGATGGCGGTGCCGACGCGAATCTTGGCGCGCATCTTGGGGCCGGGAGCCTCGTAGAGCGCATCGCGCATGGTGAGCGCGGAGGTGGAGTGCTTGCTCATCGGAGGATCCTCACCTTCTTATCGATATAGTTGCCAATGTGGCTCACCACAAAGGCCGTGCCCAGGTAGCCGAGCGCCGAGATAAAGAACGCGGCGACGCCGCCAAGCGAGCGCGTGTTGATGTAGCTCACCACGCCGGTGAGCTCCTGCGGTTTAAGCGGCACCTGACTGCCGAGCGCGGTGGTGAGCATGACGGCGATAAAGAGGTTGGTCATGGGCAGCACGCTCGAGCGCAGCGCCTGCGGAATCACGATCTTGGCGAGGATACGGCTGAAGCTCATGCCCAGCGAGCGGGCGGCTTCCACCTGGCCGACACCGACGGTGTTGATGCCGCTCATAAAGTTCTCGGAGCCAAAGGCAGAACCCAAGAGCACTGTGGCGACGATGACGCAGGTGCGGTAGGGCAGGACGACCTTGAGCGGCGGCAGCGCGTAGACGACGATGATGAGCAGCGCGATGCCGGGGATGTTACGGAAGACCTGGACATACAGGTCGCCAAAGACGCGCAGCGGCTTGAGCGGCGACACGCGCATCACGGTGACGGCGACGGCCAGCACCATGGCGATGGCAAACGACTCAAGCGTCATGCCCCAGGTTGCTAGCAGCGCGTCGATATAGTTCTGGCCATAGAGCGACCAGAGCTCGGAGAGACTCATGCGGACCTCCCGCCGATAAGGAAAGGGGGCTCCCGTGTGTACGGAAGCCCCGACAACTCAGTGAGGAAACAGTTTAGCGCAATAAAGCGCATCATGCGTTTCCATATGGTTTCGTAGCGGCCGTTACTAGGCGTATTGCCTAGGCGCCGATCTCGGGTAGCTCGGGAACATTGGTGTCGCCCGTACGGTCGCCAATGCAGATCTGCCACAGTTCGGTCCAGGTGCCATCGTCCTCGATCTTCTTAAGGAAGTCGTTGACAAAGGCGACGCCGTCGGAATCGAGCGGCAGGCCGATGCCGTAGGGCTCCTTGCTGCCGAAGGGCTTACCGGCAATCTTGTACTTACCGGGCTCGCGGACCAGGGCGCTCTGCTGCATGTTGTTATCGATGACGTAGGCGTCAACGCGACCCTGCTGGAGTGCCTGACGGGCCTCCTCGTCGGTCTTGAACTCCTGCTGGCTGGCCTTGGGGACAAACTCCTCCAGGATGGCGGGGCCGTTGGAGCCGGACTGGACGGCGACGTTCTTGTCGGCCAGGTCGTCGACGCTCTTGATGTCGTCGTTATCGGCGAGCACCAGGATGGCCTGCTGGGTGTAGTAGTAGGGGCCGGCGAAGGAGACGAGCTTCTTGCGCTCGTCAGTGATGGTGTAGGTGGCAAAGACGGCGTCGACCTGGCCGTTCTGCAGGACGGACTCGCGTGTGTCCGAGGTCACCTGGGTGATCTCGACCTTGTTCTCGCCCAGAATGTAGTTGGACAGGAGCTGTGCGATACCGGCGTCGAAGCCGCGGGTCTGACCGTCTTTCTCGTTGAGGAGGGAGAAGAGCGTGGAGGTCTGAACGCCACCGATCTTAAAGACGCCGGCGTCCTTGACGGCCGTGGCCCAGGTGCTGGCGGCGATGGCGTCGTCATCGGCCTTGGGGCCGTTGTCGACGAGCTTGTCGAATGCCTTGGCATCGAGCGTAGCGGAAACCTCGGTATCCTCGGAGCCCTTGGAGGAGCCGGCGGCGGAACCCTTGTCGGCCTCGGCGCTGGTGTCGGAGCAGCCGGCAAGACCAAGGCCGGCGACGGTTGCGAAGGTAGCGGCGACAAAGCCGCGGCGGTCGAGAACGACCTGCTGGGAGAGGTTCTTGCTCATGGTAGAACACCTTTCTCAATAAAATCCCTAGCGGTTGAGTAGAGTTATACCCTATCGCGCTCAAATGGGTCAACACGAAATAACTCAGAAACATACTTACCTTATGGGTTATTCTACCTACCAAAAAGGGACAGGCACCTTTGTGGTTGTTCTTGCAGATGTGACGGCCTGCCTCGCTGCTTTGTCTCAATCTGTAACAGGTAGACGAGGAAATGGGTTCTAACTGTTACAGATCGAGATTTTCTCTTCAGGGGAATTCGAATGTCTCAATCTGTAACATCTGGACGGCCAAAAGGTCTCTATCTGTTACAGATTGAGACAAAGGTCAGGGACTAAGACGTCTTGTCTAGATCTGTAACAGTTAGACGGGAATTCGGGCTCTAGATGTTACAGATTGAGATAATCGCGTCGCGAAAATTAAAACCTCCGCAGGGATGCTTCCCTTGCGGAGGTTTTCTTACTCGTTGAGTAGCCTTACGGCTTCGGCGGCCATGTTCTCGACCGTCATGCCGTTCTGAGCGAGCAACTCGTTGGGGTCGTAGCGGTCGGGGAAGCCCTTGGCGATGCCGAAGGTGCGCGTGCGTACGGGCGTGCAGGCCAGGTAGCACGCCACGCGCTCGCCCCAGCCGCCGTCCAAGATGCCGTCCTCGAGGGTGACGACGACGCGATGCTCGGCGGCAAGGTTGTCGAGGAATTCGCGGTCAAGCTCGGTTGCAAAGCGCGGGTTGACGAGCGTGGCCTCGATACCGTACTCGGCAGCTAAGCGGTTTGCCACGCGCTCGCCCAGCTCAAAGAAATCGCCGAGCGCGAGCACGGCAACGTCGCGGCCCTGACGCACCACGTCGTAGCGAATGGCGCTGTAGTCGGTGTCCTCGGCGGGCGCCAAATCGGGACGGCTAACCAGGCCAATGCCCGGTACGCGGATCGCCACGGGATGCTCGCGGTGGTCGAGCGACCAGCTCAGCATGGACAGATATTCCTCCATGCAGGCCGGCGCTAGGTAGTGCATGTTGGGAAGAGCGCCCAGCATGGAAATATCAAAGAACGAGAGGTGCGTCTCGGATGTGGTGCCAAAGATCGACGCGCCAAACACCAAGATGGTTGCGGGGGCATCGTTGAGGCACAGGTCGTGCCACAACTCGTCGTAGGCGCGCTGCAAAAACGTGCCATACACACCAAAGACTGGCTTGGCGCCCGAGCGCGCAAGCGCGGTGGCAAAGGTCACAGCGTGCTCCTCGGCAATGCCCACATCGACGAATTGTTTGCCGGCGGCAGCGCGAAGCTCGGGTGTAAAGCCCATGATGTAGGGCGTGGCGGCCGTGATGCCCACGACCTGCGGATCGCGCTCGATGGCGGCGCTGAGCGCCTCGCCCGTAATATCGGCATAGGTGCGCGGTGCGGGCTCGCTCGGATGGCCCGGGCAGAGCTTGCGGCCGGTCGCCATGTCGAAGGGTCCCACATGATGCCAGCGCTCGGGGTCGTTCTGGGCTGGCTCAAAGCCCTTGCCCTTGGCAGTGGAGACGTGCAGCACGATGGGATGATCGATATTGTGCAGTTCCTGCAGCGCGTCGACTAGGGCCAACACGTCGTTACCGGCGTCCAGATAGCGGTAGTCGAGCCCCATCGCGCGGAAAACGTTGCGCTCACAGGTGCCATTGCTGGCGCGCAGCTCGGCCAAATTGCGATACAGGCCACCGTGGTTTTCGGCGATGGACTGGTCGTTATCGTTGACGATGATGATCAGGTTGCTGTCGAGCTCGGCGGCATTGTTAAAGCCCTCAAACGCCAGGCCGCCCGAAAGCGAACCGTCGCCAATAACGGTAATGACGTTATACGTGTCACCCGCCAGGTCGCGCGCGTGGGCAAGGCCGCAGCCCAAGCTCACCGAGGTCGAGGTATGCCCCATGGCAAACAGGTCGTGCTCGGACTCATCGGGATTGGCAAAGCCGGAAGCCTCGCCATAACGCTCCGGATCGATATAAGTGTACGCGCGACCGGTCAGCGCCTTGTGGGCGTAGGTCTGGTGCGACACGTCAAAGACAATTTTGTCGGTGGGGGAGTTAAACACGCGATGGAGCGCGACCGTGAGCTCAACGACGCCCAGGTTGGGGGCAACGTGTCCGCCGACAGCGGCGGAGCTTTCGAGGATGGCGTGGCGAATCTCGTCGCAGAGCTGCGGGAGCTCGGCGCGATTAAGAGCCTTGACGTCCTCGGGCGTTGTCGTTTGCGTAAGCAGCATCGTTGTGGGTTACTCCATGCGAATCGAGCGCCGGCGCTCCCTCGGCCGGCACAATTGCACAAAACAGTCTCGCACATTTTGGCGTTTGATATGTGACGGCGGCGCGGTAATTCGCCAACTGGCGGGGCAAAACGTTTTGTCCGATGCCATACTAGTAAATTCGATGATGATTTTATTCAATGCGTGCAGTCCGTGGTTTGCCGCCGTGAGCCGCTGGAAGGAGGCAGCATGTCCAGTGCCGTTCGTGCCGAGAAAATCGCGCGCGAGGTCGACGATGCCGCCCGCCAGCTGGCCCAGGCAAGCCGCTTGGACCTGACGCACGAGTTTATCCAGCATGGTGACGTGACGGTCTATGCACATGTGACTTCGGTAGCGCGGGCGAGCCTGTCCTTTGCCGAGCGCTTGGGCCGCGTCGGTGTCTCGGTCGACCGAGCCTCGTTGCTACGCGGGGCCCTGCTGCACGATTACTTTCTCTATGACTGGCACGATCCCGACCCAAGCCATCGGCTGCATGGCTTTCGCCACCCGTTTTTTGCCCTGACACGTGCGGAGGAAGATTTTGAGTTGACGCCGCGCGAGCGGAATATCATCGCGCGCCATATGTTTCCGCTGGTGCCGGTGCCGCCGACGTGTCGTGAGGCTTGGATTGTGTGCCTGGCGGATAAATGGTGTGCGCTGCGCGAGACGGTCGCCGGCCGCCTGCCGCGCAAGGACGAGGCGGACGATTCGAACGAGGGCTCGAGCGAGAAGAGGAGAGGGTAGACGGTGGGGACCGCGATCGACATGGCATTTGACGGCGCGACGCTTGCCACCTGCCCACTCTCGGCACTGGTGCTCTCGTTTGCCTTTTACGGGTTTTGCGGTTGGGCATGGGAGTCGACAGTATGCGCCATGCTCAATCACGGACGATTTGCCAACAGTGGCTTTTTGCTGGGGCCGTGTTGTCCTATCTATGGTGTGGGCGGCATTGCCTGCTGGCTGCTGTTGCGTGGGATTCCGGATGCCTCGAGCCAGTTTGTCGCTGCAGCGCTCGTATGCAGCGTGATTGAGTACAGCGTAGGCGTGCTGTTGGAAAAAACAACGGGCGCTCGCTTTTGGGATTACTCGCACCTGCCGTTTAACTTGCACGGACGCATCTGCCTGTACTGGGCCTGCGCGTTTGGCTTGGGTGCGTTGTGCATTTGCCGTTTAGTGGAGCCGGCATTGCTGGGGCTGCTTGGCCATCTGCCGGTGCTGATTGTGCGGCTGTCCGCCTTTATCGTCGCGGTCGCGATGATGGTCGACGCGGTGTGCTCGTTGGCGAGCTGGCGGCGTCTGTCTGATCAGCTGGAGCGGGTCCGGGCCGACCTTGCCGACCGCATCAATGAGTCGCTTGCCGATGCCTCGGACTCAGTGCTCGAACGTATTCCCGATTCTACGATTGACTCGGTAGCACAGACGCACATCCGTAGCCGTGCCGTTAACGCGTGGCTGGCCGAGCTGGGTGACGCCGCGCTCGATGCCCTGCGCGAGAAGGCTTCGATGCCGACGTTTATCGCGGATGGTGCTCGCGGCCTGGCGCTTGCCGCCCGCCGCGTGGCCGATGCCGCGCCGAGCATGCCGCGTCCGTCGCTCAGTCGTCGCCTTGCCGGCAAGCGCATGAGCCGCCCGGTGCCGAGCGTGTCACTCAGCCGCCGCGACCTACGCTTCTTTAACGCCTTCCCGCGTCTGCGCATCAATCGCTACGAAGGCGTCATTCGAGCAACTAATCTCCGCGACCGAGCCCGCGAGCTGTTCCGCCACTAGCCGGGACGGGCGCGCTCACGGCTTCCTTGCTCGCGTATTTCCCGTTCGTTTCGCGCCCGTTGCCGCGCCGTTTCCAAGATTGCGGCAGCATTTCCATTCGACAACGCTGCGTTTAACAACGCCGTATCTGGTCTACACCAGTTGCCCCTCGGCCGCATTATGGGCGCCGACAACGTTCATGCGACCAAGGGAGAGCGAATGTACGATACGGGATCGACAACGTTTATGCTCGTCTGCACCATGCTCGTGTTTTTAATGACACCGGGCTTGGCGTTTTTCTATGGCGGCCTGTCCAGGCGCAAAAATGTCATCAACACCATGCTTATGTGCTTTGGCGCCATTGGCCTGGTCGGCGTGCTGTGGATTGTTGCCGGCTGGTCGCTGGCCTACGGCGGCGACGGTTCCAGCCCGTTTATTGGAGGCCTTGACCAGCTGCTGTGCCTGCCGGTGCTCGGTCAGGTGCTACAGGCGGCCGAGGACAATGTTGCGGACGGTGCCGTCTATCCTCAGGTCATCAACATCGCCTTCCAGATGGCGTTTGCCATGATCACGGCTGCTATCGTCACGGGCAGCCTGGCCGGCCGCGTTAAGTTTGGCGCCATGACGGCTTTCCTGGGCATTTGGCTGCTCGTGGTCTATGCGCCGCTCGCCCACATGGTTTGGGGCGGCGAGGGCTCCCTTATCGGTGACATCATCGGCGCGCTCGACTTTGCCGGCGGCGACGTAGTACACATTTCGTCCGGTCTTACGGGCCTGATTCTCTGCTTGATGCTCGGCCGTCGTCGCGGCTTTGGCATGGTGAGCTACCGTCCGCATAACGTGCCGTTTGTGGCGCTGGGCGCCGGGCTGCTTTGGTTTGGCTGGTTTGGCTTTAACGGCGGCAGCGAGTTTAAGGCCGACGCCGTGGCGGCGCTTGCCATCCTCAACACCGTGACGGCCAGCGCGGCGGGCATGGTCTCGTGGCTTGTCGTCGAGCGCGTGCACACCGGCCGCCCCACGCTGGTGGGCGCCAGCACCGGCCTGGTCGCGGGCCTCGTGGTGGTCACGCCGGGCGCGGGCTTTGTCGAGCCGTGGGCGGCGCTGGGCATGGGCCTGATCGTATCGCCCGTCTGCTACCTGGCCATCAGCCATCTTAAGACCAAGTTCGGCTACGACGATGCGCTCGACGCGTTCGGTTGCCACGGCATCGGCGGCATCTTGGGCGGTGTGCTCACGGGCCTGTTCTGTGTGCCGGAGCTTTCGTGGACCGGTAAGGGTGGCCTGTTCTACACGGGCGACGTGTCGCTGCTCATCTCGCAGATTTTGGGCATTGTGGTGACGGTCGCTATTGTACTGGTGCTCGATTTGGTGATTGCCGCGGTTGTCAAGATGCTGTTCCACGGCAGCCTGCGTGTGGACGAGGCCGACGAGGCGCTGGGCCTGGATGTGAGTCAACACGGCGAGAGCGCCTACCCCTCCTTCTCGGGACTTGACTAGCGGCTTCCCCAGGCGCCGCACCTTGGGTTTCAAACCGTCGCTTGCGTACAAAAGTACGCGGCGCTCCTCTTTCAACCCAATCTGCGGCACCTGGGAAACCCGCGTCTCATGTAAGGGGATACGTTGATTATTGAGAGGAATTCATTATGAAAAAAATCACGGCTATCGTGCGCCAGGAAAAGCTTGAGGTTCTTAAAGACGCGCTGTTTGCTGCTGATGTTCGCGGTATGACTATCAACCAGGTGCAGGGCTGCGGCGCGCAGCATGGCTGGAAGGAGTACGTGCGCGGCAACGAGTTGCTCGTCAACACGATCCCTAAGGTGCAGTTCACCCTTGTCTGTGCCGACGAGCACGTCGACGGAATTGTCGACATCATCTGCAACGCCGCTCGCACCGGAGCCGTCGGCGACGGCAAGATTTGGGTCGAGCCGGTCGAGGAAGTTATCCGCATCCGTACCGGCGAACGCGGCCCCGCCGCGGTGTAGGACCGACCGTCTGCCATCTGCAACGTTAAAATACTGCAGTGAAGCACAAGACTTGCGTTGCGGATGGGCGGATTATGGGTCGCAATAAATATCCCGAAGAGACGGTCGCGAAGATTCTCGACGCGGCGCTGGAGCTATTCTGCGCACAGGGTTATGAGGGAACGAGCATTCAGGATATCGTTGGCCGTCTCGATGGCATGACCAAGGGCGCTATCTATCATCACTTTAAGAGCAAAGAAGAGATTTTTAACGCCGCATTTGATCGAGCGATGGCTCCCGTTGTTGAGCGCCGCCGCGCGACGCTCGGTGCTGGCAATATGACCGGAGCCCAAAAACTCAAGCGACTGTACGCGCCCGAGTCCGTCGTTCCACAAATTGAGCTATGGGCACGCATGCATCCTGCGGCGGATCCGGTAAAAAGCTCGCGTCTACTGGCGATGCAGTACCAGGGCTCGTTTGACGAGTCGGCCGATGGCTGCCTCTTGCCAGTGATCGAGGAGGGCATCGCCGACGGCTCCATTGCGTGCGAATGCCCGCGCGAAGCGGCGGAGGCCGTATCGTTGTTGGCGAATCTTTGGCTGCTGCCATTGTTCCGTTCGCTCGAGCCCAAGGAGCGAATGCTCGCTCGCGCACAATGTTTGGCGCAGATGGCGGCTGCGGTGGGGCTCGATTTGGGTAATGAAGTGCTTCAGACAACGGTGCAGATTTGGGACGTATGGGACCGCGCCGGGTGGTAATATAGATACCAACGGTATGTAATTGATTTGTGAGGGTAGCCACGGCTGCCCTTTTTAAGTCATTAAATACATACTAGTGGTATGTATAGGGGGTAGGCTTATGGCTGGAATGCGGAGGGGTAGCGTTTCGCTGACGAAAAAAACAGTGCGATCTATCAGGCTTTTTGGCCTTCTTGTTGCACAGCTGTGCGCGTATTCGATGTTGTCAGCACTGTGCTTTGCGTGTCCGCTCTACTTGTTCGATTGCAGCGGCTCGGCAACGTTATATGGCACCGTCGCGGCGATAGCGTTCGTGCCGGGCGTGCTTGCGACTCCGGCTGGCGGAATTCTGGCGGATCGCGGGAGACATCGCGGGGTTCTTGTGGTACTCGGCATTGTTCTGATGGCTGCATCACTGTTGTTTATCCCCATGAAGCGTTCGCTGCCTCTTGCGGTTGTCGTGGCAGCAATGCTTTGCGTCCAATATGGCATCCAATCGCTGCTGAAACCGATGCTTCAAATTGAGACGGTGCGCATGACGGGCCAAGAAAAGGTTGAGCGTGCCACTGCGTTAGTCTCGCAGGTAACCATGATGAGCAATATCTTGGGGCCTGTAGTCGGGACGGCAGTCTATGGGTGCTTTGGCATCGATACTCTTTGCGCAACCGCGTCGGTGACGTTTGCGATTTCAGCCCTGCTGTTTGGGGGCGCACTCAAGCAAAATGCCTCATTTGAAACGATGGGAGACTGCGCGACTCGTACGACATGCCGAAACGATTTTCGGGAGTCGATTCGGTATCTGTTGCAAAATTCATCATTGGTCGCCGTGATTTTGCTTGCGGCTATTTTGAACCTTGCGTTAGTTGGGTTAACGATTGGTGCTCCCGTTATTGTTGCAAAGCATCTCGGAATGCAGTCATCCTTTGTTGGGATTATTGAGGTGGCAATGGGCTTAGGTGGTCTTGTCGGAAGTGGTTTGGTCGGTATTTGGCCGCATCGTTTTTCCTTCAAGGGCATATGTCGATATGTTGCGATGATCTGTTTTGGAGTCGTACCGATTATTGTCACGCTATTGAGCGGTCCTGATGAATTTGCGTTTGTCGCGCTTGCGGCCGGCTCGGCATGGGTCATGGCGTGGGCAAGCATTACATCGGTTGAAATCGTTTCATTCGTTCAGTGGTCAGCGCCAGAGGAACTCAGCGGAAAAGTGCTGGCACTCGTTTATATGACGCTTTCCTGTGCAACGCCAATTGGCCAATTGGTTTACGGGCTCGCATATGATCGATGGATACCGGCGATTGTATTCGCAGGCATGTTGGCGGTGCTGACGTTGACGACGGCGCTGTTTTATCGGCTGAAAAGTCGCTTGTGGCGATTGCCTTAACGCGCTGGGACACCGTGAATTTGTGGAGGCGGTGGCACGTCGCGCCGGGACGGCATTGTTTGGGCGTGCCTCTCCTTCGTCTACAATATCGTGCAGACGAAGGAGAGGCATGCCCATGATCAAGATGTTTGCGAGTGACTTAGACGGAACGCTGCTGAACGCCCTGCACGAGGCCGACGGAACCATCCGCCGTGCCATTCGCGAGCTGACCGAGGCTGGCTTGCATGTGGTTCCCGCGACCGGGCGCTCGACGTTGCCAATCGGCGAGCATGGCTTTACGGGCCTGGCGCTTGACGCCTGCTGCTCCAATGGATCAATCGTGCGCGACAGTCATGGCGAGGTGCTCAAAACCTGGACCATCGATCCGCAGGTTACTGAGGAGCTGCTCAAGGCGTTCCCGAACATTTGCTTCGACTGCTCCACGCCCGACGGCATGTTCTCGAGCGGTTCGTTCGAGATGCATCAGGCGGGCTTTAAAAAGGACAGCCCTATCAAGCGTATCGTGATGCGTGGCATGCGTGCACGTGGCGGGTATCACGAGGAGCAATATTTCGACCAGTCGATCGGTGACATCCTGCGCCATGACGTGTGCAAAATCAACTGCCGCGTGACCTCGCCCGAGCTGGAGCGTGACCTTAAAGCATATTTGGCCGAGCGATCGGACCGCGTGGTCAACGCGCCGTTCGATCCGGTGATGTTCGAGATCACGGACGTGGCGTGCAACAAGGGCGAGAGCGTGGCCTGGCTGGCGGGCTACTACGGTATTGCCGAGGACGAGGTCGCGGTCTACGGCGACGGCGGCAACGACATTGCCATGCTCAAGCGTTTCCGCCACAGCTACGCGACCAAAAACGCAAGCGATGCAGCCAAGGCCGCCGCGAGCGCGACCATCGGCAGCTGCATGGTCCACACCGTCCCCAAACACATGCTCGCCACCATGCGCAAGCAAAACTCCCGCACCGTCATCGAATAATGTGGCAAAGGGATAGTCCCTTTGCCACAGGTGACGCTGGTCTCTTGAAATACGAACAAATATTCGCATATATAACTGCGCTTTGATAGAATCGGTATCGTTGACGGCAGTTCCATGTGCCGGGCAGCGCCCTCCATCTGATGGGAGGTGATGCCCATGACCGATTTGATTGATTTCGTGAGACTTCTGACCGCTTTGGCTCGTTCTTCACAGCGCTTGTCGGCCTTTCCGAGGCACTCAAGCAGCGTTCGAAGCGCAATAGAAGGGGTCGCCGCCGCTAAGGCGTTGACCCCCTAATGCAAACAACGGCGCTGCCCAGCTTTGCAGAACTTGGGCTGCCGTCGACATTATTCTACCCACGAATGACATTTTGGACAATCGGTAATGCCGCTCCAAAAGCCAGGTGGGTTGTGACAAAGGGACTGTCCCTTTGTTACATCCAAAATATTGCCTTTACGTGTTGATGCACACGGTGTGCAATAATACTCGCACTGTGCAATAGCGCACAGGTTGAGTAACAAGGAGGACGCTTGTCCCAGCTCGAGAAATGCGATCGCCGGTCCCTTCGCTCGCAGCGTGCCCTTCGCCAGGCACTTGCCAGCGAGCTTGCCGAAAGCGGCGACCTTTCGCGCATTAATGTCGCGTCGCTCACCGAGCGCGCCGGCCTTACGCGCCGCACGTTCTATTCGCACTACCGCGATATTCCCGACTTTATCAATCAAATCGAGGATGGCTTGCTGGCCGAGATCCGTGAGCGCATTGAGCTCATCACCGCAGCTCAGCTGCCCGACCTCTATCACAACATCGATGAGCTCGAGCCGGCGCCCGGTTCGGTTGAGCTGCTGCGTTATCTTGCGGCCAACCGCGACTTAATCGGTGCGCTGCTGGGTCCGGGCGGCGACCAGGCCTTCATTAAAAGGATCATCGACACCGCTCGTGAGGCCGTGGTGCCGCGTGCGCAGACGGGCATTTTGGGCCTGGCGCTGGGCACGTTCTTTGACTACTACGTCACCTACGTCGTGAGCGCCGAGGTCGGCATGATTCAGCGCTGGTTTGAGCGTGGGCTCACCGAATCGCCCGAGGCCATGGCGCGCATTATGACGGTGCTCGCTTTTGTGCGCCCTGGTGACCTGTATGGCCAACCCATCGATATCAACGTGCCGGAATACGGCATGAAGCTATTGAACCTGCAGCTCGAGGACGCGGCCGACACCGCCGCAACCGTCGAGTCCAACAACTAAGAGGAGAGACAATGAGCAAACTCGTCGAGGGCATCAAGGACCGCATGGTCGCTGCCGCACGCGAGGCCGCGCCCACCGTGGTGGACGCCGCGCAGAAGGCCGCGGCCGCGGCTGCCGAGAAAGTTGCTGAGGCAGTTGCCGATGCCAAGAACGCGGCAGGAAAGACGTCCGTCGCTAGCGAGTCCGCCACCGCCACCGAGCCCGTAGCCGCCGGCCGGGCCCCCCAAGGCGCGATCTTCAACCCCGAGAACGCTCGTGGCAACTTGCACCTGGGCATTGACGTGGGCTCCACCACCGTTAAGCTCGCCGTGCTCAACGACGACAACCAGATCGTTTACGCCAAGTACCAGCGCCACCACACCGACGTCCGTGCCTGCGCCCGCGACCTGTTCGAGGGCGCTGCGACCGTGCTGCCGACGGCCCAGATGACCTGCGCCATTACCGGCTCGGGCGGCCTACTGCTGTCCCAGTGGCTCGATCTGGAGTTTGTCCAGGAGGTCATCGCCAGCAAGCGCGCCGTCGAGACCCTCATCCCAGCCACCGATGTCGCCATCGAGCTGGGCGGCGAGGACGCCAAGATCATCTATTTCGACAACGGCATCGAGCAGCGCATGAACGGCACCTGCGCCGGTGGCACGGGCGCGTTCATCGACCAGATGGCAACCCTGCTGCACACCGATGCCAGCGGCCTCAACGAGCTCGCGGCCAACGCCACCACCATCTATCCCATCGCCAGCCGCTGCGGCGTTTTTGCCAAGACCGACGTCCAGCCGCTGCTCAACGAGGGTGCCCGCCCCGAGGACGTGGCTGCCTCCATCTTCCAGGCTGTCGTGACCCAGACCATCTCGGGCCTGGCGTGCGGCCGTCCCATCCGCGGCAACGTCGCCTTCCTGGGCGGCCCGCTGCAGTATCTCTCCGAGCTGCGCCACCGCTTCTACCTCACGCTCAACCTGGACGAGGAACACCGTATCGTGCCCCAAAACGCCCACCTGTTTGTGGCGAGCGGCGCTGCCATGGCGCACGAGTCCAACAAGCTCAGCACGTTCCCGCAGCTTATCGAGGCCATCGATGCCCTGGGTGACACGCAGGGTGCCGAGGTCGAGCGTCTGGATCCGCTCTTTGCCACCGACGAGGACTTTGCCGAGTTCAAGACCCGCCACGACACCGAGGTCGTCCCCAAAGGCAAGCTCGACGGCTACACCGGCCGCGTGTTCATCGGCATCGACGCCGGCTCCACCACCATGAAGGCCGCACTCGTGGGCGAGGACGGCCAGCTGCTGCACACCTGGTACGGCAACAACAACGGCGACATCCTGGGCACGGCCAAGGTCATCATGGCCGATTTCTACAACCACATTCCCGCCGGCTGCACCATTGGCCACGTGACCACCACGGGCTACGGCGAGGCATTGCTCATCGAGGCCCTCAAGGCCGACTCCGGCGAGATCGAGACCGTCGCGCACCTGCGCGGCGCCAAGGCGTTCCTGCCCGGCGTCGAGTTCATTCTGGACATCGGCGGCCAGGACATGAAGTGCCTACGCGTCAAGGACGGCGTCATCGAGCACATCATGCTCAACGAGGCCTGCTCGTCGGGTTGCGGTAGCTTTATCGAGAGCTTCGCCGTCTCTATGAACATGGACGTGCGTGCGTTCGCCGATGCCGCCATCCATGCCAAGGCCCCGGTCGATTTGGGCAGTCGCTGCACGGTCTTTATGAACTCGCGCGTCAAACAGGCGCAAAAGGAAGGCGCCACGGTGGGCGACATCGCGGCCGGCCTGTCCTATTCCGTCATCAAGAATGCCCTATTCAAGGTCATTAAGCTGCGCGACCCCAAGGAGATCGGCAACCAGGTGATCGTCCAGGGCGGCACCTTTATGTCCGACGCCACGCTGCGCGCGTTTGAGCAGCTCACCGGCGTGCATGCCGTGCGCCCCGACATCGCCGGCTGCATGGGCGCCTACGGTGCGGCCCTGCTCGCCCGCGATCGCGCCGGTGCCGACGGCACCTCGACCATTCTTTCTGCCGAGGACATCGCGCACCTCACCGTGACGCAAAAGCATGTCCGCTGCGGTCGCTGCTCCAACAACTGCCAGCTTACCGTTAACGACTTTGGCGGCGGCAGGCGCTTCATTACCGGCAACCGCTGCGAGAAGGGCGCCGGCCACAAAAAGCAGAAGACCGAGGCCCCCAACCTTTTCAAAAAGAAAAACGAGCTGCTCTTTAACCGCGAGATCCTGAGTCCCGACGAGGCCCCGCGCGGCACCGTGGGTATCCCGCGCGCACTCAACATGTACGAGAACTACCCCTTCTGGCACGCGTTCTTTACGCGCCTGGGCTTTAGCGTGCAGCTGTCCGACCAGTCGAGCAAAAAGACCTACCAGGCGGGCATCGAGTCCATGCCGTCCGAGAGCGTGTGCTACCCGGCAAAGATGAGCCACGGCCATGTGATGAACCTCATCGACCGCGATGTCGACTTCATCTGGATGCCGTGCGTGCGCTGGGAGCGCAAGGAGGATCCGACGGCTGGCAACTGTTACAACTGCCCCATCGTCATGAGCTACCCCACAGCGCTGGCGCTCAACATCGACGAGATTCGCGAACAGAACATCGAGTTCCTGTATCCGTTTGTGCCGTATCACGATAAGACCGAGCTTAAGCGCCGTCTGTACCAGGTGCTCGCCGTCGACCGTGTGGCCGATGCGCAAGCCGGTCGCGGTCGCGTGCGCGGTCCCAAGATCACGCGCTCCGAGGTCGATGCCGCCGTCAACGCTGCTTTTGAGGCCGATGCGCGTTTCCACGAGGATATCCAGACCATGGGCGAGGAGGCTCTTAAGTGGGTCGAGGACCACGGCGGCCACGGCATCGTGCTCGCCGGTCGTCCCTACCATAACGACCCCGAGATCAACCACGCCCTGCCCGAACTTATCTCGAGCTTTGGCTTTGCGGTCTTTACCGAGGATTCGCTTGCGCATCTGGTAAAGCCCGAGCGTCCGATTCGCGTCGTCGACCAGTGGATGTACCACAGCCGCCTGTACGCCGTCGCCCGTTTTGTGACGATGCGCAACGACCTGGACCTGATCCAGCTCAATTCCTTCGGCTGCGGCCTGGACGCTCTGACCACCGATCAGGTGCAGGAGATTCTGGAAGCCAGCTGCAAGATCTACACCGTGCTTAAGATCGACGAGGTGTCTAACCTGGGTGCCGCGCGCATCCGCATCCGCTCGCTCATGGCAGCGCTCAAGGACCAGGAGGCCGAGCGCCTGGCCGATGCCACGGCCGCGGGCGAGGCCTACGAGCAAGGCGATGCCGCGCCGGTGGCGCCCTCCACGGATGCCCCCGCGTTCGCGAGCCGCAAGTACACGTTTGAGGCGCAGCGTGAGAGTGCTTCGACCGCGTGGCCCAAGGTGCCCTTTACCGAGCAGATGCGCGAGGAGGGCTACACCATCCTGTGCCCGCAGATGGCGCCGATTCACTTTGACCTGGTCAAAGAGGTGTTCCGCGGTGCCGGCTACAACTTGGAGCTGCTGCCCTCGACCGACCACGATGCCGTCGAGGCTGGCCTGCGCTACGTGAACAATGACATTTGCTATCCGTCGATCCTGGTGACGGGCCAGATTATGGAGGCCATCGAGAGCGGTCGGTACGACCTGTCCAAGACGGCCGTGGTTATCAGCCAGACCGGCGGCGGCTGCCGTGCCACCAACTACATCGCACTCATCCGCAAGGCCCTGCGCGAGAGCGGCCACCCCGAGATCCCGGTGATCTCGCTTTCGGCCGTGGCGCTCGGTGAGGACAACCCCGGCTTTAAGATTACGCCGGCACTGCTTAAGCAGGCAGTCTACGCAGTGCTCTTTGGTGACATCATGATGCAGATGCTCTATCGTTGCCGCCCGTACGAGGCCACGCCCGGTGCCGCCAACGCACTCTACGAGGAGTACATGGCGCGCGCCCGCAAGCTGGCGCCTAAGTTCAACAGGCACAACTACACCAAGTTGTGCCGCGAGGCCATCCGCGCGTTCGACACCATGCCGCTTGTGGGCGAGGGTACCAAGCCGCGCGTGGGCGTGGTTGGCGAGATCCTGGTCAAGTTCCATCCCACGGCCAACAACCACGTGGTCGATGTCATTGAGCGCGAGGGCTGCGAGGCCGTGGTACCGGGCCTGCTCGACTTCTTCCTGTACTCCATGAGCAACGCCGAGCTTCAAAAAGACGAGCTGGGAAGCTCTGCCACGGCGCGCGCTAGCATGCAGGCGCTCATTAAGCTGGTGGACTGGATGCGCACGCCGGTGGAGGAGATGCTCGAAAAGTCCCGCCGCTTCGAGGCGCCCGAGCGCATTGGCACCATGGCGGACAAGGCTCGTACGGTGCTTTCGGTGTGCAACAACATGGGCGAAGGCTGGCTGCTCACGGCCGAGATGCTCGACCTGATCGACCACGGTGCGCCCAACATCATCTGCACGCAGCCCTTCGCGTGCCTGCCCAACCACGTAGTGGGTAAGGCCGTGATCAAGGAGCTGCGCCGCCAGCATCCCGAGAGCAACATCGTCGCGGTGGACTACGACCCCGGCGCGTCCGAGGTCAACCAGCTCAACCGCATTAAGCTCATGATCAGCGTGGCCAAGGAAAACATGCGCGCCGGCAAGGGCTTTAAGCTCGAGAAGGTGGCGCCGCTCGCGATGGACGAGGTCACCGGCCAGATGCGTGCCCACGATGGCTGCGTGAGCTGCGGCTCGGTCGACGAGAGTGCCGTGGCGTCGGTCGCTGAGCGCCTGGGACGCGGCATTAAGAAGTAACTGGCCTGCTTTGGGCTAGATATGAGACAAACGGGTGGTAGCCGTACCGGCTACCACCCGTTTTTGCTGGACATATGTTGCGCAAACGCCCCAGCTATCACCACTTGCGAACTTAGATTTCGGAAGTATGCGGCAAAATCTGAATAGGCCGAGCACACCGGATATGTCTGAGCTCTGTACCTGCGGTTTTATTTACGGAAAACGGGGGTGTGCTCGAGAGTCTCAAAATTTGCCGCATACTTCCGAAAATGACATCTCGGTGGCACAAAATATCGTCCTCGGAACCCTGAGATAATGAACAGATGTAGCCGTTCGCCGCAAATTACCGTCCGTTTATAGAACCCACCCCCAGCGTGCAGTCCCCTTACGGTTGAATAAATACACATCTATGGAATTACGTAAGAGAGGACTATTCCTATGAGCTACAAGACCGTTTGTGTTGCCGGCGGCGGCGTGTTGGGAAGCCAGATTGCCTTTCAGGCTGCCTACTGCGGCTTCGATGTAACGATTTGGCTGCGCAGCGAGGGCAGCATCGGCCGCACCCAGCCCAAGATCGACCATGTTCGCGAGGAGTACATCGCTGCCATCGAGGGTATGGCGGACGGTACGGGCGAGTGGTGTGCCGGCATCGCCGACAGCGACCAGCCCTTCGACAAGGAAGCGGCACTCGCCGCCGTTGAGCGTGCTTACTCCACGCTCAAGCTGGAGCTCGATCTTGCCAAGGCAGTGGCCGACGCCGACCTGGTCATCGAATCTATGGCCGAGGACACCCAGGCAAAGATCGACTTCTACAAGAAGCTCGCCCCGGTTCTGCCGCAAAAGACCGTCATCGTCACCAACTCTTCCACGCTGCTGCCGAGCACCTTTGCCAAGTACACCGGCCGTCCCGAGAAGTACCTATCGCTACACTTTGCCAACTCCATCTGGAAGAACAACATGACCGAGGTCATGGCCCAGAGCCAAACCGACAAGCGCTACTTCGACGAGCTCGTCGACTTCGCCAACGATATCCGCATGCTTGCCCTGCCCGTCAACAAGGAAAAGAACGGCTACCTGCTCAATTCCATGCTGGTGCCGTGGCTGCTTTCGGGCCTTGACCTGTATGTCTCGGGCGTGAGCGACCCCAAGAGCATCGATCTCGCGTGGACGCGCGGCACCGGCGCTCCCAAGGGTCCGTTTCGCGTATTCGACACGGTGGGTATCCAGACGGCCTACAACATCGTCATGCAGTATCAGAAGGTCCCGGGCCTGGTGAGCCCGCTGCTCAAGAAGATGATGATGCCCTACAACTTTAAGGCTATGGCATCCGTCCTCAAGAAAATGCTCGACGAAGGTAAGCTGGGCGAAAGCTCGGGCGAGGGCTTCTTCAAGTACTAAAAAATGACATCTCGGGGACGGAGGAAAACGGATCATTTTCGGCCGCCAACAGTGAGAAGACGAGCTTAGAAATAGAAAGGGGCGGCAATGGACCGGAAAATCGTGCTGAAGCAGGATATCCTCGGCGCGCTTTCTGCCGTTGGTATGCGCGTGGGGCAGACGGTTATGGTCCATTGCTCGCTCAGCGCGCTGGGGTATGTGTGCGGCGGCGCGCAGCCGGTGATCGAGGCCCTGCTTCAGACGGTGGGCGAGATCGGCACCGTCATGATGCCGACGCCGTCGTGGAAAAACCGACGATACGTCCAAAGTCGCCGCCTTTTCCGCACGCCACACGGTGGCGATACGTTGGCGACGTCCCCCCTGATATCGGAGGTTCCGGGTATGTTTCGCGCTCCGTTAAACAACTATCGGTTGGGCTAACTATGAGTCGCAGTGCTATTTCGATAACCCTTGCAGTGGTCTGTCTGGCTGTGCTCCTGGGTGCTACAGGGCTGTTTGCTATGAGCCGAGAAACGTCCTATATGCAGGAATGCGCTTCCGAAGGGTTTGCCATTGATGGTTACTATCGGGATGACAAAACGAGTCGGGAAACCCTGGCTTTTCTTGAGGAGGACAACTGTCGATGGCAGCTGGTCGACGAAGACGGAATCTGCACAGATGGGCAGTTTAAGCGTACGGATGACCCCAACATCCTGATATTAAAGAAGGAAAACGGCGAAGAATTCGGTACGGTCCACGTGGCGTATATGTCACGCCGACGCGAGCAGGGCCAGCTCTATCTATTTAGAGATACCAGGGTGACCCGTTTTTATCTGGTGAGTACCGGTCCGGCGTTTACAGTGGAGTCTGGCGATGTCGATCCGGACAGTTGATTCACGGCAATAAAACAGTGAGCGGGGTGCGGGTGTAAACTGCACCCCGCTATTTGCTCGTGTCCGTATCGCGTCTGCGCCTCGTCGTAGCTTGCGTCCGTACGAGCATTCATCCCGCCCCGCATCACTTCACATCAAACTCCACGCGATCGAGCTCGGGCACATTGAGGTCGATGAGCTTGCGGGCGACGTGACGGTCGTGTGCCCCGAGCGCCTCGCTTGTCGTCACGTGGGCGACTATCTCGCGCTCGACAATACCCTCTTCCTCGCCTTCGGTGGCCGAGGTCTCGACGGCGACGGTGTAGTCCTTAAAGCCCGGCAGCACCGCGGCAAGCTCGCGCGTGGTTTCGGTGACGCCGTAGCCGTCCTGCACACCGGCCTGCGCCGAGCCAATGGACCCCGCCGTCATAACGATGCAGGGGATGGCAAAGATCACCGTACCCACGATGATGCGGAGGCGCACCTTGCGCGATAGCTCATCGACCTCGGCATTTTCCTCGGCAGTTACAATGCCGTCGCCGTTCAGGTCGCGCTTGAGCGGCACGCGCAAAAGAAGCAGCACGGCTTCGGCGGCCAGTGCGATAAAGACCACGTTGATGCCAAACTCATAAAGCGCCGAGAGAAACAGTGACCCGCTTGCGATGGCGATGCCATAGCCCGCCGCGCACAGGGGCGGCATGAGTGCGGTCGCCACGGCCACGCCGGCGATGAGCGTGGCGGGTTCCTGGTCGCGCGAGTTGCCCAGGCCACCCGCAAAGCCGCCCGCGAGCGCGACGGCAAGGTCCCACACAGTTGGTGTCGAGTTGTCGATGATGGCGGCCGTGGTGGTGCCTAGGGGCGAGAGCTTAAAGTACAACGTGGACGTGACTAGGCAAAAGGCCATCTGTAGAGCCAAGCCCGCGACGGCCTCAAGGGTAATCTCGCGGTCGAGCGTGGCGATGCCGTATGCCATGGCAAGGACCGAGCCCATGAGCGGGCAGATGAGCATGGCGCCTACAATGGCGATATCCGAGTCGATATCGAGGCCGATGCTCGCGATCAACATGGCAATGATCAGGATGCATAAGTGAGAGCCGGTCAGCCGCGCCCCGTTTACAAAGCGCTTGCGAATCACGTGATAGGGCGCGCGTCCCTCGCGAATGTTGAATGCCTGCTTTATAAAGCGGCTTGCGTTCTCCATGGCCTCGCTGTGGGCGGGGCGGATGCCATGGCGCCGATGATGGCGCTCACGCAGTCGCTTGAGCTGTTGTTTGTCGAGTTCCATGCTTACCTCGTCTGGCTTCCGAGTCGCTCCTCATGTCTATCGTCTTTACTCTACACCGCGCTGAGTGAGGTGTCAGACGAGGCTTGGTGACCTGGAAGGCAGGTCAGTCGGCATGACTAAAAATGGCGTGAGGATCTAAAGGGTCAAATAGACAAAAAGCGCGGGGCCGGATTGATTCCGACCCCGCGCTCTGCGTTGGCGCGTTGTTGTTCGGCTTAGCCCAGCAGGCTCAAGCCCACGGAGACAAACGCCAGGATAACGCCGACGATGGACTCGCCGCCCAGCAGGCCGCTGGCAACGACCAGGCCCTGCTCCTGGAAGGCGGCATCCTTGGCGGCCTTCTCCTCGTCCGAAAGACCGGCCTCGGCGTCGCGGTGAGCGGCCCACTTGTCGTAGGCGAGCTTAACGCAGGAGCCCAGGAAAGCCGTGAGCGACATATAGAACGGCAGGTACACGCCCAGGCCGATCATCATGGCCGGAATGCCGAGCCAGTACATGACGATGCCGGCGATAAAGCCGCCTGCGAACCACGGCACGCTCGGGATGCCCGAGACCATGGTGGCGACCACGCTTGCCTGCGCGGCAACGAAGCTCTTGTCGGGGCCGAAGGCGTCCGGACCATAGGCGGTGACGAGCGCGACCATGACAGCGGCAGCGACCAGGGCGCCCACGATGCCGCCGATGGCCTGGCCGATCCACTGCGCACGCGGGTTGGTGCCCAGCACGGCGCCGGCCTTAAAGTCGTTCATGACGTCGCCCGCAAGGCCGCACGCTACGGCCACGATGCCGGCGATAAAGAACAGCTTGACCTGAGCGAGCTGCGCGAAGGCTGCCACGATGAGCATGACGATGAGGCCGAAGATCTCCATGGGGTCGATACCCGTCTGACCGCAGCTCTGCGCGCTCATGATGGTGGTGACAAAGGTGAACAGCGTGACGATGACGGCTGGAACGGGACCAAGGTCGAGCGCGATGGCGACGATCACGGCGATGGCGGCGGCGCCCAGGCCGATGATGCCGGCGTCGAGCTTAAGGGAGCCCGAGATGAGCGACTGCTCGTCGGTGTCGGTGGAGCTGTCGGCGGCGAGGCCGCGGACGATACCGGCGACCTGCGGCAGGATGTCCTTGAGGACGACGGCGACGCCAAAGCCCATCATGAGGCCCATACCCAGGGACTTGACGATGCCCTGTGCGGTCATAACGTCAAACAGACCGGCAGCGGTGCCGCCGACGATGATGCCAAAATTGCCCAGCAGCGCGCCGGCAAACCAGAACGCGACGGGGGCGAAGCCCACCAAAAAGCCGATGGACAGCAACATGGGCGAGTTGTAGATGGCAAAGGTCACGCCGGGGATATTGAGCGTGCACAGCATGCTGGGCACAATGCCCAGGGCGTCGCGAAGCACACTGTAGATGCCGGCGATGGCCATGGAGCCAAAGAGCTGCTTGCCGGTCTTGCCGCCGGCCTCGGTCGCGCGCAGGGTCTGAGCTGCGGCGTTGCCGGTGGGGAACTCAAGCGCGGCGTCCACGATAAAGTGACGGTGGATGAGCGCCGTGGCCAGCAGGCCCAGGATGGTGCCGGCGAGTGCCACGATAAACATGTCGAGCCAGCTGATCTGGTCGGCATAGCCCAGCATCCAGGCGCCCGGGATGGTAAACGCCAGACCGCCGGCGACCATGGCGCCTGCGGACATGATGGTGTGGGTGACGTTTGCCTCGTTGAGGCTGGCGTTGCCCATGAGCTTAAGGAAGAACAGCGAGATGACGGCAGCGAAGACGATCGGCCAGGGGAGTGCGCCCATCTTGAGGGCGGTGTAGGCCGAGCTTGCCGTGATGATCACGCAGCCAAGGACGCCGATGACGACGCCGCGCAGCGTAAGTTGCCCGCGCATCGAAGCGCGGTTCGAGGGATTGCTCATATAAAACTCCTTTGCGTATATCCGCTTCCCCCGGGAGCGCCGTTACGGATACGGCGCGGGAAGTCGGGTTACCAAGGGCCGCCGCGTGAGCTCGCAAACGACCGCGCACCAGTATAGCGGCAAGGTAGTCATTTTGGGATGACTGGTTTAGGTAGGCGATATACTGCTGGGCAGACGAAAGGAGCGCCGACGATGCTTAATGGGTGCGCATATATATTGACGGTCGACGTGGGCAACACGTTCATTCGCTTTGGCCTGTTTGCAGAGGATTCGGCCGCGGCGCAGGAATGTCCGCTTGCGACGTGCGAGATCACCACGCCGTCGAGCATCACGGCAGACGAGGCGCGCATGCGTCTCGTGCAGGTCATGGCCGCACTGGCGGCCGATGCGGGCATGCCGGGCGCGCTTGTGCCCACGGCTGCTGTGCTGAGCTGCGTGGTCCCGGCGCTCGAGCGCCCGTGGAAGGCGGCACTTTCCCGTACCTGCACGGGGCGCGTGCTCACGGTGGGGCCGGGACTTAAGACCGGCATGCCCGTGTACTACGATGACCCGGCCGAGATCGGTCCCGACCGCATCGCCGACGCCGTGGCTGCCCGCGCCGTCTACGGCTCGCCGTGCATTGTGATCGACCTGGGCACGACGACCAATATCGAGGTCATCGACGCACACGGCACCTTTGTCGGCGGCGTTATCGCGCCGGGGCTGGCGCTCGGCGCCCGTTCGCTCTCGGCCGCTGCGGCGCGCCTGCCTCAAGTTGAGCCCTCGGCGCCGACACACGTCATCGGCCGTAACACGCGTGAGGCCATGCGCTCGGGCGTGGTTCTGGGCGAGGTGGCACGCATCGACGGCATGCTCGACATGGTGCTAGCCGAGATGCGCGCGACCAAGGCCGCGGGGGAGGGCGATGTGCCCATCGTCATTACCGGCGACGATGCCGAGGCGCTTGCGGCGCTGGTCGGCCATAGCCTGACGGTCGACGATGCACTGACGCTGCGGGGTCTCGCCGAGCTCTACCACATCAATCAAAAGCCCCGTCGCGCGTAGCGATGGAGACGGTGGGACAAAAACGTCTTCACTTTCCACCTGCTACAATGGGTCAAACTATTGCGATTTCGGAGGTGTCTGCCATGTCGGACGATCTTCATCAAACCGCGTCGGGCAAGCGCCGCGACGTCATTAGCTGGGACGAGTTCTTTATGAGCGTGGCCATTGCCGCGCAGCGCCGCAGCAAGGACCCCAACACGCAGGTAGGCGCGTGCATCGCCAGCACCAACCACCGCATCCTTTCGGTGGGCTACAACGGTACGCCCTCGGCGCTCAACGATGACTTTTTCCCGTGGGGCACGAGTGATGATCCGTTGCAGGACAAGCACAACTACGTGGTGCATGCCGAGGCAAACGCCGTGCTCAACTACCGCGGCTCGCTCAAAGACCTCGAGGGTTCCACGGTCTACGTCACGCTGTTTCCGTGCCACGACTGCGCCAAGATCCTGGCGCAGGTGGGCGTGGGCGAGGTCGTCTACCTGGACAATAAGTATGCCGACACCGATGACGGCCGTATCAGCCGCCGCATTCTCGACTCCTGCGGCATCAGCTACCGCCAGGTCATCGTCGATGTCCAGATTGGTACCGGGGGACAGGCTCAGCAGTGATATGCGTTGTCGCCATCTGACGACGAATGCAGTTCAAAGAGCCCCGTCTCAAATTGACTGCTCGTGAAAGTCGTGTCCGCACGCATGGCTGGCGCCTAAGCGGGTACATGGCTGTAGTAACATAGCCCCTGTCCGCGGGCGTGCCCGCGTTATTGTGAGAAAGGAGCCCCTGTGGCTGTTAACGAAGAGCTGCTTAAGAAGGTTCTTGAAGAGATCCGCCCCAACCTGCAGGCCGACGGCGGCGATATGGAGTATGTGGGCGTCGACGACGAGGGTGTTGTCAAGCTGGAGCTGCAGGGCGCCTGCGCCGGCTGCCCCATGAGCTCGCTAACCCTTTCCATGGGTATCGAGCGCATCCTGAAGGAGCACGTGCCCGGCGTTACCCGCGTTGAGCAGGTCAATGCTTCCGGCGAGGCCGAGGACCTGTACGACGAGTACGCACCGTTCTAAGATGCGAAAGCTGCGGGCGGTACGCTCCGCATAGACGTTACGCCCAAATATGCGGCTGCGAGCGTAAGGCCCGCGGCCGCATTTGTATGTAGGGAGCAGAGGGATCGATATGCTCAACGACCTCTACCATATGCTTGACCCCGTTGCGATCTCGGCGGGCCCCATCACCATCTACTGGTACGGTCTGGCCTACGTGGTCGGCGCCCTGCTCACGGCGGTCGTTATGTACCGCACGCAACGTCGTTGGGGCTTCGACATTACGATTGATGACCTGACGAGCGTCGTGGTCGGCGCGGTCTTTGGCCTCATTATCGGCGCGCGCCTGTTTTACGTCGTCTTTTACGGCGATGGCTACTATTGGACCCACCCGCTCGAAATCTTTGCCACCAACGAGGGCGGTATGAGCTTCCACGGTGGCCTGGTCGGCGGCATCTTGGGCGGCATCATCGTGTGCCGCATGTATAAGCTCGACGCCTGGACCATCGCCGACCTTGCTGTGATCGGTGCTCCGCTGGCGCTGTGCCTGGGACGTTGCGCCAACTTCGTGAACGGTGAGCTGTGGGGTAAGCCGACCGATCTGCCTTGGGGTGTGGTCTTTGGCGGCACTGCGGGCGATATGCCGCGCCATCCCTCCCAGCTCTACGAGGCGTTTCTTGAGGGCGTCGTGCTCTTCTGTATTTTGCAGGTGCTCAGCCGCAAAAAGCCGCTGCTGCCCCAGGGTACGTTTATGGGCGTGTTCGTGATGGGGTACGGCATCGTCCGCTTTCTCGTTGAGTTCGTGCGCGTGCCCGATGCGCAGCTGGGCTATCTGCTGGGCGGCGTCATCACCATGGGTCAGCTGCTGAGTTTGCCGCTCGTGATCGCCGGACTGGCGCTCATCATCTTCGCCCGACACCGCAACCAGCCCCAGCGCGTCTACCTGGACGCCTAACCACCAAAACCACCACAAAGGGGACAGGCACCTTTGTGGTGGT
>JAXIYS010000075.1:0-12011 GCA_036304385.1 Collinsella sp. | reverse complement strand
GGTTCGACCGGCGCGCCACGGGTCAAGATGCACTAGGCCTGGACGAAGTCCGGGCCCGCGCCTTTAGACGCGAGCCCGGGGCCCGTGGGTTATACCCTAAGAGCAAACCACCCTTTTTAAGGGTGGTTCTGATTTACGCTAACACTTCACAATGTAGTTGCATTTCACCTGTAACCCGATTGGGCTTATGGGTAATGAGCTTTTATTTAAAGACAATAAATCGAATAACAAGGGCAACTGCTATGGCCACAATGATCAAAAGCAGGATTGTCAGTCGATGCTGCTTGCGTCGTTTGCTTGACGAAACGAAGATTGATTTTCCCTGTTTTGGCGTTTCGAGATAACGAGCCGAATGCGTTAAGGTTTGCTTAGGTCGGGGGCCTCTTTGCTGCCGAGTTATGGGCGTTTTCGCCGGGTCGTCATTGATTGCGCTGTTTTTTGATAACGGTGCATCTTTCAGATATACGGGATCGCTCGATGCGACGCCCATATGCTTACGCCCCGTTTGGGCATCCTCGAGCGTTTGATATCGATTTCTCGTCACATACTCGGGCTCTGGATCATTAATGGGCTCTTGCGAGATGTGGGGGCGATGGAACCGTGGCGGCTGCGTGGAAGTATTTTCCCCCTGCGTCGGCATAAACATATTGTTCTGGTTTTGGTCGTCCATGATGCCCTTTAGCTCGTTACCAACAACGTGTATGCGCTCATTGTAAGCCCCTTGTTATTTGTAGCTGGGGACATACTCGTTATTTAAGCTCTGGTTCAAAGAACCTTAACCTTCCTAAAACCTGAGTCCTATGCACTTAGATATGCTTATAGTACTGGACTCAAAAAACTTTATAGCTGATGTATATATGAGCACCGGGTGGGCATATATAAGAACGTCAAAAGAAGTCCCAGTCACCTAGAAGATGACTCGGCAGTCCTATAAAGGAGTGGTAAACATGGCAAGCATGGTTCCTTATCGTTCGGTTTTTGGCGTTCGTCCCTCTGCAAGCTCGCTGTTCGATCTGTTTGATGATATGAGCGACCTAGCGAACAGCTCGATTGCCTCTAAGGCGTTCCCCGTTGACGTTGAGGATAAGGGCGATGGCTATGAGGTCAAGGCTTATCTGACCGGCGTCGCCAAGGACGATATCGATGTCGAGCTTAACGAGGGCCGTCTGTCCATTAGCGTGAATGTCGAGGAAGACGAGGAGAACGAGGGCAAGAACTTCCTGCAGAAGGAGTTCAGCTCGTACAGCGCGACGCGTGGCGTGTATCTTAAGGACGCTTCGAGCGAGGGCCTCTCGGCTAAGTACGCTGACGGCATCCTGACCGTTACGGTTCCCAAGATCGTCGAGAAGAAGAACGTTACGAAGATCTCCATCGACTAACTTCGTTGGTGTTCTGCACTATTAAAAGACAACAAAAGGGGCTGGGAAGCGATTCCCGGCCCCTTTTGTTTTATTGAGCGGTCTATACAATGGTTGTCGGTTGATACTGACTTGCGGGGCGTATCGAGAGTTTTCGCGATCCTTGGAGAAGGGTGGCGGAGCTGCCGACCTCGTCATCCAGGGTTGCGGCTAGAGCTTTGGCATAGCTTTTGACGGTAAGGCTCGGACGATTGTTATCTTGGCTGATATGCATGGCAATGAGCTGTTCGGTGCGATCGGTAACAAGTTCGCGCGCGGCTTCGGCGGCTTGGTCGTTGGAGAGGTGTCCCCTTGCAGACAGGATACGCTCCTGAAGAAAGCGGGGATATTCTCCCTCGCGCAGCATGGCTACATCGTGGTTGCTTTCGAGCGCGAGGACTCGACAATCTTTGAGGGTGTTCATGGCCTGGCTCGATAGCTCTCCGGTGTCGGTGGCAAAGCCGATGGAATCATCGAGGGCGTCGAATCGATAGCCGACAGGATTGATGACATCGTGTGATGTTGAGTAGGTTTGCACGTGGATGCCGGCAATGGATAGGGTGTCACCGGGATCGAATTCCTCGACAGGCAGATGTGAAAGATTTTCTTTGTTCGAAAGTGTGCCCCTGCTGGCAAAGAGGGGGCCGTGCCAGTGCTTGCACCAGACATCGAGACCCTTGATGTGATCGCTATGCTCATGAGTAATGAGAAGAGCCGAGACGTTGTCTGCCGAGAGCCCCAGTTCTGCCATGCGCTTTAATGTCTCGCGGCGAGAAAGACCGTCGTCAATCATGATGAGCCCCCGGGGGCCTTCGATGAGCGCGCAGTTGCCTTTTGAGCCGCTGCCAAGGATATGAAGGTGCAGACGAGACATAAGATTCCAAAGGATACAATGGGTGCGAACGAATAGAGGAGGAAGCAAATGCCAACGGTATCTCAGCATTATGGACACCATGCTGCATCGCGGGCTGATGATAAAGCCCTGGCAACGCGGCAGACGGCTGCCCCCGTGGTGCTCATGGTATCAGGTGGTGCGGACTCGACGGCTTTGCTCCTTATGGCATGCACATCAAAGTTGGATATTCTGGATGGGCGTGGTGTAGCCTCCATCGCGCGCGAGCGGCTGCACGTGCTGCATGTGAACCATCATCTACGCGGCGAGGCATCCGATGGCGACGAGGCCTTTGTACGCGGCCTATGCGCACAATATGGCTTGCCGCTGTGTGTTGAGCATGCCTATTTTGATGATGAATCGGGCAATATCGAGGCGGCTGCCCGCGAGGTGCGCTATGCCGCGGCGCGGAGGTATGTCCGCGAGCTCTGCGCCCAGACGGGGGCACCGCGAACGGCGGCTCGTATCTGCACCGCGCACACGTCTTCGGATCGCGCGGAAACGTTTTTGATGAACGCGATTAAGGGTTCGGGGCCCGCTGGTCTATCGAGCATTCCTCGCCGGAGGAATATCGTGGTGCGTCCCTTGCTCGACCTGACTCATGATGAGCTCGTGGGCTATCTGCAGGTGCATGGTCAGCCGTGGCGAGAGGACGAGAGCAACGAGGACGTGTCGTACTTGCGCAACTACGTGCGCCATCGAGTGATGCCGGTGGTGGCGCAGCGCAACGCGAGCGTCTGTAAGACGATTGGCGCCGCCTGCGAGATCTTAGGCGATGAGGACGCCTTTCTTTCCCAGCTTTCCGCACAGGCGTTTCGAAGCTGCCTGCGCAAGGAGGCGGCGGGTGCACTGGTCCTTGACGCTCGCCGACTGGCCGCGGCCGAGGTGGCGATTGCTCGGCGCATGGTGCGACTGGCAATTAAGCGTATCGACCCAGACGCTCGCCCGGAGATGCGGCATGTGGAGCGCGTGCTTGCCTGTGTTGCCGAAGGCTCGGGTTCGGTCACGCTGCCGGCGGGAATCGATGTGCGCGTGGAGTTTGGCATGCTGTCATTCAAGGCCCCGGCGGCGCGCGAGGGGTTAGTTGCCGATTGGGTCACCATTCCCGGTCGATTGCCGCTGGGGGCGGGCCGCATCCTGGTGGCAGAGCCGATAGCCGTCGAGCCGGGGTGTGATATTGTGCGCCGTGCCCGCGAACTTGCGGGTGTCGGAGGGGTGGTCGCTATGGTGGATGCAGCGACGCTGGGCTTTGCCGATCGCGATAGCGAACGGATGCTCGCCGGCTCGCGCGGGGAGATTCCCGCTGAGGCGCGTTTGGCGCGTCTGTGGGTAGACGGTCCCGCGCCGGGGGATGTGATGTGTCCGTTGGGCATGAGTGGGCGAAGTAAGAAGGTGTCCGACCTGCTCAACGAGGCTCGTATTCCCGTTTCTGAGCGCGCAGGCGTTCCTGTGGTGAGAACGGCTCCGGGAGGTGCCGTAGTATGGGTCGCAGGCGTTCGCACAGACGAGCGTTTTAAATGCACGGCCGCAACGCGCGTGGCGTATCTGCTTCGCGTGGTCGATGCGGAATAGCGTTCCACGTCAGCTATTCTGTGCGACGTTGACGGTATTCCCGCGCTGATGGCGTACGGGCTGGAAAATATACCCCGTGCGCTGCTAGAATGTGAAGTTCGCGTCCATACGGCGGTGTGTGGGCGATAAGCACAAGAAAGGGTTGTCATGGCTTCTCAACATCCGGATATCGAGAAGGTTCTGTTTACGCAGGAGGATATCGACGGTATCGTCTCTCGCCTAGGTGAGCAGATTACTCGCGACTACGCGGGTAAGGATCTGGTGCTGATTGCGGTCCTGCGCGGCGCCGTGGTCTTTATGGGCGACCTGATGCGCAAGATCGAGCTGCCGACCAACATCGATTTCATGGCTGTTTCGAGCTATGGCGACGGTGTGAAGTCCTCGGGTATCGTGCGTATCATTAAGGACCTGGATATCGACATCCGCGGTCGCGACGTGCTGATCGTCGAGGACATTCTGGACTCGGGCCTGACGCTCAAGTATCTGATGAAGAACCTCGAGAGCCGCAAGCCCGCTTCTCTGGAGGTCGCCGCCTTCCTGTGGAAGGACGTTGAGGACCGTACCTCGGCCATCACGCCCAAGTATGTTGGAACCCATTGCCCCGATGCCTTTGTGGTGGGCTACGGCCTCGATTATGCCGAGCGCTATCGTAACCTTCCGTATCTGGGCATTTTGAAACCGGAGGTTTATTCGTAAGATGCCCGACGACCGTAACGATAACAATTCCCAGACTCCCCGGGAGCCTAAGATCCCGGGGGTGCCCGGAGGCAAGAAGCCCACGCGTACGGGCTGGCTGTATTTTATTTTGGCTTGCGCGCTTCTGGGCTACGCCTTCTTTAACATGGGCTCCGGCTTTGCCAATTCCAGCAATACCGTAAAGCTCGCAACGAGCGAGATGGTCAACGCCATTAAGCAGGATCGCGTCGAAGATTTGACCTATACGGTTCAAGACGGAAGCGTGACGGGTCATTACTGGAAGACGAAGAAGGACAAGGGCGATACGAGCGAGCTCAAGGGCTTCTCCTCGACCTATGTCGGCTCCGATTCGCTTGCCGAGCTTATGGCGGAGCACCCCGATACCAAGTACATCGTCAACACCAATGACCCCGATTTTTGGGGCGACTTGGCGATGAGCGTGCTTCCGACGATTGCCCTGATCGCCATCATGTTCTACTTTATGCGCCAGATGATGGGCGCCAACAACAGGAACATGCAGTTTGGCAAGACCAACGCCAAGACCAACGAGGCCACGCGCCCCAAGGTCAAGTTTGAAGACGTTGCCGGCGTGGACGAGGCAGTCGAGGAGCTCGAGGAGATTCGTGACTTTTTGAGCGATCCGGATCGCTATCGCAGGCTGGGCGCCAAGATCCCGCGTGGCGTGTTGCTGGTGGGCCCTCCGGGCACCGGTAAAACGCTGCTGGCCAAGGCTGTTGCCGGCGAGGCGGGCGTGCCGTTCTTTAGCATCTCGGGTTCCGACTTTGTCGAGATGTTCGTGGGTGTCGGCGCCAGCCGCGTGCGTGACCTCTTTAAGGAGGCCAAGTCCCAGGCCCCGTCGATTATCTTCATCGATGAGATCGATGCTGTGGGACGCCAGCGCGGAGCTGGCTTGGGCGGCGGTCACGACGAGCGCGAGCAGACGCTCAACCAGCTGCTGGTCGAGATGGACGGTTTTGAGGAGAGCGAGTCGGTCATCCTGATTGCTGCGACCAACCGTCCTGACATCTTGGATCCGGCATTGCTGCGTCCCGGTCGTTTTGACCGTCAGGTCACGGTCGACCGTCCGGATGTGAAGGGCCGCGAGCAGATTTTGCGCGTGCATGCCGAGAACAAGCCGATGGACGAGGACGTGAAGTTTGAGAAGCTCGCCCAGATGACCGTTGGCTTCACCGGCGCCGATCTGGCAAATCTGCTCAACGAGTCTGCGCTGCTGGCCGCTCGCCGTCATCGTTCCGTGATCTCGATGGACGAGGTCGAGGAATCGATGGAGCGCGTGATTGCCGGACCGCAGCGCAAGGGTCGCGTGATGACCGAGGCCGAGCGCACCACGATTGCCTACCACGAGAGCGGTCACGCCCTGGTGGGCCACATCCTGGAGCACTCCGATCCGGTCCACAAGATCTCGATTGTCAGCCGCGGTCAGGCCCTGGGCTACACGCTGCAGCTTCCGCAGGAGGACCACTTCCTCAAGACCAAGAACGAGATGCTTGACGAGCTTGCCGTGTTTTTGGGCGGTCGCGTTGCCGAGGAGCTCATGTGTGACGACATCACGTCGGGCGCGAGCAACGACCTGGAGCGCGCGACCAAGATGGCGCGCGAGATGGTCACGCGCCTGGGCATGAGCGAGGAGCTTGGAACGCAGGTGTTTGGTGAGGCGCAGCATCAGGTATTCCTGGGCCGCGACTATGCCGATCATCAGGATTACTCCGAGGAGACGGCGCGCCGCATCGATATCGAGGTTCAGCGCATTATGCGTGAGGCCCATCGTCGTGCGGCCGAGATTTTGGATGCCCGTCGCGATCAGCTTGACCTGATGGCGAAGGTGCTGCTTGAGCGTGAGACCGTCGAGGGTGACGCCGTGAACGCCCTGCTCGACAACGAGTGGGACGCCTACCTTGAGCGTGAGGGCGATATCCTGGCGGCCAAGGAGGAGCGCAATGCCAAGGCGGCCGGCATGCCGACCAAGAAGCGTGCGCCTCGCATGAGCGAGGAAGAGCTGGCGGCCGATGCCGCAGCCTTTGCGCAGGCGGCTATGCAGGAGGATGCAGAAGCCGCATCCGATGATGTCAGCGATGACTGTGCCGCCAATGCCGGTGCCGACACCGATGCCGACAAATAGCCTTTGTGGCGAAAGCCCCTGCGGGGAAACCTGCGGAGGCTTTTTCTTTTTGTTGATTGGGGACAGACTTAAATGAGCGTTTTCACGCATTTAAGTCTGTCCCCAATCAACATTGCTGCGGCGCTTTGCTCGGCTAAAGCGTACAATAGCGCCTATGCGAAAGGGGAACAGATGATCAACGAAACTATGTATGCTCGCGGTGCGGAAAGCTCCATCATCCGCGAGATTTTTAGCTATGGCCTTGAGCGCAAGGCGCAAATCGGCGCGGAAAACGTATTCGATTTCTCGCTGGGCAACCCGAGCGTTCCTGCTCCCGCTGCCGTCGCGGAGTCCATCAAAAAGGCGCTTGAACTGCCGAGCGAGCAGCTGCACGGATACACGCCTGCACCGGGCCTGCCGCAGTGCCGTGCCGCCGTGGCTGAGTCGCTCAACCGTCGTTTCGGTACGAGCTATGAGGGCAAGGACGTCTTTATGACGGTGGGCGCTGCAGCTTCGCTCACCTGCACGCTCAATGCCGTTGCGAACCCGGGTGACGAGGTCATTGTCATTGCCCCGTACTTCCCGGAGTATCGCGTGTGGATTGAGAAGGCCGGCTGTACGTGTGTCGAGGCGCTCGCCGATGAAGATACGTTCCAGCTGAGCGTGGACAACGTTCTTAAGGCTATTACCGACAAGACGGCAGCTGTCATCATCGACTCGCCGAATAACCCGACTGGTGCCGTGTATACGCGCGATACCCTGACGCGACTGGCTAATGTTTTGCACGAGGTCAACGCCAAACGCGAGCCCGAGAACCCGATCGCGCTTATCTCGGATGAGCCGTATCGCGAGATTGTCTATGGTGCCGAGGTGCCTTGGGTGCCTTCGATCTACGAGCACACCATCGTGTGCTACTCGTATTCCAAGTCGCTTTCGCTGCCGGGCGAGCGCGTGGGGTGGATCCTGGTTCCCAATACGAATCCTCGGGCAGCTCGTCTAATGCCCGCCGTTGCCGGCGCCGCCCGTACGCTGGGCTTCGTGTGTGCGCCGGCGCTCTTCCAGCGCGTAATTATCGACTGCATCGATGAGCCGAGTGACGTTGAGGCCTATGCACGCAACCGCACGGCGCTTACCGATGCATTGGCGGAGTACGGCTACACGTATGTTGAGCCGGATGGCGCGTTCTACCTGTGGGTGAAGGCGCTGGAGCCCGATGCGAACGCCTTCTGCGAGCGCGCGAAGAAGTATGAGCTGCTCGCGGTGCCCTCGGACAGCTTTGGCATGCCGGGCTGGTTCCGCTTGGGCTACTGCGTGAGCTACGAGACTATCGTCAACTCACTGCCCGCCTGGAAGCAGCTGGCCGACGAGTATCGTCAAAAGTAAAGCGCTCTGCTTACAATGTTTTACGTGAAACGGGGTTTGGCTTTAAGCCAGACCCCGTTGTCTATGCCGTTGTGTGATTGGGATGAAGCAGTTTTACGACTGCCGAAAGCTATGCGTACAATGAATATACGCGACGGCCATACTGGACAAGGAGACCTGATGCCCTACCTTCTTTCTTGTGATATTCATACTCATACGTTGTTCTCCGCGCATGCGTACTCAACCATTGAGGAGAATGTGTACTGGGCGGCGGAACGTGGCCTGCAGGTGCTCGGATCTGCCGACCATCTGAGCTCTATGGTTACGGCTTGCCCCAACGACCTGCGCAGTTTCCAGTTCTTTATTAACCAGGATATCTGGCCGCGCATTTGGAGCGGCGTGCTGGTGCTTCGCGGCGCCGAGGTCGATATCGTTTCGCTGGACGGAAGCTTGTTTGGCGAGGACATTCCCGTGTCGCTCGATATTGCCGGCGATTCGTACGGTCACCAGCATTCGCTGTTCGAATTGGTGACGCGCAATTTGGATTATTTGGTGGCAAGCGTGCATAATCCGCAGTTTGCCGAAGGCGCGACGCTCGCCCAAACAACTCAGATGTATATCAATGCCCTGGAGCATCCCAAGGTGTTCATGCTTGGGCATACGGGTCGTTCGGGCGTGCCGTTCGATATCGATGAGGTGCTGCTGGCGGCCAAAGCCAAGCACAAGATCATTGAGATCAACAACCATAGTCTTGAGCACGGTACCGACACTGAGCATTGGGCCGTATGCCGCAAGATTGCCGAGCGCTGCGCCGAGCTGGGCGTGGGTATTGGTGTGTCGACCGATGCCCACATTGGTATGGCCATTGGCAAGCTCGAGCACGCCCGCAAGTTGCTCGACGAGATTCACTTCCCGCTGGACCTGATCGTGACGCGCGACCGCGAGACGCTGCTGCGCGAGATGGCGGCAGCCGGCGTATGCGACCTGCGCAAGGGGATGTAACGAGACTCATATGTCCAACGAAAGGGGGGCGGTCCAGACGGGCCGCCCCCCTTTCCTGTCCCAAAAATCTACCGGGGTGGATTAGCGGCGCTCGAGGACCGCGACGGTCTCGGTGTGGTCGGTATGAGGGAACATGTCGACCGGCGTGATCTTGAGCAGGCGATAGCCTCCGTCGAGGAGTTGGTGCAGGTCGCGCTCTTGGGTCACGGGATTGCAGCTGATATAGGTGATGCGGCGCGGCTTAAGTGCGCAGGCGGCCTCGAGGAACTCGGGGGTGGAACCGGCGCGCGGCGGGTCGATGGAAAGGACGTCGACGCGCTCGTTGTTGTCGGCGGCATCGAGAATATAGTCGGTCGCATCGTCGGCCATAAACCAAGCGCTGCGGGTGAGGCCGTTGAGCTCGGCGTTGCGACGTGCGTCGGCAATGCCCGCCGGGTTGCGCTCCACGCCAAGCAGCATAATGCCGATGCCCTTGTCCTGGGCGGCTTTGGCTGCGCACAGGCCGATAGTTCCGCTACCGCAATAGGCATCCATGAGTACGTCACCCTGCTGCAGATCCATACCGTCAATGGCGAGCTGATAGAGCAGTTCGGTTTGCTGCGGGTTGGTCTGATAAAACGCGGTGGGGGAGATATCGAAGTCGCAGCCGAGCAGCTGATCGCGCATGCACTCGGCACCATAGACGATACGAGTTTCCTCACCCAAGATGGCGTTACCGGGACGGCCATTGATATTTTGGGCAACGGTGACGATATGCGGATCGAGTGCCGCGACGGCCTCAAAGAACTCCTGTGCATGCGGCAAGTCACGCTGGGCGGTCACGAGCGTAACCATGATCTGGTCGGTGCGCCATCCGCAGCGGACGACGGCATAGCGAAGCAAACCAAGATGCTTGTCCTCATTAAAGGCGGGAATATGCAGCCGCTCAGCTTCGCGTGCGATGCCGTTGAGAATCTGACGAGCGCCCGGCGCCTCGACAGGACATTCGGGCACGGCAACGATTCTGTGCGTGCCGCGCTCAAAGAAACCGCAACGGACAGCGCCCTCCTTACCGGGAGCAAAGGGAGTGGCAGCCTTATGGCGAAAGCCACGCGGCGCAGGATATTTACCCGGGTCGCCCAGGGTGACGCCCATGCCGCGAATAGGATCAACGGCGATGCCCTCGCGCTCGCAAAGAGCAGCAAAAAGCTCCTCCACAGCAGCCTGCTTAGCTGCCAACTGCTTTTTATAAGGGCGATTGAGCGCCGTACACCCACCACAAGCCCGCATGATGGAACAAGGCGATTTGGGATCCACAGCCTTCCGCGCAGGCGAAACCGGATTCTTGTGCGAGCCAGTGGAACGAGTCTGAGGCGCTTTATCCCCGCCCCGACGAGAGCCAGAACGCTTGGCCTTAGCTTTGCTTTTGGTCGACTTGCTTTTTGCAGCTTTAGAAGAATTGGATTTCGTAGAAGATTTCTCCTCCTTCGGCCCCTCAGCCGCCTCCACCAAAGCACGACGAGCCCTACGCTCCGCACGAGATTCTGCCATGAATTAACCCCACTAATTTATAAATTGAAATCTGAAAGCATTGTACCGTGCCAAGCTAGCAGACGATATACAAGCGTCCACTTCACGTCAGTGATAAGTCCAATGACGTTTGCCCGGCGTGGGCGGGGAGCGGCGCGTAATTAAGTTTATCGCGAGTTCCGCACGCAAAGGAAAGCACTTAATGTGCTTTCCGTCTTGCGCAGGACTGTAGAGCAGGAAACTTAATTACGCGCCGCTCCCCGCCCACGCCGGGCAAGCTCTCCCTTGTACTCCATCTCACTAAAGTGTATGATTCTGAACGTTACATGACTCACTTTACCTAACTAAAGTGCTACCAAGGGGGATACCATGAATGCCGATATGTCTCGTCGTCAGTTTGTTGGTCTAGCCGGTTCGCTTGCCACGGTGCTTGGCCTCGGCCTGGTAGGCTGCGGCGGTGGTGCCGATAAGGGCTCTGCTGCCGGATCTACCGCAGCCAAGGACGTGAAGGGCGCTGCGGAGTCCAAGAAGCTCGTCGTGGGCTTTGACAAGTCCTATCCTCCGTATGGCTTTGTAGGCGACGATGGCGAGTACACCGGCTTTGATCTCGATCTGGCCAAGGCCGTTGCCGACAAGCAGGGTTGGGATGTTGAGTATGAGGCTATCGACTGGGATGCCAAGGACACGCTGCTCAACTCGGGTGCCATCAACTGCATCTGGAACGGCTTTACCATGGAGGGCCGCGAGGACGACTACACGTTCTCCGAGCCTTACATGCTCAACGAGCAGGTGCTCGTGGTCAAGAAGGATGCGGGTATCAAGAGCTGGGACGATCTTGCCGGCAAGACCGTGATTACCCAGACTGATTCCGCCGCGCAGGATGTGCTCGAGGGCGACCAGAAGGATTTGGCCGCGACGTTTGCCGCGCTCGATACCATCGGTGAGTACAACACGGCGTTTATGCAGCTCGAGAGTGGTGCAGTCGATGCCGTTGCCTGTGACCTCTCGATCGCTCAGTATCAGCTTGCCGCCAAGCCCGATGCCTATACGCAGCTCGACAAGCCGCTGTCCAGCGAGCACTACGCCATTGGCTTTAAGAAGGGCGACACCAAGTCCGCCGATGCCGTGGCCGAGTCGCTCAAGGCACTCTACGAGGATGGCACGGTCAAGGACCTCTGCGATAAATATGCAGATTACGGTCTGTCTTTCGATAATTGGGTGCTCAAGTAATGTCTATTCAGGTCATGATGCAGATGCTTAGCCAGGGATTCTTGGTCAGTTTGCAGCTGTTTGTGCTGACGCTGCTGGGGTCGATTCCGTTGGGAATCCCCGTGGCGTTTATGCGCATGAGCAAGGTCGCGCCGCTGCGCTGGATCGCGCGCATCTACATTTCAGTCATGCGCGGTACGCCGCTCATGCTGCAGATGTTTGCCATCTACTTTGCCCCGTACTACGTGTTCGG
>JAXIYS010000074.1:0-36865 GCA_036304385.1 Collinsella sp. | reverse complement strand
GTTCTCTCATCGGTCTTTTGGGGCCTGCTGATGCTTTCCGTCCTCGTGTTTTTGCACGAGGGCGGCCACTTTTTGGCGGCGCGTGCCTGCGGTGTCCGCGTGACTGAGTTCTTTTTGGGCCTGCCGTGTCGCTTTGATATCCACCACACGTCGCGTCGTATCGGCACCAAGTTTGGCGTGACGCCGCTGCTGCTGGGTGGCTATGCAGCCATTTGTGGCATGGATCCGACCGACGTCTCGTGTGCCGACCGCGTGCTTGCTGCCATCTATCGTCACGGCCGGGTGACGGTGGCCGATCTTGCCGTCGAGCTCGAGCTGTCCGAGGAGGATGTGCTCGAGGCCTGTGCTTTGCTGTTGGGCTGGGGCTCCATCGCTCCCTGGTATGAAGAAGGGGAAAAGCCTTCGCCCAATTACTATCCCACCAAGTACCAGACCCTGCCGCGTGACGCGGCGGGTTATACCACCTTTGACGGCCGTCGGTTCGATCGTGAGCACGCGACTGCCGAGGGCGATGTATGGGAGCTGCCGTGCGCCGAGTCTGAATTCCTTGCACGCGAGCGCTCGCACACCTATTTGGGCCAGGGCTTTGTCAAGCGTTCCTTTATGCTGCTTGCGGGCATTATCGTCAATATCCTGACGGGCTTTTTGCTCCTTATGAGCATCTATTCCATCGCGGGCGTCACGGTGCCGGTGGATACCAATGTGATCGGCCAGGTTGACGAAGGCTCGATTGCCGCCGCGGCGGGAATCGAGGGCGGCGATGCGATCCTTTCGGTCGACGGAGTATCGTGCTCTACCTGGATGGACGTTTACGATGCCATCGGCAAGGCTGCCGGTAAGGACGATATCGCCATCGAGTACGAGCGTGACGGCAAGCAGCATTCGACCACGGTTGCGCTCAAAGAGGACGAGCGCCTAGGTGTGTATGCCTCTACGCAGGTGGTCCGTTTGGACCCCATCACGTCGGCTCGTTTGTCGTTCTCCTATATCGTGCAGACAGCGGAGGGCGTGATGCGCCTGCTCCAGCCGCAGCATACGATGGAGATTCTCGACCAGTCCTCTTCAATCGTGGGTATTAGCGTTATGTCCTCACAGGCTGCTGCCGCCGGCCCTGCCACGTTCCTTTCGTTTGCCGCCCTCATTTCGTTCTCGCTTGGCTTTATGAACCTGCTGCCCATCCCACCGCTCGATGGCGGCAAGCTGGTCATCGAGATCATTCAAAAGATTGCGGGCCGCGAGCTTCCGCTCAAGGTCCAGACGATTGTGAGCTATGTGGGCATCGCGCTCTTTGCGCTGCTGTTTGTCTATATGCTTCGTTCCGACATCCTTCGATTTATTCTGTAGGGGAGTGGTTGGATTGTCTTTATCCCATCCTTTGCCTCGCGAGCTGACGCGTCCCGTGCATGTGGGCGGCGTGCAGATCGGTGGCGGCGCTCCGGTGGTGGTCCAATCCATGACCTGCACCGATACCGCTGATGCCCAGGCAACGCTTGCGCAAGTGCGTGCTTTGGCGCAGGCTGGCTGCGATATCGTGCGCGTGAGTGTGCCCACCGAGGCCGCGCTTGAGGGTTTCCGCACCATCTGTGCCGAGTCTCCGGTGCCGATTGTCGCCGATATCCACTTTAACCATAAGCTCGCCATTGGTGCCGTTGAGGCTGGTGCTGCCAAGCTGCGCATCAATCCCGGCAATATCGGTGATTGGGCCAAGGTTGACGCGGTGATCGATGCTGCGGGTGCTGCTGGCTGTGCGATTCGTATCGGCGTCAATGCCGGTTCGCTTGAGCAGGATATCGCCGAGCGCGACGACCTCACGCAGCCCGAAAAGCTCGTGATGTCGAGCGAGCGTTTCGTCAAGCATTTTGAAGACCGCGGCTTTACGAACATTGTGCTTTCGGCTAAGGCCCATAGCGTGCAAACGACGCTCGACACCTACCGTGCCCTCTCGCGCGAAATCCCCCATGTTCCGCTTCATTTGGGCGTGACGGAGGCCGGAACCAAGCTCCAGGGCACCATTAAGAGCTCTGTGGGCCTGGGTATTCTGCTTTCCGAGGGCATTGGCGACACCATGCGCGTCTCGCTCACGGCCGATCCGGTCGAGGAGCCGCCGGTCGCCTGGGGTATCCTGCAGTCCCTGGGCCTGCGTCGCCGTGGTCCCGAGATTGTCTCGTGCCCCACGTGCGCCCGCTGCCAGGTTAACCTGATTCCTATCGCTGAGGAAGTAACCGAGCGGCTTAAGAACTATGCCGCGCCGCTTTCGATTGCCGTCATGGGATGTGCCGTTAATGGCCCCGGTGAGGCTTCTGATGCCGACCTGGGCGTTGCTTGCGGACGTGGTCAGGCCCTGCTCTTTTCGCATGGCCAGATCATTGGTAAAGTAGCTGAGGATCAAATTGTCGACGCGCTTATGGCCGAGGTCGACAAGCTTATTGAGGAGAAATAAATGACTCGAGCAATGTATATGTCTAAGCTCTATGCGCCGACGCTCAAAGAGGATCCGGCCGACGCCGAGCTTGCGAGCCATCGCCTGCTGCTCCGTGCCGGCATGATTCGCAAGGAGGCCGCCGGCCTGTATTCCTATCTGCCGCTCGCTTGGCGCTCGATTCGCAAGATCGAGAACATCGTGCGCGACGAGATGGACGCCGCCGGCGCCCAGGAGCTCATGATGCCCATTATGGTCGATGCTGAGCTGTGGCGTGAGTCCGGCCGTATCGATGCCTATGGCAAGGAGCTCGTGCGCTTTGACGACCGTCATGGTCGCGAGTTTGTGCTGGGCCCCACGCATGAGGAGACCGTCACGGCCCTGGTGCGCAACGAGCTGCGCTCCTATAAGCAGCTGCCCGTCAACCTGTACCACATTCAGGATAAGTTCCGCGATGAGTTCCGTCCCCGCTTTGGCCTGATGCGTGGCCGTGAGTTCATCATGAAGGACGCCTACAGCTTCTCTGCCACGCAGGAGAGCCTGCAGGAGGAGTACGACAAGATGAAGCAGGCTTACGCCAACATCTGCGAGCGCTGCTACATCAAGGCTCTGCCCGTTGTCGCCGACTCCGGCGAGATCGGCGGCGACACCTCCGTCGAGTACATGGCTCTGGCCGACGCCGGCGAGGCCTCGCTCGTCTACTGCGACGATTGCGGTTTTGCTGCCGATGACGAGGCTGCAAGCACCAAGGTCGTTGTGACCGAGGGCCCCGGCGACGGTACACTAACCAAGGTCGAGACTCCGGGTATGGGCACCATCGAGGCCGTCGCCAAGTTCTTCGGCTTCCCCGAGAACGGCACGCGCAAGTCGCTGGCATTGATCGACTCCGAGGGCAAGCCGGTCGTGGCCATTGTCCCGGGCGACCACGAGCTCAATGACTGCAAGGCCGAGCATGTCTTTGGTAAGGGCTATCGTATGATGACCGACGAGGAGCTTCAGGCGAACGGTCTGCACAAGGGCTTTATCGGACCGGTCAACCTGCCCGAGGGCATCCGTCTGGTGTGCGACGAGAGCCTGCGCGAGTCCAAGCAGTGGGCCTGCGGTGCCAACGAGGTCGATTATCACTTTACCGGTGCCTGCCCCGAGCGCGACTTTACCGTCGACGAGTGGGCCGACCTGGTTACCGTCGTTGCCGGCGATCCCTGCCCGCACTGCGGCAAGCCGCTCTCTGCTACTCGCGGCATCGAGGTTTCCCAGGTCTTCCAGCTGGGCACCAAGTATTCCGAGGCCATGGGTGCCACCTTTATGGACGAGGACGGCAAGGAGAAGCCGCTCATCATGGGTTGTTACGGCGTGGGCGTGTCCCGTTCGCTCGCTGCCGTCGTGGAGCAGCACAACGACGAGCACGGTATCGTCTGGCCGGTCTCCGTCGCTCCGTACGAGGTTGCGGTGATTCCGCTCGACCCCAAGAAGGAGGAGTGCGCTACCGTCTGCGAGCAGATCGTTGATGGTCTATGCGCCGAGGGTATCGAGGTCGTCGTCGACGACCGTGACGAGCGTCCCGGCTTTAAGTTTGCCGACAACGACCTTATGGGCTTCCCGTATCAGGTCGTTCTGGGTAAGCGTGGCCTCAAGAACGGCACCGTCGAGCTCAAGGACCGTGCCACGGGTGAGCGCGAGGACGTGGCGATCGACGAGGTCGTCGCCAAGGTCGCCGAGCTTGTGAAGGCGGCACGCCGTTAATCGGCGATTTCGCTTGTAGTTCGATATACGGGACGGCCCCGCATTTCTCCAGATAGGGGAGATGCGGGGCCGTCCTTTTATCTTCTCGACGTACTCAATCGCTAAAAGGAAACCCCACAGCCCATGCGAGCTGCGGGGTTTCCTTTGTGCCTCCGATGCGAAATTAATCGCTCAGATATTACTGATAATCGACGACGTCGATCCAGTTCTTAAGGAACTCATCGTTCACGTTGCGCTTACGAGCGAGCTCGGAAGCGGCGACGATGCTCGTCCACTGACGTACGACCTGCATGGGCATGTCGGCGCGGTCGCAGTAGAGCTCCAGATAAGCCTCGGCCTGGTCCTTGCTGTTGAGGGCAAAGAGCAGGTAGGTGGTGGCAACGTCGGCAGCAGGGGAGCCCTGGGTAGCGTGTGCCCAGTCGCACACATAGAGCTGGCCGTCGTCGCCGACGATGACGTTGGAGGGGTTGAAGTCGCCGTGGCAGACCTTGAACTCCTTGGTCATACCGTCCAGACGCTCCTGAAGGTTGTAGCGCGTGGTGGCATTGAGCTGATCAAGGCTGTCGATCATGCGGGCGAACTTGTCGCGCTGACGGTTGAGCAGCGGGGAGGTGTAGCCGTGGATCTCGATCTGGAGGTCGACGAACATCTCGAGGTACTCACCAAAGCGCTGGGGCTCGGCAGTCATCTTCTCGGCAAGGGTGGTGCCCGGAACCTTCTCGGTCACGAGCGCCCAGCCGTTGGCGTTCTCGAGCTGGGAAACCTCGAGAGCCTTGGGGCTGCGGATGCCGCACTCATTGATGCGGGCAAGATTCAAAGCCTCGTTGAACACGTCGGAGACGGGCTTGGTCTCGTTAAAGACCTTGACGATCTTGTCGCCCAGGTCGTAAACGACCTTGTTGCCGCGACGGACGAGCTCGGTCTTGGAATCGGGTAGCAGCATGGTTGCATCCTTTCAACGATGCGATAGAAGCGACGGCGGGGGTGTGTGAAACACCCGTGCACCCCCGCCGTTAAAACCGTGCTAGAACTAGCAGACGGCGTAATCCTGAGGCTCGCGGCCGTAGTAGGCGTCCAGGTAGAGCTCCTTGATCTCGCTCATGAGCGGGTAGCGCGGGTTAGCGCCGGTGCACTGGTCGTTGAATGCCTGCTCGGTCATCTCATCGAGGGTGTCGAGGAAGTACTGCTCGTCGACACCGTAGTCGGCGATGGTCTTCTTGACGCCGATGAAGTCCTTGAGCTCCTCGAGCTTCGTGATGAAGTTCTCGAAGACCTCCTTGTCGTCCTTGCCCTCGATGCCGCAGTACTTGGCCATCTCGGCGTAGTTGTGCAGCGCGTTGGGGTAAGGATACTGGGAGAAGGTGCCCATCTTGACGGGAGCCTCGGCGGCGTTGTAGCGCATGACGCGGGTCAGGATGACGGCGTTTGCGAGGCCGTGGGGCAGGTGATGGAAAGCGCCGAGCTTGTGGGCCATGGAGTGGTTGAGGCCCAGGAAGGCGTTGGCGAAGGCCATACCGGCCATGCAGGAAGCGTTGTGCATCTCCTCGCGGGCATGCGGGTCCTTGGCGCCGTTCGTGAAGCTGGAGGGCAGGTTCTCGAAGACGAGCTTAGCAGCGCGCTCGGAGAGGCCCTTGGTGTAGTCGGAAGCCATGATGGAGACGTAGGACTCGATGGCGTGGGTCATGACGTCGATGCCGGAGGCAGCGGTCAGGCCGCGCGGGGCGGTCATGCAGTTGTCGGCGTCGACAATAGCCATGTTGGGGAGCAGCGCGTAGTCGGCGAGCGGCCACTTGATGCCGGTCTCCTTGTCGGTGATGATGGCGAACGGCGTGCACTCGGAGCCGGTACCCGAGGAGGTCGGGACGGCGACGAAGTAGGCCTTCTTGCCCATCTCGGGGAAGGTGAAGATACGCTTGCGGATGTCCATGAAGTCCATGGCCATGTCCTCAAACTTGCACTCGGGGTGCTCGTACATCATCCACATGATCTTGCCGGCGTCCATAGCGGAGCCACCGCCGACGGCGATGATGACGTCCGGCTCAAAGAGAGCCATCTGCTTGGCGCCGCGACGTGCGCACTGCAGCGACGGATCGGGCTCGACGTCGTAGAAGCAGTCGTGGGCGATGCCCATCTCGTCGAGCTTGGCCTCGATGGCGCGGGTGTTGCCATTCTTGAAGAGGAACTGGTCGGTGACGATGAAGGCGCGCTTCTTGCCCATGACGTTGCCCAGCTCGTCGAGGGCGACGGGCGTGGAACCCTTCTTGAAGTAGACCTTCTCGGGAGCGCGGAACCACAGCATGTTCTCACGGCGCTCGGCCACAGTCTTAACGTTGATCAAGTGCTTCACCCCAACGTTCTCGGAGACGGAGTTGCCGCCCCAGGAGCCGCAGCCCAGGGTCAGAGACGGCTTCATGCCAAAGTTGTACAGGTCACCGATGCCGCCGTGCGAGGACGGGGTGTTGATGACGATACGGCAGGCCTTCATGACGTGCTCGAACAGGCTGATCTTCTCGGCCTGGGCGGGGTGCACGTACAGAGAGGCGGTGTGGCCCGGGCCACCGGCGAGCACCAGGTGCTCGGCCTTGTCGACGGCCTCCTGGAAGTCCTTGGCGTGGTACATGGCCAGGACCGGGGAGAGCTTCTCGTGGGAGAACTCCTCCTTGGCGGGGTCGGTGGAGGTGACCTCGGCGATCAGGATCTTGGTCTTGGCGGGAACCTCGATGCCGGCGAGCTCGGCGATCTTGGCGGCAGCCATGCCGGGGATGCGGTGGTCGAGAGCGCCGTTCTTGAACATGGCGGCACGCAGGGCCTCCATCTCGGCACCCTGCTTGACGAAGTAGCAGCCGCGCTTCTGGAACTCGGCCTTAACCTGGTCATAGATGGTGTCGATGACGGTCACGGACTGCTCGGAAGCGCAGATCATGCCGTTGTCGAAGGTCTTGGAGTGGATGATGGAGTTGACGGCGAGCAGCACGTCGGCGGTGTCGTCGATGACGACCGGGGTGTTACCGGCGCCAACGCCCAGGGCGGGCTTGCCCGAGGAGTAAGCGGCCTTGACCATGCCCGGGCCACCGGTGGCGAGGATGATGTCGACGTCGCGCATGACCATGTTGGTCAGCTCGATGGAGGGGACATCGACCCAGCCGATGATGCCCTCGGGGGCGCCGGCCTTAACGGCGGCGTCAAGCACGAGCTTGGCGGCGGCGATGGTGCACTTGGCGGCAGCCGGGTGCGGGGAGATGATGATGGCGTTGCGGGTCTTCAGGCAGATCAGCGTCTTGAAGATCGCGGTGGAGGTGGGGTTGGTCGTCGGGATGACGGCGCCCACGATGCCGATGGGCTCGGCGATCTTGGTGATGCCGTAAGCCTCGTCGCGCTCCAGGACACCACAGGTCTTGGTGTTCTTGTAAGCGTTATAGATGTACTCTGCGGCGTAGTGGTTCTTGATGACCTTGTCCTCAAGAACGCCGCGGCCGGTCTCCTCGATGGCCATCTTCGCCAACGGGATACGAGCCTTGTTGGCGGCCATGGCGGCCTCATAGAAGATCTTGTCGACCTGCTCCTGCGTGTACGTAGCAAAAAGCGCCTGGGCCTCTCGCATCTGAGCGAGCTTAGCCTCAAGCGCCTCTACGTTGTCCACAATTGCGGGAGTAGTGTTTTCCGGTGACTTTTTCACCATTTGTGTCTCCTTGCGATCGGAGATTTACCCTACGCCTTGCATGATAGCAAGAAATTATTCGGCGAACGGTAAGATTCCCGTAAAAGGCACACTAAAACGCTTCAACTAAATGAAACGATTCAACTAATGCTGCATCGCCCCGCTCATTGGGGACAGACTTGCATGAGTGTTTTCACTCATTTGGGACAGACATCGTTTTGCCATTTTGCCGTTCTGGACCTGTTTTTGCCGCTCATTGGATATAAATAGGTCACAGGCTCAGCATTTCGCGTTGCTTCTCTCCTTTTAGGTGTTGCCTGTACAGTTTTGGAGGGAGAGATTATGCCCCGATGCGCCCGCGCCGTTTCGATCACCGGCTATTACCATGTCTTTGACCGTGGTAATTCCAAACAGATTATTTTTGAAGATGACTCCGACCGTTATCGTTTCTTATCGGATATCTCGGATAGGTTCGCGCGCCATGAAGTGGCGGTGTTGGCTTGGTGCCTTATGGACAATCACTTCCATTTGATGGTTGATGACCCATGTGACAACCTTTCAAAGGCAATGCAGTGCGCACTGACGGCATATGCTAAATATTTCAATGGGAAAACGGGGAGAACGGGGCATCTGTTTGACAATCGCTATTCGCGGGTCGCGGTTGAGTCGGACACGCAGGCAGTGCAGCTGCTCGATTATATCCATCTTAATCCCGTGAAAGGCGCGCTCGAATCGCTCGAGGCGTACCGTTGGTCAAGCTACAAGGCATACCAGCTGGGCTACGATCCTTTTGATATTTGTGATGCAGCCCCTATGCTCGATATTGTCGGAGGCTCCCGTTGCTATTGCGACCATCTCAAGGAAGTTGCCGCGCACATCTGGTCAGTGGGGATCCTTCCGCGCCGGCGGATTCCCGATGAGGATGCCCTGGCCGTCGCGCGCGAAGCCCTGCCGAGCATAGACCCTGCGCTGCTCAAGGCTCTGCCACGCCCCGAACGCGATGCCTGTCTTCTGAGGCTCAGGCGGGCGCATCTCACGGTCAAGCAAATTGCCCGTATCACCGGTATCGGCGCTACAAGCGTGACCAAGGCCACCATAGGCTGGAATGAGGCAGCGTGAGGCAGGGGCGAACCGCTGCCGGCACGCGTTATGTCTGTCCCAAATGTGTGAAAGCACTCATGTAAGTCTGTCCCCAATGAGTGCAAAAAGGCGCCCTCCGTAGGGGAGGACGCCTTTGGTAAGTTCTATGTGAACGCGAGGTCTTTGACCCGGAGAGTCCGAGGTACTTGTTGGTAAGACCTTATTTAGGAGCGCGCAACCTTGCCGGACTTGAGGCAGGTGGAGCAAACGTTCATCTTGCGACGGTGACCATCGACGACGACGTAGACGCGCTGGATGTTGGGGCGGAACTTACGGTTGGTGACGCGGTGAGAGTGGCTGATGGAGCGACCGGCAACGGGGTGCTTACCGCAAACTTCGCAAACTTTGGACATAACTGACCCTCCTTGGGCGACAAACGAACATGTCGCGTTAACAAACAAGCCTGAACTATAGCACAGAAGCATGTCTCTGTGCGCAATCTACACAGAGATATTCCTCTTTTGGCGATAGTGCCCACGCTACGGCCCTGGACGTAGATCCGATTAGCGTGCAGCAGAGGGGATTATGCCAGCTCGCAACAAGGTTTTCAAGCGCGTCCCACAAATATATATAGGTTTTTGGAGCTATTGGCTCCGTTTACGGATTGACTAGTATTTATGCTCGCATTTGAGCCTGAGGTTGGCTACACTATGCCTTGACCATTAAAGGGGTACGAGATACCCACATGGAATTACATAGCTGTCAATGAGCAGTACTTCCTGTGGGTGTCTGGTCCGCTTTGAGCGGTCGGGCATCTATTTTTTTGACTGTGTCAGCAGTCAAGACATGTGAGGAAGGAGATCGATGGGCACGACTTCCCCCAAGGCGGTCATCATGGACGAGACCGCCGTCAACCGAGCGATGACCCGCATCGCGCACGAGATCCTCGAGCGCAACGAGGGCTGTGAAGACCTCGCTCTGGTCGGCATCGTCACGCGCGGCGACCTTCTGGCAAAGAAGCTCGCCGAGGCGATCAAGGAGATCGAGGGTGTCGACGTTCCGCTCGGCAGCCTGGACATCAGCTTCTATCGCGATGACTATGCGACCAATTTCGCTCCCGCGATCCACGCTACCAACATTCCCTTCAGCGTCGACGGCAAGCGCGTCGTGCTGGTGGACGACATCCTGTACACGGGTCGTACCATCCGCGCCGCTCTGGACGCCGTTATGGACCTGGGCCGTCCGAGCCGAGTCGAGCTGGCAGTTCTCGTTGACCGCGGTCACCGCGAGCTCCCTATCTCGCCGGACTTTGTCGGCAAGAACGTTCCCTCGTCGCACGAGGAGAACGTACACCTATATATGAAGGAAGTCGACGGCCGTACTGCTGTCGAGATCAACGACGTCGCGCCGGGTTCCCACGTGGGCTCCGCGCCGCTGGGAGGTGAGTAGTACCGTGGCGTTCAATCATAAGCACCTGATCGACATTACCGAGTACTCCGAAGAGGACATCAAGCTCATCCTCGAGACCGCCAAGGCGTTCTCCGAGGTCAATGAGCGTGCCATCAAGAAGGTCCCCACGCTCAAGGGCAAGACCATCGTCAACATGTTCAACGAGCCCTCGACGCGTACCCGCAGCTCCTTCGAGCTCGCCGAGAAGCGTCTTTCGGCCGACAGCCTCAATTTCGGCGGCTCCTCGACCTCCACGGTCAAGGGCGAGAGCCTCGTCGATACCGTCGAGACCCTCAACGCCTACAAGATTGACTGTATTGTCGTGCGCGACAAGCATGCTGGTGCTCCCTACATCGTCACGCAGAATTCGCCCGCGAGTGTTATCTGCGCCGGTGACGGCAAGCACAACCACCCCACGCAGGCTCTGCTCGACCTGTACACCATCTGGGAACACAAGGGTGACTTCCACGGTCTGAAGGTCGCCGTCGTCGGCGACATCTCCCACTCCCGCGTTTGTGGCTCGCTGATCCCCGCGTTGAAGATCATGGGCTGCGAGACCTACGCTGTCGCCCCCGGCACGCTGCTGCCGCCGGCGCCCGAGGTTCTGGGCTGCGACCACGTGACGAGCGACCTCGATTCCGTTCTGCCCGAGCTGGACGTCGTCTACATGCTGCGCGTGCAGCAGGAGCGCCTCGAGGGTGCCCCGTTCCCCACGATTCGCGAGTACCACAAGCTCTTCGGTCTGACCAAGGACCGCGAGAAGCTCATGAAGCCCGACGCGATCATCTGCCACCCGGGCCCCATCAACCGCGGTGTCGAGTTCGACTCCTATATGGCCGACCACCCGCAACGCTCCGTCATCCTGGAGCAGGTCTACGCCGGTATCTGCGTGCGTATGGCTATCCTGTATCTGCTGCTTGGAGGTGCCGATAATGGCCTTGCTTCTTAAGAATGCCCACGTCGTCGACCCGTCTGTCGAGCTTGACGGTGTCGTTGACGTCCTGATTGACGGCGACAAGATCGCCGAGGTCGGCGAGAACCTCGCCGCCGAGGGAGCCGAGGTCCGCGACCTTTCCGGTAAGTACCTCGTCCCTGGCTTGGTGGACATGCACGTCCACCTGCGCGAGCCCGGCTACGAGGTCAAAGAGGACATCGAGAGCGGCACCCGCGCAGCTGCCAAGGGCGGCTTCACCGGCGTGTGCGCCATGCCCAACACCGACCCCGTTACCGATAACGGTACCGTCGTTGAGTTCGTCAAGTCCCGCGCTGCCGAGGTCGGCCACTGCCGCGTCTATCCTTCTGGCGCCATGACCCGCGGTCTTAAGGGCGAGGCTATGTCCGAGATGGGCGATATGGTCGCCCACGGCGCCGTCGCCTTCACCGACGACGGTCGCGGCGTGCAGGGGGCAGGCATGCTCCGTCGCTGCATGGACTACGGCAAGATGTTCGGCAAGGTCTTTATGAGCCATTGCCAGGACGAGGACCTGGTCGGTCACGGCCAGGTCAACGAGGGCAAGGTCTCTACCCGTCTGGCCCTCGAGGGCTGGCCGGCGGCTGGCGAGGAGCTGCAGATCGCTCGCGATATCGAGATCGCCAAGCTGACCGGTGCCAAGCTGCACATCCAGCACATCTCCACCGCCCATGGCCTGGAGCTCGTGCGTGCCGGTAAGGCAGCTGGCGTGCAGGTCACTTGCGAGGCCACCCCGCACCACATGTTCCTGACCGAGAACGACCTGGACGAGACCTACAACACCTCGCTCAAGGTCAACCCGCCGCTGCGTACCGATGAAGACGCCGAGGCTATCCGTCAGGGCGTCATCGACGGCACCGTAGACGTCATCGTCACCGACCACGCTCCCCACACCCCGTGGGAGAAGGCCCGTGAGTTCGAGCTTGCGCCCTTCGGCATGATCGGCCTCGAGACCTCGCTGGCTCTCGTGCTTACCGAGCTGGTCAACACCGGCAAGATGGGCATGGGACGCATGGTCGAGCTTATGGCCATCAAGCCGCGTGAGATCTTGGGCCTCGACCAGGTTCAGGTCAGGGCAGGCTCCGTTGCCGACCTGACCGTGTTCGATCCCACCGCCACCTGGACGGTCGGCGAGGGCGGCTACGAGTCGCGCGCCGAGAACTCCGGTTTTGCCGGCCGCACGCTCACCGGTCGTGCCACCGATGTGTTTGTCGGCGGTAAGCAGACGCTTGCCGACGGCTGCATCTGCTAGCATAGCCTTATCGCTTTTGTGCGCGGCGCCCTTGCGGTGCCGCGCTTTCTGTTCGCCTGAACCATGCAACCGCATGGGGGATTGGAGCGTCTATGCCCACACCTTCCACTGCACGCATGCACGACTTCGAGGTCGTCTCGAACCAGGAGATCGCCGACGGCATCTTCTCGCTCGTTATCTCGGCCCCCAAGCTTGCAAGTGCGCTCAAGCCCGGTCAGTTCGTGAATATTGCCGTGCCGGGCGATGCTTCCTCGCTGCTTCGCGTGCCCCTGAGCTTCTATCGTGCCGACGCCGAGGCCAGCACCGTCGAGCTGTGGTACGCCGTCGTGGGCGATGATACCCGTCGTCTGTCGCAGATGGCCCCTGGCTCCACCTCCAACCTGCTGGGCCCTGGCGGCCGCGGCTGGTTCGTGCCCGAGGGTACCAGGAAAGCACTGCTCGTCGCCGGCGGCATTGGCGTTCCGCCCGTGCTCTGCCTGGCTGGCATGCTTGCCGAGCAGGGCGTGGACGTTGACGTATGCCTGGGCTTTGGCACCGCTTCCAAGGCCGTGGGCGTCGATGAGTTTCGCGCGCTGGGAGCCACGGTCAACGTGTGCACCGATGACGGCTCGTTGGGCACGCACGGCTTCTGCACCGATCCTGCCGCCGAGCTGCTCGGCGAGGGCGGTTACGACTACGTCGCCAGCTGTGGTCCCGCCGTCATGATGAAGAAGGTTGCCGCCGCTGCCGCCGAGGCCGGCGCGTACTGCGAGGTGTCGCTCGAGCGCATGATGAGCTGCGGCTTTGGTGCCTGCAACACCTGCAATGTCGAGACGGTCGACGGTATGAAGGGCGCCTGCATGTGCGGCCCCGTGTTCGATGCTTCCAAGGTGGTGGTCTTCTAGTGGGTACCGTGAACATGGCCGTCGATTTCGGCGGCGTCAAGATGCAGAACCCCATCAACACCGCAGCCGGTACCTTTGGCTACGGTTGGCAGTTCCAGAACTTCTTCGATGTCTCCCAGCTGGGTGCCATCACCACCAAGGGTTGCGCTGCCGAGCCCTGGCCCGGCAATCCCGCACCCCGCATGGCCGAGATCCCCGGCGGCATGATCAATTCCGTGGGCCTGCAGAACCCTGGTGTGGCCGCTTTCGCCCGCGAGTCCGGTCCGTGGCTCGAGCAGCTCTCCAAGGACGGTTGCCAGGTCATCTGCCAGGTCGCCGGTCATTCCGTGGACGAGTTTGTTCGTGCGCTCGAGATGTATGTCGAGCTGTGCCCCTGGGCTGCCGGCTATGAGATCAACGTGAGCTGCCCCAACATTGCCGCCGGCGGTGCCGCCATGGGCTCCACGCCCGAGGGCGCCTCTGGCGTCATGGCCGCCTGCCGCAAGGTGACCGACAAGCCGCTGTTCGTAAAGATGGCCCCGGTCAACGTCGCCGAGATCGCCAAGGCCCTCGAGGCCGCGGGAGCCGATGGCCTTTCGGTCATCAACTCCATCCAGGGTATGGCCATTGACGTTCATACCCGCAAGTCCCGTGTGGCCAAGCCTAAGGGCGGCCTTTCGGGTCCGCTGTGCCACCACATCGCCGTTCGTATGGTCTGGGAGGTTGCCCAGGCCGTCGATATCCCCATCAACGGCGTCGGCGGCGTCATGACCGGTGAGGACGCGGCCGAGTTTATCCTGGCCGGCGCCACCTGCGTATCGGTCGGTATGGCCAATTTCGTCGATCCGTGCGCCTCGATTAAGATCGCGCGCGAGCTCGAGGCCTGGGCCGAGTCCCAGGGCGTGAAGGACATCAACGAGCTGGTAGGTGCTTTCGAATGCTAGAGACCGATGCCCGCGACCGCGTTATCGTCGCCCTCGACTGCGACCGTGAGCGTGCGCTCGAGCTCGCCCATGAGCTTTCGGGCCATGCCGCTTGGCTTAAAGTGGGCATGACGCTCTATTACGCTGAGGGTCCCGAGATCGTCAAGACCTTTAAAGACCTGGGCTTTAAGGTCTTCCTCGACCTTAAGTTCCACGACATTCCGCATCAGGTGCGCGGTGCCGCTCGCTCGGCCTCGCTTGCCGGCGCCGACCTGCTTTCGGTTCACGGCTTGGGTTCGGGTGCTATGCTCGCCGCCTGCCGTGAGGGTGCCGAGGAGGCGCGCGAGGATCGAGCCAAGCTCGTCGCCATCACCGTGCTTACGAGTATGAATCAGGATGCGTTGAGCGAGATCGGCGTCGAGTTGCCCGTTGCCGAGGAGGCCGCCCGTCTGGCAAAACTCGCCCAGGCCAACGGTATCGACGGCATCGTGTGCTCGCCGATGGAGGCTCATGACATGCGTGAGCTGCTGGGCCCCGATGCGCTGATTGTGACCCCGGGCGTGCGTCCTGTTGGTGCTGCGCTGGGCGATCAGTCCCGCGTGGCCACGCCTTCCCAGGCTATAGAGCGCGGCGCGAGCCATATCGTGGTTGGCCGCCCCATTACCGGCGCCGATGATCCGGTTGCCGCGTTTGACGCCATCGTTGCCGAGCTGGTCGAAAACGTCGCATAAAAGATTCCCTTAAGTCACCACTTTTGGGTCTCATTAGCACAAATTAGCCCCTGTGCCTGCGAAAACTTTCCCATCCTTTGTGTGGAATCGCAGGTCAGGGGCTCATCTTTTAGCGCGATATATTGCACTTTTTGCGGGTATCGTCTAACCTATGGAGCCGCGATTGGCCATTTTGTACGTTTTACGTGCTAAAATGCCAAATATTGAATCAGATATAACCCAACTATTTGGAGGTACGAATGGCACTCCCTCAGCTTACCGATGAGCAGCGCAAGCAGGCTCTTGAGAAGGCTGCCGCCGCGCGTCACGCTCGCGCAGAGCTCCGTGAGCAGATCAAGAAGGGCGAGAAGTCCCTCGAGTCCGTGCTCAACTCCGATGACCCCATTGCTTCTCGCATGAAGGTTTCCACCCTCATCGAGTCTCTTCCCGGTTATGGCAAGGCTAAGGCCGCCAAGATCATGGAGGAGCTCGGCATCTCCGCTACCCGTCGCGTCCAGGGCCTTGGCGTCCGTCAGCGCGAGCAGCTCCTCGAGCAGCTGACCAAATAAGTGAGCGCTCAGGATTCAAAGCTCTTTGTGATTTCTGGACCGTCAGGCGCGGGCAAGGGCACGCTCGTCACTCGTGTGCGCGAGCGTCGCTCTAACCTGGGCCTGACGGTTTCGGCTACCACGCGAGCCCCACGCAAAGGCGAGGTCGACGGCGTCAATTACTTTTTCCTGACGCGCGAGGAGTTCGACCGCCGCGTGGCAAACGGTGAGTTTGTTGAGTGGGCCGAGGTCCACGGTAACTGCTACGGCACGTTGGTGAGCGAGGTCCAGTCCAAGCTCGCCTCTGGATCGTCTCTCATCTTGGAGATCGATGTCCAGGGTGCCTTGCAGGTCAAGGAGCGTTTTCCCGAGGCCGTGCTGATCTTTATCAAGCCACCCTCGCTCGAGGTGCTCCGCGAGCGTCTGGTCGGTCGCGGCACCGAGACGCCCGAGACGATTGAGCTGCGTATGGCAAACGCCGCCCATGAGCTTGCCCTTGCCGACCGCTACGACGACGTCGTGGTGAATGATGATCTCGACCGCGCGACCGATGAGCTCGTTCGCGTTCTCGATATGCATGAAAGGATCTGAGGTCCGTGTCCGTTGTAAAGCCTTGCATTGACGATCTTCTGGAGAAGACCGATCACAACCGCTTCCTGCTCGCTTCGCTTGCCTCCAAGCGTGCCTGCGACATCAATAGCATGCTGCGTGGCCAGCATAACCGCGTGCTTGCCGTTCAGGATGTCGACGACATCACCATCGCGCTCTCCGGCGCCGACACCATCTCGATGGCTATGGACGAGATCGTCGACGGCGATATCTCCTACGACGAGGCCCGTTACGAGAAGGCGCTCGGCCATAAGGTTGCTGAAGCCTAAATGGCAGCTCGCGTCTGCCTGGTCCACTATCACGAGGTTGGACTGAAGGGCAAGAACCGCGCACATTTTGAGCATATCCTCATGGATAACATTAAGGCGGCTTTGGCCGCCTTTTCCGTGAACGCCGTGTCTCGAATTTCCGGTTATATCCTCGTGACCTTTAACGAGCATCGGGCCGACGAGGCGGCGCGTGTCATCCGCACCGTCCCCGGCGTTGCCCGTGTGTCCCTGGCGTACCACACCAACCGCGACCCGCAGGAGTACTGCGCCGCCGCCGTTAAGGCGCTGCGCGAGTTTGGCCCCTTCGATTCGTTTAAGGTGCACGCCAAGCGCTCCAATACTGACTATGAGCTCACCTCGATTGATATCAATCGTCAGGTGGGCGAGGTGCTGTGTGAGGCCTTCCCCGATAAAAAGGTTCAAATGCACGACCCCGATGCGATGGTGCACGTACTGGTGGTCCAGGGTAGCGTTTACGTGTACGCGCGCTCCGAGCGCGGCGTGGGTGGTCTGCCGGTGGGTTCTGCCGGCAAGGTCGTGACGCTTCTGTCGTCGGGCATCGATTCTCCGGTGGCGACCTGGATGCTCGCGCGGCGCGGCGCGGTCTGCGTGCCGGTACATTTCTCCGGTCGTCCGCAGACGCCCGATACGAGCGAGTATTTGGTGCAGGACATCATCCGTGCGCTTGAGCCGGGTGTCCAGATCGGCCGCCTGTACGTGGTGCCGTTTGGCGATTGCCAGCGTGAGATTTCCGTCGCCTGCCCCAGCAACCTACGCGTGATCATGTATCGCCGCATCATGTATTCGGTTGCCGAGCGCATCGCGCATATCGAGGGCGCCAAGGCCATCGTGACCGGCGAGTCGCTCGGTCAGGTTGCCTCCCAGACGCTTGAGAACATCATGGCCGTCAACGAAGCCGTGAAGATTCCTGTGTTCCGTCCGCTCATCGGGTCTGACAAGCAGGAGATCATTGCGCGCGCTCAGGAGATCGGTACGTTCGATATTTCTACTGAGGCAGCGCCCGACTGCTGCACGCTGTTTATGCCGCGTCGTCCCGAGACGCACGCCAAACTCGATGCCGTGCACGAGGCCTGGGAGCTGTTCGACCACGAGGAGATGATTGAGCGCTTGCTTAAGCAGACCGAGTATATCGACTTCTCCAGCAACACGTATAAGGCCCCTAAGACCTTAAAACGCAAACATTCGGAGCTTGCTCCGCGTGAGATTTACCAAGATCACGAGTAATTGCCTGCATAGACCGACGATGCGCCTGTATCGTCGGCCTTTTGCTATCTGGGCAAATGATGCCAAGATGTTCATTCGCTGACGTGTGACTGAATAAATGGACATGTTCGCGCAAGGTTTTGGTCAGCTTTTGGTTTGACCGCGAAAACTGGTGTGGACGTGCGGAAGCTGCGGCGTTCGTTTCCTGACACGATGGTGTTGGGAGGTGTTTGCTATGGCGCAGCGCGAGCAACACGAACGGGTTAAACGTATGGACCGCTGGGCAGAAAAGCTGCTCGGCCATAAGGCGGTGGTCGTGGCGATCCTGGTTGTCATTGCCGCCGCGAGTGGCTTAGCGATGGCAAGTTTTAATAGCCGCTTTAGTGGCGTGTCGTTTGAGCGTAGTGATGAGGCGAGCGCTTCGGATGCGCGCGGGTCCGGGGATGCGTCTCCTGATGATGCCGATGAGTCGTCTGCCAAGAGTCCCTCTGCCGCCGAGGTGTACGTCGATGTTGATGGAGCCGTTGCGAGGCCTGGCGTGTACCGGCTCGAAGATGGAGCGCGGGTGTCCCAAGCAATCGATGCCGCCGGAGGGCTTACGGCCGAGGCGGATGTGACAGCGCTTAACCGTGCGTCCAAGATCACAGATGGCCAAAAGATCTATGTTCCGACGGTGGGGGAGCAACAAGCGGCTGCGGCGGTCGGCGGGGCCGAAAGTGGTGCTGCCACGACCCCTGGCGCGGGGTCTTCGTCGGGGCTCGTGAACATCAATACGGCAAGTGCGGCGGAGCTGCAGACGCTCTCGGGCATTGGGCCTTCTATGGCTCAGTCGATTATCGATGAGCGCACAAAGAACGGTGCTTTTGCCTCAGTCGATGACCTGATGCGCGTATCTGGGATCGGTGAGAAGAAGCTCGCCAAAATCAAAGATTGCATTTGCGTATGAGTGCGACCGAGCGCGAACAAGTGATGCCACCACGGCCATTGATGCCGTGGACGATGGCGCTTTGTGCCGGCTTGTGTGTGAGCTGTGGCTTGGTGCTAAACATGGCGGCCGATTTGCTGCTGGGAGAGCGATCGGCGTCCGCCGCATCGCTCTGGGCTATTCCCATTGCGGCTGCGGCTTGCATCGTGTTGGCTCGGTTCTGTATGCGCCTTACACGCTGGAGGCGATGGCTGCATGCCGCGGCCCTTGGCCTCGTGGCGGGGGCGGTCGTATCCGCGGGTTGGGCGATCGGAGCGCTACATACTTCGAGGGCACTGGATAATCGGGCCGCAAGCAGTCTCGAGTTTGTTGTGCACGGCGACCCGTCCATCAATGACGGTGCGTACTCCTATACCTGCGATGCGTATGCGGGCGAAAATCGTTTGGGCCAGGTGCGGCTGTCGTGTGATCACGAGCTCGGCGCCGGTTCGCATGTACGTGCTATCGGTCGAATTTCGCGCTTTGAGAACGATGCGTATGGGCGCTCACGCGTGCTTCGAGGCGAGCTTCGAAAAGTGAAGGTCATCCGGTTGGTGTCAGTCGATGAGGGCTCTCCGGGGCCGCTGCTTCGACTGCGAAATGGGCTGATTGCGTCCATCGCGCCTGCGACCGACCCGGCGCGTTCGCTCATAGCCGGTGTTGTTTGCGGTCGTTCGGCCGAGCTGCGTGCCCAGCCGGCGGGCGACTGGTTTTCGGTGACGGGAACGGCTCATCTTATCGCCGTCTCGGGCAGCCATTTGGCTATCGTGGGGTTTGTAATCGAGGGTGTCTTGCAAAAGGCTCGGTGTTCACGTGGTCTTCAGCGGGTGATATTGGCGATAACGCTTGTGGGCTACGCTGCCTTTACGGGTGCGTCTCCCTCGGCCGTGCGCGCGTGCTGCATGGTCTTCGCGACGCTTGTCGTAAACGGTGCGGGGCGTCGCCGACATGGCGCATCGGCACTCTTCGTAACTATGTCCATCTTTGTGCTACTGCGGCCGACGGTGCTGTTCGAGATGGGCTTTCAGCTTTCATGTGCCAGCGTCTTTGCCATTCTGTGCTTTTGCCCCTATGCGACCTACGCTTTGAGCGAGTTGGGTGTGCCGCCGGGCATTGCCAACATGCTTTCCGTCACACTGTGCTCGCAGTTGGCGACGCTGCCTATCACCATTCCTACCTTTGGTGCGTTCTCGCTCATTGCTCCGTTGGCGAATGCGGTCATCGGTCCGGTGGTGAGTCTACTGCTCGCTGTGTCGATCGTGCTGGTTCCCTTTTCGCTCGTGGCGCCGTTGCAGGTTTGGGCGCTCGTTGTGCCCATGATTGCCGCGCGTTGCGCACTGTTCTTCGAACAGCTCTTTGCCGCCGTCCCGGGTGCATCCGTGAGCGTGCCGCCCGATAGCATGTGGATTTATCTAGTGCCGTGTTTGCTGGTGGTTCTCCTGGTCTGGTGGCCGCGTCCCCGTGCACGTACTGTGGCGGTGGGGCTTGCGTGCCTGGTGCTCTTGGCTGCGATTCCGTACGTCTACTGGGATCGATTCGCGCCGCCTTCGGTGACGGTTCTCGATGTGGGCCAGGCCGATTCGATTCTTATCCGCCAAGGTGGGACCGTGGCGCTCGTTGACTGTGGGCTTGATGAACGCGTGGTGTCAGCGTTGGTTCGCAATAACGTTCACCATATCGACGCCGTCTTCGTGACGCATTGGGACGAAGACCATTGGGGTGGCCTTCCCGATGTGCTTGATCAGTTTTCAGTTGGAACCATTGCGGTCGCGGCTAATGCGCTGGAGGATGCGCCCGCTGAGGTCCTAAATCGCCCGGGCGTAACGTACCGGCAGGTGGCTTGCGGAGACACGGTCGATATAGGCGCATTTCGGACTCGTGTGATGTGGCCGTTTGACACGGTGGATGGCGAGGGCAATGAGGACTCGCTTGTCTTGCTGCTCTCCTATGCTCAGGAAGGTAAGAGCCTCCGCTTGCTTCTCACTGGTGATGCCGAGCTCGATCAGGAGCGCGAGTTTGTACGGGAGGTGGGCGATATCGATGTGCTCAAGCTGGGGCATCACGGCTCAAAAGTTTCCGTCGACACAGACCTGCTGGGCACGCTTAAGCCCGAGCTCTCTATCGCGAGCGCCGGCGAGGGAAATCGTTACGGCCATCCGTCGGATGCCTGCATCGATGCCGTTAAGGAAGTGGGTGGTGAGTTCGCATGCACCATCGAACACGGCGACATTACCGTCTCGCCGACCGCGAAGGGCTTTGCGATGCGATGCCAGCGACCGTGATGCTGCCGTTGGCGCGGGACCTGCCCGTGGGCTAAAATGGCACGGTACGAATTCGAGGGTCTGCGAGAGGGGAGCGCAATGTCCGAAACCGGTCTGCTGCCGGCATATCTGATCGTCGGTACCGATGGGGTCAAGCGCGACCACGCCGTCTCGCGTATGAAAGCTCGCTTGGAAAAGTCGGGTATGGTTGAGTTCAACCTCGATGAACGCGACATGACGAAAGATCCCGATATCGAGTCGACCATCGGCTCACTCAATACCTTTCCCATGGGTAGCGAGTTTCGCCTGGTGATCCTCGACGGCTGCTCCAAGCTTGCCAAGGCGGTCTCGGAACCGCTCGTCGAGTACCTCGCAAGTCCCAGCCCCACAACGGTCTGTCTCATTATCGCCGACTCACTTGCCAAGAATACGCGCCTGTATAAGGCAATCGCCAAGATCGACAAGAAGGCTATCGTCGACTGCTCGGGTACCAAGCGCTGGGAATTGCCGCGTCGCGTTCAGCAGATGGCGACGCAGCACGGTAAGTCCATCTCGACGGCTGGTGCCGAGGAGCTCGTTTCGCGTTCGGGCGAAAACACGCGCATGCTCGATAATGACCTGGCAAAGCTCGCCCAGATGGTCGAGGCGCCCCAGATTGAGCTTGCCGACGTGGAGCGTTGGATCGTGCGTACGGCCGAGGTTCAGCCCTGGGACTTTCTCAACGCCGTCTCGGCTCGCGATATGCGGCGTTCGCTCGAGCTCTTTAAGCTTCTGCCCTCCAAGAGCTACGTGTGGACCTACACGCTGCTATGCGGTCGCATTCGTGAGCTGATCGTCGCCAAGGCGCTCGATGGGCGTGGACAGGGGCGTGAGCTCGCCGCGACGCTCAAGCTTCAGGCCTGGCAGGTCAAGAATCACCTTACCTGGGCGCGTCGTTTTTCGATGACCGAGCTCGTCGCCGCCCTCGAGGGCGCCGTCGATGTGGAACTCGCGCTCAAGGGTTCGTCCGATTCGGAGACCGCGCTTTTGCTCTGGATTACGAACATCTTGAGAAAATCGTGATGATACCTGCCTATTTGACAAATTCGTTCTATCCCTTTGAGGGGGAGCGTGCTATAGTAGGCGCTTGCATGACCTCACCGTGTCTCAGAGGTGTCATACATTTTTTGCAAGGAACTCGAAAGGAACTCCAGAAGTGGCAAACATCAAGTCTCAGAAGAAGCGTATCCGCACCAATGAGGCAGCTCGCATGCGTAACAAGGCTGTCAAGTCCGAGCTCAAGACGCTGACCAAGCACGTCCAGTCCGCCGTCGCCGAGGGCGACGCCGAGAAGGCCCAGGCTGCCCTCAAGACCGTCACCAAGCGTCTCGACATGGCTGCCGCTAAGCATGTCATCCACAAGAACCAGGCTTCCAACCGCAAGTCCGGTCTTGCCAAGCTCGTGAACAGCATCAACGCTTAAGTTGTAAATTTCACACCACACAGATTACGCGCATAAATGGAGCCTGTTTTATGGAACAGGCTCCATTTTTTGTACCGCTCGGGTAAGATAGTCCGCATGAATACTTCAATTGACATTTCCCACATCCGCAACTTCTCGATCGTTGCACATATCGACCATGGCAAGTCCACGATCAGTGACCGCATCCTCGAGCTCACCCATACCGTCGATGAGCGCGACATGGAGTCGCAGCTGCTCGACACCATGGACATCGAGCGCGAGCGCGGCATCACGATCAAGTCCAATGCCGTCCGCGTGTCCTATGACGCCGACGACGGCGAGACGTATCAGTTCAACCTGATCGATACGCCGGGCCACGTGGACTTCACCTACGAGGTCTCGCGTTCGCTGGCCGCTTGCGAGGGCGCGGTGCTCGTCGTGGACGCCACTCAGGGCGTTGAGGCGCAGACCGTTTCCAACGCGACGCTCGCCATGAACGCCAACTTGGACATTGTTCCGGCCATCAACAAGATCGACCTTCCCTCGGCGCACCCCGACGAGGTTAAGACCGAGATCGAAGACGATCTGGCCATTCCCGCCGACGATGCCGTGTGCGTGTCGGGCAAGACTGGCGAGGGCATCCACGATTTGCTGGAGTCCATCGTCTTTTTGATCTCGCCTCCCAAGGGCGATGCAAATGGCCCTCTCAAGGCACTGATTCTGGATTCGTACTTCGATGAGTACCGCGGCGTCGTCGCCACGGTGCGCGTCTTTGACGGTTCCATCAAAAAGGGCGATACCCTGCGCATGATGCAGGCCAAGGGCGACTTCTTGGTTGACGGCGTGGGCGTCAAGCGCCCTGCCGAGACGCCGGTCGATGCTCTGACTGTTGGCGAGGTTGGCTATGTGGTCACGGGTCTGAAGGACCCCGAGGCTGTGCGCGTGGGCGATACCCTTACGTGGGCTTCGAACCCCTGCCCCGAGCCGCTGCCGGGCTACCGCGAGGCCAAGCCCATGGTCTACACGGGCCTGTTCCCCATCGACAACAAGGACTACGAGAACCTGCGCGACGCGCTCGATAAGCTGCACGTCAACGATCCTTCGTTGGTGTGGGAGCCTGAGACGTCGGTGGCGCTGGGCTTTGGCTTCCGCGTGGGCTTCTTGGGTCTGCTGCACATGGAGGTCGTCAAGGAGCGCCTGGAGCGCGAGTTCAATCTGGATCTGATCGCCACGAGTCCCTCGGTCGACTACCACGTGTACAAGACTGACGGCGAGATGATCGATGTCCGCAGCCCGCAGGATCTGCCCGAGGCCACGCGCATCGAGCGTATCGAAGAGCCCTACCTCAAGGCAAAGATCATCTGCCCGCCCGAGTATACGGGTGCCGTTATGCAGCTCGCTATCGAACACCGTGGCGTTACGACCGACATGATCCACCTGACGAGCAAATCGGTCGAGATGCGTTTTGATATGCCGCTCGCCGAGCTCATCTTGGACTTCTTCGATCAGCTCAAGAGCCGCACTAAGGGTTACGCCTCGCTCGACTACGAGTTTAACGAATATCGCCCCTCCGAGCTCGTCAAGCTCGACATCCTGCTTTCGGGCGACGAGGTGGACGCGCTGTCGTTTATTGTGCACAAGGATAAGGCCTATGGCCTGGCTCGTGGCCTGTGCGACAAGCTCAAGGAAATCATCCCGCGTCAGCTGTTCGAGGTGCCTATCCAGGGCGCCATCGGCAACAAGATCATCGCCCGCTCCACCGTTAAGGCGCGCCGCAAGGACGTGCTGGCCAAGTGTTATGGCGGCGATATCTCGCGAAAGCGCAAGCTGCTCGAGAAGCAGAAAGAGGGCAAAAAGCGCATGAAGGCCATCGGTTCGGTCGAGGTTCCGCAGGAGGCCTTTATGGCGATTCTCAAGGTGGACGAGTAGGTCCATGGCGCTTTCTGAATACAGCATGCGTCTGCTGGGTTTCTATGCCGAGCAGCCGTTCCTTATGGCTCCCATGGCGGGCGTAACCGACCCTGCCTATCGCATCATGTGTCGCCGCCGCGGTGCCAACCTTGCCTACAGCGAGATGGTGAGCGTTGCAGGCCTTGCCTACGCTAGCAACAAGACCTGGCGCCTGGTGTTGCCGGCCGACGAGGAGCAGCAGATTTGCGTGCAGCTCTTTGGTTCCAAGCCCGATCAGTTTGCGAGTGCCGTCGCTGCCGTCGAGGAACGCGTGGGCGATCGCCTGTCATTGATTGATATCAACATGGCCTGTCCGGCTCGCAAGGTCGTTACCAAGGGCGAGGGCTCGGCGCTCATGCGCACGCCCGACCTGGCCGAGAAGATTGTCGAGGCGACGGTGGGCGCGGCTCATGTTCCCGTGACCGTGAAGATCCGCAAGGGTTTTTATGCCGAGGATCGCAACGCTGCAACGTTTGCCCAGATGCTCGAAGGGGCGGGCGCCTCCGCAGTTGCCGTGCACGGTCGTTGTGCCACGCAACTTTATACGGGCCAGGCCGATTGGTCTGTCGTCGATGAGGTTGCCGACGCTGTCGAGATTCCCGTGATTGGTTCGGGCGATGTGTTCTCGGCCGAGGACGCTGCTGAGCATCTGCGAGGCTCGGGTGCCAGCGCAGTGTTTATCGCGCGCGGCATCTACGGCAATCCGTGGGTGTTCGGCGATGCCCGAGCCCTTGCATTCGATGGCACGCCGGTTCCTTCTCGCTCCTCGGTCAAGCGCCTGGATGCCCTGCGCGAGCACCTGACGCTCACACACGAGCTGTTGCCGCTCATGTCACGAGCCCGTACGTATGCAAGCTGGTACTTAAAGGGCATGCCCCATGCCGCCGCCTGGCGCGCCCAGGTGGTGCGCTGCTCCACCTACGAGGAGTTTATGGCGCTGGTCGATGATATCGAGTGCGACGTGGTGGCCTGCGAGGCCGCACTTGCCGCCGGTGAGTCGGTGCCCGCTCATCCGCTGGAGGCTTAAGGGTGGCCGTTACCGCGCTGTATGTGCACGTGCCGTTTTGCGCTCAAAAATGCCGTTATTGCGACTTTGATTCGCGCAGCTTCGCTCCGTGCGACCTGGACGCTGCGCTTGATGCCTATTTTGAGCAACTGTATGCACGCCTCGATGCTTTTGGCAACGCTGGGGCACTCGGGCAGATTCGCACTGTCTACGTAGGCGGCGGCACGCCGTCGCTGGCGGGGGAGCGCCTGGTGAAACTTGCCCGTCGTATCTCCATGTGGCGTAAGCCCGTTGAGTTTACTTGCGAGGCTAATCCTGAGTCGTTGACTTCGCAGCTCACCGCGGCGCTTGCCGGGGTGGGCGTCACGCGCATTTCTCTGGGAGTCCAAACCCTCGACAACGACGAGCTTGCTGCGATTGGCCGTATTCACGATGCCGATCGGGCGCTCGCTGCCATCGCGACGGTCAAGAACGCTGGGCTTGACGTGTCGTGCGATCTTATGTGTGGGCTTCCCGGACAGACCGCAGCGAGTTGGAAGAGCACGCTCGATGGCGCGCTTGCGGCGGCCCCGCACCATGTGTCGGTCTATCCGCTCACGCTCGAGGAGGGCACGCCGCTTTACCGCATGGCGTGCCGTGATGAGTCGCTTGAGCCCGATGAGGATTTCCAAGCCGCATGCATGGACGTTGCGCGCGAGCGGCTGAGTTCGGCGGGCTACCATCCGTATGAGGTGGCGAGCTACGCGCTCGATGGGCATGAATGCGCCCACAACATTGCCTATTGGACCGGACAGGGCTATTTGGGTTTGGGTCGTTCTGCCGCGGGTATGCTCGATGCCGAGGATTTCGATCGCTTGGCCGGGCTGTTTCCTGACGTTCCCGCTCGTGGCGATGCGCATCGCGTGCGACTGGTGCAACGTGACGATGGCGCTACAGCGTTTGAGGCCGAGTACCTGTCGCATCGCGAGGCGGCGGCCGAGGATTTGATGCTCGCCTGCCGCATGACGCGTGGCATTGGGCCCGAACTGTTGGTTCACTCGGCAAGCGTGATTGCTGCAGACGAACTGGCGGCGGCCTGCGACCGTGCGCTCGAGTTGGACCTTGCCACCTGGGTGCCCGATCATGTTGAAGGACATGCGGGGCGCGTCACCTCAAAAGACGTTATCGCAGGTCGCGCCCGCGCCCGTTTAGCGCCGACCCACCTGGGCTGGCTCGATGGAAATATGCTGTTCGAGCTGTTTTGGGGTCTAGCCTAGGCCGCTCGGGTAGAATTACCGCAATATATACGCTGCTGTGAGCAGGAGGTTGCCGCGCATGGCGACGATGAACGAAATAGATTACTACGAGATCTTGGGTGTCTCCAAGGACGCCACCTCGCGTGATATTCAAAAGGCTTTCCAGCAAAAGGCCCGCAAGCTCCATCCGGACGTCAATAAAGAGCCGGATGCCGAGGAAAAGTTTAAAGAGGTTTCCGAGGCCTACGCCGTGCTCTCTGACGAGCAGAAGCGTGCGCGTTACGACGCCATACGGTCGGGTAATCCCTTTGCCGGTGCACCGACGGCTTCGCCCTATGGCGGTGGCTATGCCGGCAGCGCCGGTTACGGCAATCCCTTTGACGGCGGTTTCCCCTTCGGGGGCGCCTGGGGCCAGCCCCGTCGCGGCCAGGCGGCCTACAACCCCGAGAGTGGCGCCAACGTGGTCGTCGATATCAAGCTCGACGCCAAGGAGGCTAAGGGCGGTGCCCACAAGACCGTTCGCTACACCCGCTTTGACACCTGCGGACATTGTGGCGGATCGGGCTCCGTTTCGTCAGAGCATGCCCACACCTGTCCGAGCTGCGGTGGTCGCGGCCATATCGATGTCGACCTGTCTTTCCTGTTTGGTGCGGGCACGTTCCAGACGGTTTGTCCTGAGTGCGGCGGTTCCGGCAAGGTCGTTGCCGACCCGTGCCCCGATTGCGGTGGCAGCGGCCGTGTCCGTGTGACCTCCGAGCAGACGATTGAGTTTCCCGCCGGCACGCATGATGGCGACGAGGTGCGCGTCCCCAACATGGGTCACGTCGGCACGAACGGCGCTTCGGGCGGCGATCTGGTCGGTCGTGCGCACGTTGAGGCCGAGTGCCTGGAGGGTAAGGCTCGCACCGGCTTCTACCTCATGGGCATCATCGCTCCGTTTTTGGTGCTGTCGGCCATCTCGGGCGTGTTCTCCGCCTTCGCCATGATGTGCTTCATTCCGTTTGCCATGGGCTTGTTCATGGTGCTGTCGGACGGCGTGCTTCATCGCAGCCTGCTGTGGTGGAAGCGCGGCGCGATGCAGTTTGCCAATGGTTTTGCCAACGGCTTTATGTTTGCGCTCGTGTCGGTCTGGTTTGCGAGCTGCTCGCAGCAGGCCATGCTTTCGCCCTACGGGATGCAATAACATCAAACCCTCTGTTTGCGGCCGGCCCAGCTTGGGTATAGGACGCACTGTGACAATAATGAAAGTTGGAAGGATTCGGTCGTGTCGGAAAATAGGGATTACTACGAGGTACTTGGCGTTGACAAGGATGCCGACGCGCGGACGATCAAGCGCGCGTTTCTAAAGAAAGCCCGTACGGTACACCCGGATGTTTCGGACGACCCCGAGGCCGAGGCCAAGTTCAAAGAGCTCAACGAGGCCTATTCCGTTCTTTCCGACGAGCAGAAGCGTGCTAACTACGACCGTTACGGTACCGCGGACGGCCCCGGTGGTTCTGGCTATGTCGATATCAACGATATCTTTGGCGGCATGGGTATGGACGACCTCTTCTCGTCGTTCTTTGGCGGCGGTGCCGGCGGTGGCGCCCGAAATCGCCGCGAGCGTCGTCGCGGCCGCGATATGGCCATTTCCCTTTCGGTGACGCTCGAGGAGGCGGCGCTCGGCTGCAAAAAGACGATCAGCTACGACCGCCTTGCCCCTTGCGATGACTGTAATGGTACCGGCAAGGCCGAGGGCGCGACCGAAAAGCAGTGCAGCCGCTGTCACGGCACGGGCTATGTGACGACGGTCCAGCGTTCTTTCCTGGGCCAGGTTCAGTCCTCTTCGCCCTGTCCCGACTGCCACGGCGAAGGCACGGTCATCGATCATCCCTGCGAGACTTGTGATGGCCAGGGCCGCACGCCTTCTCACGAAAAGATTGACATCGATATTCCCGCCGGTGTTTCGACCGGTCGCCAGCTGCGCGTGAGTGGATTTGGAGAGGCCGGCCTTCGTGGCGAGCCGTCTGGTGACCTGATCGTCAACGTGCGTGTCGCCGACCACGAGCGTTTTAAGCGTAATGGCGATGACCTGTATCTGGTGAGCGATATCTCGATTGCGCAGGCCGCGCTCGGTTGCGAGATTGAGGTCGAGGGCATTATGCCTGACGAGGTCGTCAAGGTGTGTGTCCCCGCCGGCACACAGTACGGTGACACCGTGAGCGTCAACAATTACGGCATGCCGCGAATCGGCGGCGGCGGTTCGCGCGGTCGTCTGGTCGTGCAGCTGCGCGTGGTCGTCCCCACCAATCTCTCCAACAAGCAGCGCGAGCTGCTTCGCGCCTTTGCCGACGAGATGGGCGATGACGTCGCATCCGGTAAGAAGTCGGTGACCGACCGTATCAAGAGTGCCCTCGACGACATCCTCGATTAAGGAGCCCGTGTGCTCGCACCCCATATTTCCGTCGTCAACCTCGGTTGTCGTGTCAACCGGGTTGAGTCCGACCGTATCACTGCCGATCTTATGCGCCTGGGCTTTGCGATGGTGGAGCCCCAGGACGCCGATCTGATCGTTATCAATACCTGTGCCGTGACGGGGGAGGCCGAGGCCAAGACCCGCAAGGCCGTCCGTCACGCCCTGGCCTATCCCGGCGAGCCATACGTGGTCGTAACCGGCTGCGTCGTCAACCTTCATCCCGAGGAGCTGCTGGAGCTCTCCGATCGCGTGATCGCCGAACCGTCCAAGATTGACGTCGCCGAGCGCGTCTGCGAGGTGCTGGGTGTCGAATCCGATAGCGTGCCCGCCTGCAGCGATGGCGACGTGGTCGATGCGCTCGGTCGTTCGCGGCTGGGCGTGAAGATCCAGGATGGCTGCAACCACCGCTGTACCTATTGCATCGTGTGGAAGGCCCGCGGCCCCGAGCGTTCCGTGCCCGTCGAGTCCGTGCTCGAACAGGTGCGTGAAGCTCAGGAGGCCGGCGTGCCCGAGGTCGTGCTGACCGGCGTGAATCTGGGTGCCTATGACGGCAAGAGCGCGACCGACGAACATGTCGAGATCGATGAGCTGCTCCAGGCCATCATGGAGCGCACCGAGATCGCCCACGTGCGCATCTCCTCGGTGGAACCCATGGATATTTCCGAGCGCCTGCTCAAGGTGATGGCTCGCTATCCGAAGCGTATCGCGCCGTTTTTGCACCTTCCCGTGCAGTCTGGCTGCACGGCGACGCTGCATCGCATGGGTCGTCCCTATAGTGCCGAGGCCTTTGAGGATACGGTGCGCATGATTCGCGCTAACCTGCCACAAGCGTCTCTTTCGTGTGATGTCATCGTCGGTTTTCCTGGCGAGACGGACGAGGAGTTCGAGGAGTCGCTGGCGCTGTGCCGTCGCGTGGGCTTTTCGCGCATGCACGTGTTCCGCTATAGCAAGCGCCCCGGCACCCTCGCCGCCGACATGCCCGACCAGGTACCCCCTGAGGTCATGGCTGAGCGCAGCCGTCGCATGCGTGCCGCCGCACAGGAGCTTGCGATCGCCGATGCCCGTCGTCGCGTGGGCACGGTCGAGCGTGCGGTGCTCGAGTATGGTGACAACCTGACGCTCGGCTCGTTCCATCATGCCCGTCTCGATGATACCTGTGGACTCACAGCCCCGTGCCTGCTCGATGTTGCTATCATCGGAGTCGATGATTCCGGCTTGGTCCATGCACGCAGGGAGGTTCATGGAAGCCTCGAAGATTAGACTTACCGTTCCCGAGGGTATCGATCCCTCGCGCGTTTTGGGCGCCGGCGATGGCGTCCTTCGTGCGCTCGAGAACTTGGTGCGCGCCCATGTGGTTGCCCGCGGTGACAGCGTTGCCGTGAGCGGCGATCCGGACGAGGTCGAGCTTGTGGCGCGTTTTTTCGAACATGCCTTTCGTGAGGCCGCTGCCGGGCGCACGCTTTCTGCCGATGATGTCTCGCGCTGTCTGGCCGTTCTGCGCGACGGCGAGCATGATGCCTCGTCGTTGCGCGATGACGTGCTGCTATCGTATCGCGGTCGCGTTATCCGCCCCAAGACGCTCGGCCAAAAGCGCTATGTGGATGCCATCCGCTCTTCTACCATCACGTTTGGCCTCGGTCCAGCCGGTACCGGTAAAACCTATCTGGCCATGGCGCTCGCCGTCGCCGCGCTCAAGCGCCATGAGGTAGGCCGCCTGATCCTGACGCGCCCGGTTGTCGAGGCGGGGGAGAACCTGGGCTTTTTGCCCGGCACCCTCGAGGAAAAGATCGACCCGTATATGCGCCCGCTCTATGATGCCCTCTTTGACATGATGGATCGCGAGCGCACCGATGAGCTTATGGAGCGTGGCGTGATCGAGTTCGCCCCGCTCGCCTACATGCGCGGTCGAACGCTGAGTGATGCCTTTGTGGTGCTCGATGAGGCACAAAACACAACGCCTGAGCAGATGAAGATGTTCCTGACGCGTCTGGGTTTTAATTCCAAGTTCGTGATTACCGGCGACCTGAGCCAGCGTGACCTGGTGGGTCGCCGCGGCGGTCTTGCCGATGTCGAAAGGATTTTGGGTCGCGTCGACGATGTGACGTTTTCTCACCTGGAGCGTGCCGATGTGGTTCGCCATGCCCTGGTGGGCCGTATCGTTGAGGCCTATGATGCATACGACGATGCGCGTGAGCAGCGCGCACACGATCGAAAGGAGTCCCGTTGAGTGTATTGATCAGCAACGATGCCGAGCTCGATACGCTGCTCGATGCCCAGGAGGTGGAGCACATCTGCGGAGTTGTGCTTGCCGCCGAGGGTGTTGAGCGTGAGGTTGAGATTTCCCTTTCGTATGTCGATGAAGACGAGATGCACGAGCTCAACCACGAGTGGCGCGGCATCGATCGCACCACCGACGTGCTCTCGTTTGAATGCGACTCGGCCTTTGACGAGGACATTCCCGCCGACGAGACGCTTGAGCTCGGCGATATTATCCTGGCCCCGCAGGTTATTGCCCGCCAGGCCCCCGGCTTTGGCAACAGTCCCGCCGATGAGTGCCGACTGATGCTCGTGCACGGAATGCTGCACCTGCTGGGTTACGACCACATCGAGGACGATGAGGCCGAGGTCATGGAGGCACGCGAGGATGCCATTCTGCGCGACTTGGCGCTTGAGCGCGGCGAGGACCCCAAACTCGTCCACGTCGGCCCCATAACCAATCATTCCCACGACTAGGAGCCGTCTATGATTCCCGGATCGAACAAGGACCATCCGTCCTTTTTAAAGTCGTTCTCATACGCGATGGAGGGCTTCGTCACTGCCGTCAAGACCGAGCGCAATATCAAGGTCATGCTCGCGGCGGGCGTGTGCACCGTCATTGCCGGCTGCATCGTGGGGCTCGATATTGCCGAGTGGGCTACGGTCATCATTTGCTGCGGCCTGGTGATTCACGGCGAGCTGTGCAATACCGCCATGGAGGCGATTGTGGACCTGGCGACCCAGGAGCTGCATCCGCTGGCCAAGCGCGCGAAGGATATCGCCGCTGCCTCTGTATACGTTCTTTCCATTACCGCCGCGATCGTGGGCTTGCTTGTCTTTGCTCACGCGCTCGACTTTATTTAGAAAGGGATTCCCATGTCCGACAATATGCAGCCTACCGGTGAAGTTTTGGATGACGAGGTCCTGGACGAGGCTGAAGGTGCCGATTCTTTTGATGAGGTCGAGGAGTTCGACCCGTTTGAGGGTATGAGCGACGAGGAACTCGATGCCCTTTGCGACGAGGATGAGAGCCTCGCGGGCTTTGGCGACGTGGAACCTGGTTTCCGCAGCGGCTTTGTGGCCCTGGTCGGTCGTCCCAACGCCGGCAAGTCCACGCTGCTCAACGCCTGTTACGGCAAGAAGGTCGCCATTACCTCTCCGGTTGCCCAGACGACCCGCCGCCGTATGCGCGCCGTGGTCAACCGCCCCGGCTATCAGCTGGTTTTCGTTGACACGCCGGGTATCCACAAGCCCAAGGACGGCCTGGGCTCCGAGCTTAACAAGAGCGCGTTGTTCGAACTGAACGATGTCGATGTCGTCGCGTTTTTGATTGACGCCACCAAGCCGATTGGCAGGGGAGACGCCTGGGTCGCCGAGCGCGTCAAGAATGCCCGCTCCAAAAAGGTCCTGGTGCTCACGAAGGCCGACGAGGCCGATCCCGCACAGGTCATGGAGCAGCTCAAGGCCGCTCACGAGCTTATGGAATACGACGATGAGATCGTGACGTCGTCGGTCAAGAACTTCAACGTCGATGCGTTTATCGAGACCGTCGCTCACTTCTTGCCCGAGGGCCCGCGCTGGTTCCCCGAGGACATGGGCACCGACGCTTCCGATGAGACGCTCGTTGCCGAGTTTGTTCGCGAGAAGGTCCTGCGTCGCACCCGCGACGAGATCCCTCACTCCGTGGGCGTTATCTGTGACGCGCTCGAGCAGACTAAGAAGGTCCTGCGCGTGCACGCCACGATTTACGTCGAGCGCGAGGGGCAGAAGGGCATCATCATCGGCAAGGGCGGCGAGATGATCAAGCATATCGGCATCGATGCCCGTCGTGATCTTGAGCGCATCTTTGGCACTCAGGTCTTTTTGGAGCTCGACGTGAAGGTCAAGGCCGGTTGGCGCGATGACGAGGCGCAGATTCGACGCTTTGGCTATAACGCCGAAGATTAAGCCTCGGCGTTCATGGCCCGCTCTCGCACATATCGCACAAAGGTGCTCGTCCTCGACAAGACCAAGCTCAAGGAAACCGATTTGATATTGACGATGCTCGACGAACGGGGGCGGCAGGTGCGTGCCGTGGCTAAGGGCGCACGTAAGCCTGGCGGTCGTCTTGCTGCCCGCTGCGAGCTTTTCTGTACCGTCGATATGCTGCTCGCGCATGGACGGTCGCTCGACGTGGTTTCTCAGGCGGAGCTTATGGAGGCGCCGCTCGGTGCTGCTCCTGACTACGAGACGACATGTGCCGCCAGCGCGATTGCCGAGGTTGCGCGCGTGTGCTCGTTCGAGGATGCCGAGGATCCATTTACCTTTGCCATCACGCAGCGGGCGCTCACGCTTGTCGGCAGCGGGTTCGACTCGGCACATATGGACCTGCTCGTGGCGGCTTTTGTCTTTAAACTGCTGTCGCATGTTGGTTACCGACCCGATTTCTCGGCATGCGTGCTGTGCGGAGACCCTATGCTGTCGTATTTCTCGGCCCAAGCCGGCGGGCTTCTGTGCGGGTCGTGCGCCTCGAGCGTGCCTGGCGCCGAGTTGGTATCGGTCGGCGAGGTCGCATGGCTGCGCGCCCTCATGTCCATGACGTTCGATGAACTCATGGCCGAGCGAATCGATCCGCATACGGCGGCTTTTTTGCTGGGGCTTTCGCATGTTTGGGCCGCCACGCACACCGATCAGCGGCTCCGTGCGATGGAATTCATGTTGGGTCGGTGATGATGCGCAGGTGTGCTCCGCTTGTGGTAACATACCGACCTGTTGGTACCTCGACCTTGGATGCTCGCTCCACCGGCGGCTTCCCAGTCCGAGGCGAATAGAGTCGCCCGCGGGCGACGCGAAACGAAAGGTGAAACAATGACTGTTTCCAAAGAGCGCAAGGCGGAGCTGACCGCCCAGTTCGGTAACTCCCCGGTCGATACCGGTAACCCCAAGGTTCAGGTCGCCATCCTGTCCGAGCGCATCAAGGAGCTGACCGAGCACATGAAGTTCCACCAGAAGGACTTCCACACCCGTCGTGGCCTGCTCATGCTCGTCGGCCGTCGTCGTCGTCTTCTCTCGTACATCAAGAAGAACGACATCGTCGAGTACCGTGAGCTCATCAAGGCTCTGGGCATCCGCGACAACATCCAGTAAGGATTTGTACATGCTAAGAGCGTCCTGCGCAGCGGGGCGCTCTTTTTGTGTAAGGGCGTGAACAATCACGCTCTGAAGCGTGGCGGGGGCAGGGGGCCCGCGTCACATGAGAAGCCCGCAGGCAAGGGGCCTGTGGGGTAAAGGAGAACAATGACACTCGTATCCAAGACCTTTGAGCTGTACGGCAAGACCTACACCTTCGAGTCTGGCGAGCTTGCCAAGCAGGCCACCGGCGCTTGTCTGGTCAAGCAGGGCGACACCACGATGCTCGACACCGTGGTCGTCTCCAAGGAGCGCAAGAATTACGACTTCTTCCCGCTGACCGTCGACTTCAACGAGAAGATGTACGCTGCCGGCCGTATCCCGGGCGGCTACCTCAAGCGCGAGGGCCGTCCCAGCGAGAAGGCCACGCTCACGGCTCGTATGATCGACCGCCCGATCCGCCCGAGCTTCCCGGACGGCTTCCGCAACGAGGTGCATATCGTCGCCACCTCGCTCGTCGCCGACCAGGTCAACCCCTTCGACGTCATCAATGTCATGGGTGCCTCTTTGGCTATGACGCTCGGCGGCGTGCCCTTCGAGGGCCCGCTTGCCTGCGTGCGCATCGGCCGCAACGTGGAGACCGGCGAGTTTATCGTCAACCCCACCTATGAGGAGCGCGAGAACTCCGATCTGGACCTGGAGCTGGGCGGCTCTGCCGACTTCATCTCGATGGTCGAGGCCGGCGCCGAGGAGATTTCCGAGGACGACATGCTCGCCGCTATGAAGTTTGGTCAGGAGGCCCTCGCTGCCTTCTGCCAGGCCCAAGACGAGTTCGTCGCCGAGTGGGAGCAGGTCAACGGCGCTATCGTCAAGAAGGAGTACCCGCTCGACCAGCCCGTCGAGGAGGTCCAGGAGCGCATCTTCGCCCACTACGACGAGATGGCAGCCGCCCTTCGCGACGCCGACAAGCTCTCCCGTATCGGCAAGGTCGAGGCTCTGAAGGAGTCCATCCGCGCCGAGTTCACCGACGAGGAGCAGGCCGCCTGGGAGCGCGAGATTCCCGTGGCGCTCAAGAAGCTCGAGAAGAAGGCCATGCGCACCATGGTCGTCGAGACCGGCGAGCGCGTCGACGGTCGTGCCGCCGACGAGATTCGTCCCATCATGGTGAAGGACAACTACCTGCCGCTCGTTCACGGCTCCGGCCTGTTCCAGCGTGGTCAGACCCAGGTGCTCTCCGTGCTTTCGCTTGGCATGCTCAACGAGGGCCAGCGTCTGGATACCATCGAGCCCACCGAGGGCAAGCGCTATATGCACCACTACAACTTCCCGCCGTTCTGCACCGGCGAGACCGGCCGCATGGGCAGTCCCAAGCGCCGCGAGATTGGTCACGGCAACCTGGCCGAGCGCGCTCTGCTCCCGGTGCTCCCCGACGAGAACGAGTTCCCCTACGCCATCCGCGTGGTCTCCGAGGTCATGGAGTCCAACGGCTCCTCTTCGATGGCTTCGACCTGCGGTTCCACGCTCGCCCTTATGGACGGCGGCGTGCCCATTAAGCGCCCGGTCTCCGGTATCGCCATGGGCTTGATCCAGGAGGAGGGCAAGACCGTGGTCCTGTCCGACATCCAGGGTCTCGAGGACTTCCTGGGCGACATGGACTTTAAGGTCACCGGCACCACCGAGGGCATCACCGCCCTGCAGATGGACAACAAGGCCACCGGCCTCACCTTCGACATCCTGGCCCGCGCCCTGCAGCAGGCCAAGGAGGGCCGCGCCTTCATCCTGCAGAAGATGCTCGATGTGATCCCTGAGCCGCGCCACACCACGCGCAGCACCGCTCCGCGCATCGTCTCCATCCAGGTTCCGACCGATAAGATCCGCGACGTCATCGGTTCCGGCGGCAAGGTCATCCGCGGCATCCAGGACGAGACCGGCGCTTCGGTCGACATCCAGGAGGACGGCACCGTCTTTGTCGGCGGCACCGGCGAGTCCGTCGATCAGGCCGTCGAGCGCATTAAGCTCATCATCAAGGTTCCCGAGCCGGGCGAGGAGTACACCGGTCGCGTTGTCTCCATCCAGCCGTTCGGTGCCTTCGTCAACCTGCTGCCTGGTAAGGACGGTCTCCTGCACATCTCCCGCGTCGCCAAGGGTCGCGTGGAGAAGGTCGAGGACGTCCTTAACGTGGGCGACGAGGTCAAGGTCGTCGTTATCGAGGTCGACGATCGCGGCAAGATCTCGCTCGATCGTCTCGACAAGCCCGAGGCCCCGGCTCGCGCCGAGGGTGCCTCCGAGGGCGACGGCGAGCACTTCCAGCGTCGTGAGCGTCCGCGTCGCGAGCGCTCCGAGCGCGGCGACCGTCCGCGCCGTCCCGGCGACAACGGAGGCCGCAAGCCCCGCCGCCACCACGACGCCGAGTAACATCCGCACATAAGCAGCTCAACAAGGGCGACTCCGGACAGGGGTCGCCCTTTTGCT
>JAXIYS010000073.1:0-5507 GCA_036304385.1 Collinsella sp. | reverse complement strand
TGCCGTCCTCCGATCTCCCGGGGCCGGCCGATCCGGCCCTCAGGGTATCGGGTTCCCACATTCATCCGCACATGTGCGGATGAATGTGGGAGGTGTTCGGATAAAGTCGATAATCAAGGCAGAAAATACTTTTGTGTGGTAAAGCGCAATCAGCTTCGAAAGTTTTTGCCGAGTGCCTATAATAAATACCGCATGTTACGTGCATAGAAGGAGGAATGGGAGGAAACGTGGCTGAGAACCTAAGCAACCAGTCTGTACCCGAAGCTGCGGCGCGTGTCGCTGCCGTGGTCAACCGCCTCGTTAACCGAATCGGCTCGAATGCCGAGTCCAGGGAGCGTCTCGCCGAGATCGAGATCCCCGAGGAGCTGCGCGATAATCTGGCGCTGTTCCTGCGCCTGGAGCGCCGCGTGCTTAGCGAGTATGATCCCGAGATCGCGGACCTGTTCGACAAGATTTTGACAGCCGAGATTGTGGCCAATGCTGGCAACCCCGGTAGCCGCGCTGCCGACGAGTCCGTTGACGAGCAGGGCGTGCCCACTGCCGACGAGCCCACCGCCGTGGCGTTTCGCGAAGTCGTCGATCTGATCGACAGCCTGCCGCTCGATAAGCAACAGGTCATTGTCCGCGCCTTTACGAGCTTCTTCCATCTGGCAAACCTGTCGGAGGAGAACTACCGTGTGGCGCAGCTGCGCGAGCGCGAGGCCGGCGCATCGACCGATACCGAGGTCGATCCCGCTAACGAACTCACCGTCGCCTATCACCAGTTGGTAAACGAGATGGGTGTCGAGGGTGCCAACGAGCTGCTCGGCAAGCTTGAGTTCCACCCTGTCTTTACCGCACATCCCACCGAGGCCCGTCGCAAGGCCGTCGAGGGCAAGATTCGCCGTATCTCCAACCTGCTGGAGGAGCGTCCGCGTCTGGGCGGCTCCGACCTGGTGGAGAACGAGCGCCATATGCTGCAGGAGATCGACGCCCTGGTGCGTACGAGCCCCATCGCGTTGAAGAAGCCCACGCCGGTCGAGGAAGCCGATACCATCATCGACATCTTCGATAACACGCTGTTCGACGTTATCCCCGTCATCTATCGTCGTTTTGACGACTGGGTGCTGGGTGATAAGGCCGGTACCGTGCCGCCGCTGTGCCCGGCATTCTTCCATCCCGGCAGCTGGATCGGCTCCGACCGTGACGGCAACCCCAACGTCACCGCCAAGGTGAGCCGCGAGGTCGCTGCTAAGTACTTTACGCACATGGTGCTCAAGCTCGAGGACAAGTGCCGCCGCATCGGCCGCAACCTGACGCTCGAGGCCACCTACAGCAAGCCGTCTGCCGAGCTCATCAACCTGTGGAACCATCAGGTCGAGATGAGCACCCAGTACACCGCACGTGCCGAGCTGATCTCCGAGCACGAGCCGCATCGCGCCGTCATGCTCGTCATGGCCGACCGTCTGAACGCCACCGTGCGTCGCATCACCGACACCATGTACCACAGCGCCGATGAGTTCCTGGATGACCTGCGTGTCGTTCAGCGCTCCCTGGCCGCCTGCGGTGCCGTCCGTGCTGCCTACGGCCCGGTCCAGACCATTATCTGGCAGGTCGAGTCCTTCGGCTTCCATATGGTCGAGATGGAGTTCCGTCAGCACTCCGTGGTGCACGCCCGCGCCCTCAAGGATATCCACGAGAACGGTATCCACGGCGACCTGCAGCCCATGACGCGCGAGGTCATCGATACCTTCCGCGCTATCGGCTCCATCCAAAAGCGCTACGGCAAGAAGATGGCGCATCGCTACATCATCTCGTTCACCAAGAGCGCCCAGCATGTGGCCGACGTCTTTGAGCTTGCCCACCTGTCCTTTGCACATGAGGAGGATGTCCCCGAGCTCGACGTGATCCCGCTGTTCGAGCAGCTCGAGGACCTCGAGGGCTGCGTCGACGTGCTCGACCAGATGCTTACGCTGCCTGTGGTGCAAAAGCGCCTTGCCCAGACCAACCGCCGCATGGAGGTCATGCTGGGCTATTCCGACTCCTCCAAGGATGCCGGTCCTACCACGGCCATGCTCGCGCTGCACTCCGCGCAGGAGCGCATTGCCAAGTGGGCCGAGAAGAACGATATCGACCTGGTGCTCATGCACGGTCGCGGCGGTGCCGTGGGCCGTGGCGGCGGCCCGGCCAACAAGGCCGTGCTGGCGCAGCCCAAGGGTTCGGTCAACTGCTTCTTTAAGCTCACCGAGCAGGGCGAGGTCATCTTTGCCCGTTACGGCAACCGCACGCTGGCTCAGCGCCATGTTGAGTCCGTTGCCGCCGCAACGCTTTTGCAGTCGGCCCCGAGTGTCGAGAAGACCAACACCGAGACCACGCAGAAGTTCTGGGATATGGCCGAGAAGCTCAACGCCGCAAGCCACGAGCGCTATCTGGACCTGCTGAACACCGAGGACTTTACGCCGTGGTTCTCGACCGTGACGCCGCTGACCGAGGTCGGTCTGCTGCCGATCGGCTCGCGTCCCGCCAAGCGTGGCTTGGGCGCCAAGTCGCTCGACGACCTGCGTACCATTCCGTGGATCTTCAGCTGGAGCCAGGCGCGCATTAACCTGGCCGCTTGGTACGGCCTGGGCACCGCCTGCGAGCAGTTGGGCGACCTTGACCAGCTCAAGGCTGCCTACCAGGAGTGGCCGTTCTTCCGCACCTTTATCGACAACATTGAGATGTCGATCGCCAAGACCGACCAGCGCATCGCCAAGATGTATCTGCACCTGGGCGATCGCCAGGATCTGTCCGAGAAGGTCTTCACCGAGATGCAGCTCACGCGTAAGTGGGTCCTTGCCATCGTCGGTGATGAATGGCCGTTGCAGCGCCGCCGCGCGCTTGGCTGCGCTGTCCGCGTGCGTAACCCCTATGTCGACGCCCTGTCTATCGCCCAGGTTCGCGCCCTTCGCGAGGTGCGTATGAACCAGGACGAGATGGCTGAGGAGAAGAAGGCCGAGTACATGAGCCTGATTCTTTCGACTGTGACCGGCGTCTCGGCAGGATTGCAGAACACGGGGTAATCGATAGCCCTGTAGTCGTCCGGGTCCGCCATTAGTTTACTTTTAGGCACGTCCTCGGACATGCAAGAAGCCCTCGCTGCGCACTTCGTGCGGCGAGGGCTTCTTGCGTCCTGCGGAATGCGCCGGAAAGAAAACAAACGGCGGCCCCTACGATGTCCGGTCTTCGGCGGATTGCTGCTGGGTGAGGGTGGTGCTTGGGGCGACGTGCAAAAAACGGAGTTTTCAGCAGCCAATGATTGATGTATAGGACCATAGGTGGCGTTTGCGGTCCCTGTTGATGCTTTTGCACGACAATTGGACCTTGGCTATGTTCAAATATGGATGGTTTCTTACTGCATGCTGCCTCGAAGGCAAGAGTCATGGAGGCTTCTTAGCTCTCGATAGGCTTTTAGCCCTATAGACTTATCTCGCGATGCTGAATACTCGCAAAAATGCACGCTCCGGATGGGGCTACCCTGTTACGGCATGAAACCCATGCGTCATTCTATGCTGTTTATTGACTAATTTATGCAAGATAGCTTACACGCGCATGCCACAGGACTGATGTTTGTCTCGGCGCTGTGTAAGCCATCCTGTCCATAGTGTCTTTTACAAGCTGCCGCGGTCTCGTTTGGAGTCGCGGCCGTTTTGTTGTGGGTCAAATATGAACGTTGTGTTAATGACTCGGTGGACGGTGGCGTTTTTCGGTGAGCGGCGTATCCTTCCAACGGTTTATCTAGTGTGTCAGTTGAAAGGAAGAGGGCGCTCGTCATTGTTTGAATGTGAACTGCCGTTTGACCACAAGACGTTGCATCTGGAGCTCGAGGATAAGAACTTCGCTGGTGTGATGGAGGGTCATCAAAACGAGTTTAAGACCACGAAATCGCAGGAAGAGCTGGTAGAGGAGTCGCTTGCCAACCCTTATGGCTCGCCTTCGCTCGAGGAGCTTTGTGCTGGCAAGAAGGATATTGTCATCATTAGCTCCGACCATACGCGTCCCGTTCCCTCGCGTGTGACGATGCCTATTCTGCTGCATCACATCCACTCCGCTGCGCCCGAGGCTCGTGTGCGTATTTTGGTTGCTACGGGTATGCACCGTCCGTCGACGCACGAGGAGCTCGTCAACAAGTACGGCGAGGAGATCGTTGCCAACGAGGAAATCGTTATGCACGTCGCGACTGATGACAGCATGATGAAAAAGATCGGCACCCTGCCTTCTGGTGGCGAGTGCATCATCAACAAGATTGCCGCCGATTGCGATTTGCTGCTTGCCGAGGGCTTTATTGAGCCGCACTTCTTTGCTGGTTTCTCTGGTAGCCGCAAGTCCGTCCTGCCTGGCATCGCCAGCTACAAGACCATCATGTACAACCACAACGGTCAGTTTGTGAACGATTTCCATTCGCGTGCTGGCAACCTGTGCCACAACCACGTGAGCGAGGACATGTTTGCCGCTGCCGAGATGGCTCACCTTGCCTTTGTGCTGAACGTTGTGCTCAACGGCAAGCACGAGGTCATTGGCTCCTTTGCCGGCGACATCCACAAGGCACACGAGGCTGGCTGCGAGTTCGTGAAGAGCCTTGCCGGCGTTGAGCCCGTCGAGTGCGAGATCGCCATCACCACCAACGGCGGCTACCCGCTCGACCAGAACATCTACCAGGCCGTGAAGGGCATGTGCTCTGCCGAGGCTACGCTTCCCGAGGGTGGCGTGATCATCGACGTCGCCGGTTGTGCCGACGGTCACGGTGGCGAGGGCTTCTATCACAACATCGCCGACAACGATCCGGCGGAGTTTGAGCGCGCCTGCATCGATCGTCCTAAGGACGAGACCCTGCCCGATCAGTGGACGAGCCAAATCTTCGCCCGCATTCTGGCGCATCACCCTGTGATCATGGTCACCGACCTGTGCGATCACCAGATGCTCAAGGATATGCACATGACGCCGGTCAACACTATCGAGGAGGCGCTCAAGCTCGCCTTTGAGATGAAGGGTGCCGATGCCAAGGTAGCAGTTATTCCCGATGGTCTGGGCGTTGTTGTCGCGCAGCACTAGTGCGCGGCCTAAACGAATCGTTTATAACCGACAAGAAAGATAAGGTTTTATGCTTACCAAACTCCTCTGCGAATTCGGCGCAACGGCCCTCATGATCATCTTTGGCGTGGGCGTGCACTGCGATACCGTGCTCAAGGGCACCAAGTATCATGGCTCCGGCCATATGTTTGCCATCACCACCTGGTCTTTTGGCATCTCGGTCTGCCTGTTTGTCTTTGGCGGCGCCGTGTGCATGAACCCGGCTATGGTGCTTGCCCAGTGCATCGTAGGCCTGGTGCCGTGGAGCAGCTGCATCCCCTTCATGATTGCCGATATGCTCGGCGGCTTTGTGGGCGCCGTAATCGCTTGGCTTATGTATGCCGATGAGTTTAAGGCTTCCGAGGGCGTCGTCGACCCCATTGCCCAGCGCAACATCTTCTCGACCAACCCCACCACGG
>JAXIYS010000072.1:0-25639 GCA_036304385.1 Collinsella sp. | reverse complement strand
TCGAAACACATCTCCACCGTTCCTTCAACTGGGGAAATGCCGCCCCCGGACCCCAGGAGGGGCCGCGGGGGCGTTCGGCTAGCTGCGGGAATGGCCTATTTGCTCAATGTGTTCGGCTGAGATCGGAAATCAACCTTTTTGTAGCGGATTCTCAATTCTCTTGACATTTGCTCAGATTTACCTTCGTTTATTCGCTATCTATTTTTTGTTTCTACTGGTAATTTAGTTGCACATCATTTTTTAATGGCATTAGATTTTTTTGCACAAATTTTTGCTCAATAGCAAACATCCCGCTCACGGTCGAAAATCGACCGTGAGCAGTAGGTCATCAACCGGAAGGAATATCCTACCAAACTGATGAGAATATCTTTAACCCATCGGCGGTTAGAAGCGTAATGCTCAGACAACCATATTTGAATTTGCGCGCAGATTTTCGGTATCAATTCGCCCAAATCGCCTGAGGCCACCACAAAGGTACCTGCCCCTTCGTGGTGGTTCTCCCCCGGCGCTACAGCAGATGCTCCTCGATAAAGATCGCGATGCCGTCTTTGTCGTTGCTGGCGGTTACAAAATCGGCGGCGGCACGGGTGGCATCGCTACCATTTGCCATGGCCACGCCCACGCCGGCGTCGGCCACCATGCAGGTGTCGTTGTCGGCATCGCCAAACACGCAGATGTCCTGGAGCTCCATGTCGTTGAGCTCCGCCACGCGCACAAGGCCGCGCGTCTTGGACACGTGCGGATCCATGAACTCGTAGAGCCGCTGCGTGGTTTGCAGAGCCGCCGCCTTGACGGTGGCGTCGGCAAACGTCGACGCCCGCTTGATGACCTGCGGCATCGCCTCGGGCGCCATGGTAAACATCACCTTGGGCTGCGGCTCGCGCAAAAACTCGGCAAAGTCGACCACCTTGTAGGGAACGCCGTCGACACGCGACAGGTGCTCGACGCACGCATTGCTCTCGGGCACATAGAGCACGCCGTCCCGAGGGCAAACGGGCGTTGCCGGCAGATCTGCCATGTGCTCGCAGATGCGCGCGACGGTCTCGCCCGGCAGCGGGTAGCTCAGCTCGTTGATGCCGTGCGCACGGTCGACGACCTCGGCGCCACCGCAACCCACGAGCACGTCCACCAGGCCTTCGATGCCCCAGAGCTCGTACATGGCCTCGGTCGCGTGTGCGTCGCGCCCGGTACACAGGCCAAAGAGCACGCCGCGCTCGCGCAGGGCGCGGATCGCCGCCACGGTGCGCGGGGACACCGTGTGCTGGCTCGTGAGCAGCGTGCCGTCAATATCGCAGAACACGGCTTTGATGTGGCTGAAGGTGGTGTCCATGGGGGCCTTTCTGGGTTGTACGGCGGTGCTGAATGTGGTCGGAAATGGTGTACATGGTATACCAAGGCGCAGGCGCGGCCCGTCAAAGCAAAAGCCACCACAAAGGAGCCTGGCCCCTTTTGTGGTGGCCGAACCCGAAGGGTGGCCTGGCCCGGGGCGCAAACCATCACAACATTCGACGTTTTTCGGCAAAATCGCGATTTTCATCGAATGTTGTGATGGTTTTTACTGCCTTGCGGCACGATCAAAATGTCGGCGTCCAAACAGCAGCAACGCCGCGGGAACCGCCGTCACGACCATGCCCGCACCAACGAGCGTCTGCTGCACGCCAAACGTCGCCGCCAGCCAGGGGGCAATCGCCAGCGGGGCCACGCCGGCGAACATGTTGCCAAAACCCATGACCGAGTTCACGCGACCGAGCTGCTCGAGCGGGGCCGTCGTTTGCACGATGGTGTTGTGGAGCGGGTTGACGACGCCCCAGGCCACGCCGAGGGCAATCTGGCCGACAAGGGCTACGCCCACGTACGGCGTTCCCACATAAATCAGACTTCCTACGCCCACGGACATGAGTGCCACGAGCAGCGTTTTGAGGCTGACGAAGAGCGGCGGCAAGTGGAGCGCGACCACGGCGCCCAGCACCGCGCCCAGACCGCTGGCCGACGAGAGCCAGCCCATCCATTCGACACCGACGTGTAGGACATCGCGGTAGAAGAACGACTCCAGCGGATCGAAGGCACCGTAGCCAAAGTTCGAAAGGAAAATAATGCAGAACAGCAGGGCGAGGACGCTGTTGGTAAAGACCGTCTTGATGCTGGTCGCGAAGGTTGCGCGGGCGGACGTGCTAGGGTTGGAGCTTTGTCCCGCACGCTCCCCTTCCTCTGCCGAATCGGCATCCGCATACCCGGCGACGCGACCTCCTTGCGGCCTAAAGCCCCAACCGGCGGCGAGCGCCAGTACGGTAAAAATCACCATGAGCACGAACACCGCGCGTGACGATGCAGCCGCCGCGACAAAGCCGCCCAGTGTGGGGCCAACGATGATACTCACGTTTGAAAACATGGCGATGGCGGAGTTGATGTCTTTGAGCTCGACAGGATCGTCGGTGAGGTAGGCCGGATAGGATGTGGCGATGGGCTGGGCGAACCCCATCACAAAGCCCAGGAGCACCGCGCCGAGCAGGACGATGCCGGTCGCGCTGCCAAAGGCAATGATCGCCGCGCCGGTTGTCAGCGTGCCGACGATGCTCGCCCGGAAATGCCGACACGGGCCCCAGGCGTCGAGCGCCGCGCCACCCGCAAAGGATCCCAAGATCACGAATACGTTCATAAAAAGGACGGCCAGCGATGTCGCCACAACCGAGGCATCGTCTGCATAGGTGAGCGTTCCGATGACACCGATGAAGTAGCTGGTCTGAAAGCCGGTATATATGAGGAAGCGCATTGCCACCAGGTGCTTAGCCTGCGCGGACAGCGATGATTGAGGCTTTGAGAAAAGAGAGGCGAGCATGGAGACTCCTTGTTTCATACGAATGCGGACGGCGGGCATTCGCCACCGTCTGTCAAATCAATCTATCCGCATGAAACATTAAGTACGCATCAAGCCCCTTCTCTCCGTTTTTCGCCCGTCATGAACTACTTGGTAGATTGTAAGGCATGCCCCACACATCTACCAAAGCAAAAACCATCACAAAGGTGCCTGGCCCCTTTGTGGTGGAAATGACGTTTTCCCAGATAAAACATGCCAAAATAAACCTATCCCTTTTTGGCATGTTATGGCAGCGCAGCGAGCCGGTTCCAAGTGCCCCAGATCGCCCTGAAAGAGGAGCGACGCGTACTTTGGTACGCGAGCGACGGCTTGAGGGGCGAGATGGGGTGCTTGGGGCCGGCGCAGCGTCAAGCCTGAAGGTGGTCTTGGATCAGATCGCAGATGGCCCGGGCGTCGTTGATGTTGATGGCTCGGGTCGCAAAGCCGGCATCGAAGGCCTGACGCGCCAGGGCTTCGTTACAGGCAAGGGCCATCGTGCGACCGTCGACTAGGTCAAGCGAGCTCTTGCCGCGCAGACGGTCGACACCGGAGCGCGCGACCACGATGTTGTCGAAGCCCTCGGTCTTGTAGCCCTCGATGATCACCACGTCGACATCGTTGTAGCGCGACAGCAGCTCGCGCGCGGGCATCTCGTCCTCCTCGCGCGTGTCAGCGTACTCCGCCCAGCGCGTGGCGCAGATAAGGCCCACGTGCTTGGATCCGGCCTGGTGATGGCGCCAGGTGTCCTTAGCGGGCACGTCGATATCAAAGCCGTGATGCCCATGATGCTTGAGCGAACCCACGCGCAGGCCGCGGCGGGTGAGCTCGGCGATAACCTTCTCGACGAGCGTGGTCTTGCCCGAGTTCTGATAGCCGATAAACGCGATCGCGGGGACGGCCGGTGCCGGAGCTGCGGGTGCGACGGCGGCAGGTGCGCTCGCGGGTGCGTCGCCCGCGGCTCCCACGGCCTCGACAGCAGCGGCCTGACGCTCTGCACGATCCCACACGCCCGAACGGCCGCCCTCCTTGTGCAGCAGGCGCACGTCGACGATCTCCATACCGCGATCGACGGCCTTGCACATGTCGTAGATGGTCAGGCACGCGGCACTCGCTCCAGTCAGGGCCTCCATCTCGATACCCGTCTTGCCCGTCACGCCGGCCGTAACCAGTACGTGAAAGCCAACCTGCCCGTCCGCGCGCGCCGGCGCCCAGCCCTCGGGCACGTCCTCGGCCGGCGTCCCCGCCGGAGCGATGGGCGCAATGTCGCACTTGCTCTTGGTAATGAGCAACGGATGGCACATGGGGATGATATCGCTCGTGCGTTTGATGGCCATGATGCCCGCCACACGCGCGCAGGCGAGCACATCGCCCTTTTTGGCGCGGTCCTGCAGCACCATGGTCTGCGTCTCGGGGTGCATGAGGATGGTGCCCTCGGCGATGGCGATGCGATGGGTCTCGGCCTTGTCGGACACGTCGACCATGCGTACCTCGCCCTTGGCGTCCACGTGCGTCAGCTCGTCGCGACGGGCGTCGCGGGCGGGCTCGATGGCAGCACTGGCAGTCGGCTGTGCGGACGCGTCGGCGTTACCAGCATTCGCCGCAGCCGTGCCTTTGTGGGCAGACATTGCGGCCCTGCGAGCGGCCTTGGTGGCATCGGCGTACCTGCTCTTGGCCATTTGATCATCCTCCGATTTGGGACATAAATCGTTGCGTGCCCTCAATTATCGCGTGTTCCTGCGGTTTGTGGGCCACGGCATCGCGCCAAATCGAAAGTACCTGCATATCATCACCACGGCGCAGCGCCTCACGCACCGAATACTCGGCATCGCTGAACAGGCACGGGCGCACGTTGCCATCGGCCGTCAGGCGCAGACGGTTGCAATTCGCACAAAAATGATTGGACATGGCGCTGATGAAGCCGACCGTTCCCGCCGCGCCCGGAAAGTGCCAATAGCGCGCAGGACCCGCGCCGGCAGGAGCGTCGTTGATGTCGAGCGGCTCGAGCTCGCCCAGTCCCGCCGCGGCGGCCCCGGCATTGATGCGCGCCCGCAACTCGTCACTCGACACGGTATCGCTCGCATCCCACAGCTCGGGATTGAGCGCGGGAGCGTGAGGGTCTACAGCACAATGTGAGCTCGTACGTTCGTCGCCAATGGGCATGTATTCGATAAAGCGCAGGTGGATGGGGCGGTCGACGGTCAGCCGTGCAAGGGCCGCCACATCCTGGTTGAGTCGGCGCACCACAACGCAGTTGACCTTAACGGGTTCAAAGCCCCAAGCCAGCGCCGCTTCGATGCCAGCCATGGTCTGCTCGAGTCGACCCAAGCGCGTGATCTTTCCAAAGAGCGAGGGGTCGAGTGTGTCGAGCGAAATGTTGACGCGGTTAAGCCCGGCATCTTTGAGCTGCGGTGCCAGCTTGGGCAGCAGGGCGCCATTGGTGGTAAGCGAGATGTCCTCGATCTGCGGAATCGCGCGGATGTCACGAATGAGCGGGATGATACGGCGGCTGACCAGCGGCTCGCCGCCCGTCAGGCGTACGCGGCGAATGCCCTCCCCCGCCACCAAACGCACAAAGCGGGCGATTTCCTCGGCGCTGAGTAGCTCGTCGTGTGCGCGGGGTGCCACGCCGTCGGCTGGCATGCAATAGATGCAGCGGAAATTGCACTTGTCGGTAACGGCAATGCGCAGATAGTTGATATCGCGGCCAAAGCCGTCATGTTGCACGTGCCCGTCCACGCAGCCCTCCCCTCGCGCGGCGTTTTATTCTTCGGAAAACATAATACCCCACGAAAGAATCATGCCGACACCCGTACGACAGGACAGGTCGCTTCGAGCAAAACGGACTTTCCAAGCCCATCCTCAGCACAGACCATCACAACACAGACCATCACAACATTCGATGCTTTTCCCGTTTTTGGCAAAAAACGTCGAATGTTGTGATGGTTTGCCTGCCCACGGCACCCCGTAGAAGGACCGGAACGTCCCTAAAGGCCGCCGTCCCAGTGCCGAATCACGAATTCTCGTAGGTCGTTCTGACGTTTCTGGAACGCTTCGCTTCGGTCGCACTTAAGGCCCATAGCGAGCGCGATGGCATTCATTGCCCGATGCAATTGCAGTTGATGGGCAAACTGAGTCCCGGTGAGGACGATCATCTTAAAGCCCAGCGCGCTCAGCACGGTCATACGCTCCGCATCCGACGCGCTGCGCTGTTTATCAAGATGGTCCGAGCCGTTGTATTCAATCCCCGTACCGCTCGCAGGCGCATATACGTCGATCTCGAAATACCCGGACTTAGCGAGATATTTGAACTCGCTGGGAACATCAACCCGGTGGTTGAGCTCGATCTTGGCGTATCCCAGCCCTCCCTGGGAACGTTTTGCTACGACCATGATTGCGGTGGCCGTCTCCATGGGCGATCGCGCGCCATCGTGCACGCGCCTGAGCACGGCGGCCGCGCGTATGGCCCCCTGACGAGATCGGTTCTCATTGCAATAAGCAATCAAATCGGCAACGGTATACCTCTGCCCCATCTCGGTATAATCGCCTATCGACAGATGATTCAAATGGTATCGGGCGCAGATTTCATACCCATATTCCAGCTGCTCGGGCTCACTCATCCACGAACCCGCTTGGACAAAGCACATGGCCTCATCAACCACTAGAAGGCCCTCTGCCACCTCGATAAGATGACCTGGAGGTACCGGCGCTCCAAACACGTGGCACCTAAATCCAGCCGGCGTCGAGCGCTCAAAATCGAAGTTGACGAGCGTATCGATATGATCGAGCTCTTCTCGTGGAATACCAAGCGAGACCAGATAATCGGCAACGATCCCAACTGCCGTTGAAGCCCTCAGTCCCTTGGCATCGAGTCCCAATTTGGGCAGGCTCGCGGTCGGCTCCGCCTCGTTAGCAAGCGAGTCCTCATCGTATAGACTGCTTGCTCGCGAGAGCGGCTCGGACGGGCGCGCCACGTTGTGGTACAGCCAGGCAGTCTTATGGGACAGGACGATCGGCAAGTCCATGAGCCCTCCAATGGAGTCGGATAACCAACCTTATTCCCCTGCCCACGGGTCCGCACACCTTCGTGCGCAAGAAAGCGATTCCACCCGTTCGAGTGGCAGAAAAACCATCACAACATTCGATGCTTTTCCTGATTTTGGCAAAAACGTCGAATGTTGTGATGGTTTGAGGCGAGATGAGGCGCACGGAGGGATCAAAGCATCGTGCTTGGAGCGTGGCTATTTTTCGCCCCACTGCCGACACAAACCTTGACTCTACAATCGTTGTAGGGTTTTCACTACACTGGTAGTTAAACGAACCAAGCCAGAAAGTGCCCTGCCCATGGAACACGACCTCACACGCGGCAATGTCCTTAAGACCATCGCGGTCTTTGCCCTGCCCTATATGCTCTCGTACTTTTTGCAGATGCTCTACGGCATGGCCGATCTGTACATGATGGGGCAGTTTAGCGGCGCTGCCGGCATCACCGCCGTGGGCAATGGCGCTCAGACGCTCTATATCATTACCGTGACGCTCGTGGGCCTAGCCATGGGAACGACGGTCATCGTCGGCCACGCCGTGGGTTCGCGTCGCTTCGACCGCGCCGAGACCGCCATCGGCAACACCATTACGCTCTTTATGGGCGTCTCGGTGGTACTGGCCGTCATCTTGTTTGCACTATGCCCGCAAATCGTGGCGCTCATTGGTACGCCGCCCGAGGCGGTCGAAGGCACCGCCGCCTACCTGCGTATCTGCTTTGTCGGCATTCCCTTTATCGCCGCGTACAACATCCTCTCGGCCATCTTTCGCGGCCTGGGCGATTCGCGCTCGCCCATGTACGTGATCGGTGTGGCGTGCATCATCAACATCGCACTCGACTTTCTGTTTATCGGCCACATGGGGCTCGGCCCCGTGGGTGCGGCGCTCGGCACGGTAACCGCCCAGACGGCCAGCGTTGCCCTCGCGCTCGTGTGGCTCAAGAGCCGCCGCACGAACATCCACGTAAAGCGCAGCGACCTGCGCCCCCAGCCCGAGGTGCTCGGCAGCATCCTTAAGATCGGCGTGCCCGTGGCCGTGCAGGACGGCTGCATCCAGGTGGCGTTTATGTTTATCACCGTCATTGCCAACCATCGCGGCCTGGTCGACGCCGCCGCCGTGGGCCTGGTCGAGAAGATGATCAGCTTTTTGTTCATTGTGCCGAGCTCCATGGGCGCCACCGTCAGCGCGCTCACGGCGCAAAACGCCGGCGCGGGCAAGGGCGACCGCGCGCGTCAGGTGCTCAAGAACGCCATGACCATCTCGGTAGTGTACGGCTGCCTGATCACGGTGCTGATGTGGCTGGTGGCACCGGCGTTTATCGGCTTTTTTGCCAAGGACCCCGCGGTGGTCGCGGCCGGTACCGGCTATATGCGCAGCTATATTTTCGACGCAATCTTTGCCGGCATCCACATTTGCTTTAGCGGCTTTTTTGCCGCGTACGGCAAGAGCTACATCGGCTTTGCGCACAACGTGCTGGCCGTGGCGCTCATTCGCGTGCCGGGCGCCTGGCTGCTGTCGAACGCCTATTCCGACACGCTGTTTCCCATGGGCATCGCGTCGCCGTGCGGATCGATTTTGTCGGCAGCCATCTGTGTTGTCGCGTTTACCGTGCTCAACCGGCGCGGGGCTTTTGACAAGTTGACAGCGTAGCGGGGCAACGCGAAATCGCCCTTATCGACGACATCATCAGCGACGACCCCGCGACCTATGTGACGCAGATCACGGTGCCGGTTGTTCCGGCAAAGTAAGAACCTCCCGAAAGGCATCGTGCTTCCGGGAGGTTCTTCAATTTGACTATTGATGCGCTAAGCCTGGGGTACCTCACCAGTAGCCAAGATCTGCTCGAGTGCGTCCTCGTCCAGTACGGGTACGCCCAGCTGCTCGGCCTTGGTGAGCTTGGAGCCCGCTTTGGGGCCGGCGACCAGATAGCTCGTCTTCCTTGACACACTGCCCGAAACCTTGGCACCGAGCGCCTTGAGCGCCGCGCCCGCCTCGTCACGCGTGCGGTTGACGAGGGTGCCGGTGAGCACGAAGGTCAGACCCGCAAGCGGCTGTGCGTCGGCGAGCTCGCCTGCCACGCCAGCGTCGGCTGCGGCTTGCGCGTGTGCGGCGCCCAAGTCGACCTCGAGCGACAGGCCCGCCTGGCGCAGGCGCTCCAGCACGGCAAGGTTCTCGGGCACGGCCAGGAACTGCTTGACGCTCGCCGCAATCTTGGGACCGATGCCCTCGCACTCGGCGATGTCCTCTTCGCTCGCCAAGATGAGCTTGTCAATCGACAGGAATCGCTCGGCAATGACCTCGCCCACACTCTTTCCTACGTGACGGATGCCCAGGGCAAACAGCACGCGGCCGAGCGGCTGGCTCTTGGACTTGTTGAGCTCGGCGATGATTTTCTCGGCCGTCTTGAGGCCTACCGGAATGGGATCGCCCTTCTTGACGCCCTTTTTGCTGTTGGAGCTGGCATAGGTGCGCCCCGTGTCCAGGCCGGCGATATCGTCGACCGTGAGCTGGTAGAAGTCCGCGACATCGTGGATCAGGCCGGCAGCGATCATCTTGTCGACGATTTCGTCGCCCAGGCCGTCGACGTCCATGCAGCCGCGACTCACCCAGTGGAGCAGGCGCTCCTTGAGCTGCGCGGGGCAGTCGATGGACACGCAGCGGTAGGCGACCTCGCCATCCTCGTGGACAACGGGGCTGCCGCACACGGGGCAGACCTCGGGCATGTGCCAGTCGACCGAACCGACCGGGCGCTTATCGAGCACCGGGCCAACGACCTCGGGGATTACGTCGCCTGCCTTGTGCACGATGATAGTGTCGCCCTCGCGCACGTTTTTGCGACGGATCTCATCGATGTTATGCAGCGTGGCGCGCGCGATGGTGGAGCCGGCAACCGTCACCGGGTCGAACTCGGCGACCGGCGTGAGCACACCGGTGCGGCCCACCTGAATGCGAATTTCGCGCAGGACGGTCTGCTTTTCCTCGGGCGGGAACTTAAAGGCAATGGCCCAGCGTGGTGCGCGGGCGGTAAAGCCCAGGTCGAGCTGCTGCTGGAAGCTGTCGACCTTTACGACCACGCCATCGATGTCGTAGTCCAGGTCACCGCGATGCTCGAGGGCCTGGGCGCAGAACTCGTGGACCTCGGCCGGCGTGGCGCAGCGTGCCACGTTGGGGTTGACGCTAAAGCCGGCGCTGCGCAGCCAATCGAGAAACTCGCGCTGGCTGTGAACGTGCAGCGGGTCGGTATCGGCGATGGCGTAGATAAAGGTGGCGAGGTCGCGGCGCGCCGTGACCTTGGGGTCCTTTTGGCGCAGGCTGCCGGCGGCGGCGTTGCGCGGGTTGGCGAAGGGGTCGCGGCCCTCGGCATCGGCCTCTTCATTCAGACGTACAAAGCTGCCTTTGGGCATATAGACCTCGCCGCGCACCTCAATGGTACGCTCGCGGTCGGCGCCCATGTGGGCGAGCGCGGGCTCGGACAGGTGCATGGGCACGTCCTTGATGGTACGGACGTTGAGCGACACGTCCTCGCCCGTGGTGCCATCGCCACGTGTGGCCGCGCGCACAAAGGTGCCGCTTTGGTAGGTAAGCGCCACGCCCAGGCCGTCAATCTTAAGCTCGCAGGTATAGGTAACGCTGCCGGCACCGAGGGCATCCTCAGTGCGCTGGAGCCATGCGTCGAGCTCATCCAGATCCATGGCATCGTCCATGGAATACATGCGCGCCATGTGCGTGACCGGCGTAAACTGCTCACTCACGTAGCCGCCCACGCGCTGGGTATAGCTGTCGGGCGTTACCAGATCGGGGTAGGTGGCCTCGATCTCCTGCAGCTCAACGAGCATTTTGTCAAAGGCGGCGTCCGTGATCTCGGGCGCGTCGAGCATGTAGTAGCGATAGGCGTGGTAGTCGAGCTCATGGCGCAGCTCGGCCGCGCGCGCTGCCGCCTGGGCATGGATGTCGGTCGGTGCGTCGGCATCCGCGCTCGCGGGCGTTTCGGTATCGATGTCCACGCCGTCACCAAACAGGCTCGATTGCTCCATAGCGGCACTCCTTCGCTCGATTTCAAACGGATACTAGAGTACCACCGGTCACCATGGGGTCGAATAACCCTTTCGAACCGCACCGAATCGGCAGCCGACGGACCGGGGTGGATCGCGCGATCAAACCATATCCTTGCCATTTCTAAATGATCTGTTTCCCCGTCCCCAACGGATCAACAAGAAAAGAGGGACTGTCCCACGTTGATGGGACAGCCCCTCTGGCTTCGATATGTGCGATACGGCTCGCTAGTAACCCTGACCGTAGCCTTGACCCTGGCCCTGCTGGCCCAGCAGCTCCTCCAGATACTGGCGCAGCTGCTCGTCGGTAATACCGCCGTTGCCGGTGTCGGTCGCGCTATCGTCCTGCTGCTGGTTCTGCAGCTCCTCGTCGGAGCCCAGCTCGACGGTGACCTTTTTCTCTTCCTTGCCGCGCACGAGCGTAATCTCGACCTTCTCGCCCACCTCGTGGCTGCGCAGCGCGATAATCAGGCCATCGGCGCTCGTAATCTCATCGTCACCCAGCTTGGTGATGACGTCACCCTCCTGGATGCCGGCCTTGGCAGCAGGACCGTCCTCGACGACGCTCGCCACATACGCGCCGCTGTCGGTACTCAGCTTGTTAGTGCGGGCGTTAAGCGCGTTGACGCTCGAAAGCGTAGCACCCAGATACGGATGAACCGGCGTCTTGCCGTCGATAATCTGGTCGGCGATGTTCTTGGCGTAGTTGACGGGAATGGCAAAGCCTACGCCCGAGCTGGAGCCCGAGTAGCTCTCGATGAGCGAGTTGATGCCCACGAGCTCGCCGTTATCGTTAACGAGCGCGCCGCCGGAGTTGCCCGGGTTGATGGCGGCATCAGTCTGGATCATGTTGGCATAGATGGTGTTACCGCTGGTAGAGCTCATGGCCGTGGAGCGATACAGCGCCGAGACGATACCGGTGGAGACAGACTGCTCGTTGCCGAAGGGCGAGCCAATCGCCATGACCCACTCGCCCACGTTGAGCTTGGAGGAATCACCAATCTCGATCGGCGTGAGCTTGGAGGCATCGGCATCCTTGAGCTTGATGACGGCCAGGTCGCTCGAGGCGTCGTTGCCAACGAACTCGGCCTCATATGTAGTGCCGTCGTCCATGGTAACCACGTACTGGTCATAGCCATCGACCACGTGGTTGTTGGTGAGGACGTGGCCCTCGGTATCGAGCACCACGCCCGAACCGACGCTGCCCGAGTTGTCCGACTCGTCGGCAGACTGCGAAAGCGAGCCATTCTGGCTACCGCTCGAAGTGGCGGTGATGGAAACCACGGAGGGCAATGCCTTGGCAGAAACGGCCTCGGCCAGCGTGGTGTCCTCGGAATCAATCGTAATCTTTTGCGTCGATGAACCCGAAGCACCCGCCGTCACGGCATTCTTGCCGCCACCGATATCGAGCGTACCGCTCATAATGAGCGCGATGACCAGCAGGGCGCCGCAGGCACAGCCGGCGAGTGCCGTAATAAAGATCGGCAGCTTTTTGGTCTTGGTCTTGACCACCGTGTGCTTGTTTACAACCTGCTGACCGCCCAGCGGCTTGCCGGTCTGCGTGTCGTAGGCCTGCACGTAGGGAATGTTGCTGTTGGCAGGCGTCGACTCCACCTGCACGCGCGGCTGCTGCTGGGTCTCGCCGGCGTTGCCCGCATCCTGGGGACGCTGGGAATCGTTCTCGCTCATGGCTGCGATCCTTTCGTCAAATAACCAAAGGCCCGCCAAACATGTGGCGGGCCATCATTGTTCACGTTGAGTTGTACCCCAATATGCGGGCGAACGTGTATGAGAACGCAATCTTTTAGGAAGGCTTAAGTTCTGCTGCAGATTCGAGAGGAACCCGCACCCGCGTCAAAACCACCACAAAGGTGCCTGTCCCCTTTGTGGTGGAAATCTAGTCCTTAAACAGATAGCCCACGCCGCGGACGGTGGTGATGTGCGCCGCGATCTGCGGGCCCACCTTGGAGCGGATGCGTCGAATGTGCACGTCAACGGTGCGCGTGCCGCCGCAGTACTCAAAGCCCCACACACGGTGCAGCAGCACCTCGCGGCTGTAGGCACGGTTGGGGTGCGTCGCCAAAAAGCTCAGCAGCGAGTACTCCATCAGCGTCAGGTCGATGGGCTCACCATCGAGCGTCACCTGGTAGGTGGCCAAGTTGATCTCGAGGTTATCGATGTTGAGCACATCGTCGGCGGCGACGGTCTCCTCCTCGCCCATCAGGCGCTGCGCGCGAGCCTTGAGCTCGTTAGGCGTCGCCGTGGGGCATACAAAGTCGGCATGCGCGTGATTGGGCAGGCGCAAGGTACCGAGCGCCTCGTCGTCGACGATCACCAGCATGGGGACGCCGCCGCGGTCGTCGAGCCACTTGGCAATCTGATCGATGCGGTCGCTGCGGATGCCATCGGAATCGAGGATCAGCAGGTCAAAGTCGTGCGCCGCAGTCGGCGAATCGGGGGTGGCCAGGCTCACCTCGACACCCAAGGTGGTCGTCAAGCTGCGGGCAAACTCGTGGAAGCGCGTCGTGCGCGCCATGAACAGGGCACTCTTTTCGGACATATCGGCCTCCAAAGAAATGAGCTCAATCGTACTGGAACAAGCCAGCGCGATTAGGAGTTCGCCAGGTAGTGCTTGATCTCCCACTCGGTAATCGTGGACTCAAACTTATGCCACTCGTCGCGCTTCTTTTTAAGGAAGAAACTGTGGATGTGCTCGCCGAGGGCATCCTTCATAAACTGCGAGTCCTCAAACACGTCGAGCGCCTCTTTGAGCGAGCGCGGCAGCGGCGTGTAGCCGGCCTCGACCATCTGGCGGTCGGTGAGCTTGAGCGTCTCGGCCGTGGCCTCGGGCGGGAGCTCCAGCTTGCGCTCGATGCCGTCCAGGCCAGCCGCCAGCGTGACGGCGTTGACCAGGTACGGGTTGGCCATGGGGTCGGGGCTGCGAAGCTCGATGCGTGTGGACAGCTGCTTGCCGGGCTTGTAGACCGGGATGCGGACCATGCTCGCGCGGTTGCGCAGGCCCCACGTGGCGTACTGCGGCACGGAGTCGCCACCCGTGGTGATGCGCTTGTACGAGTTGACCGTGGGGTTGGTGATGGCGCTGATCTCGCGGGCATGCGCCAGGATGCCGGCCATGTAGTGTTTGGCGATGTCAGAGAGGTGGTACTTCTCGTCGTCCTCGCCCCAAAAGACGTTGTTGCCGTCGTGGTCGAATAGCGACTGGCACAGGAACATAGCGCTGCCGTCCTCGCCTGCCAACGGCTTGGGCATAAAGGAGGCGTGGCAGCCGCTCTCGTAGGCCTGCTGCTTAATGATGAGTTTAGCCGTGGTGATGGCGTCGGACATGCTCAGGGCCTCGGCGTGGCGCAGGCTCATGCCGTGCTGCGAGCGACCGGCGGCGTGGAAGGTGTACTCCACGGGCACGGACATCTTCTCGAGCGTGAGGACCGTGTTGCGGCGCAGGTCGCGAGCGGCATCGCTCACCGAAAGATCGAAGTAGCCCACGTTGTCGAGCGGCTCGGGGGTGTGCTCGTCGGGGAAGTAGTAATACTCCAGCTCGGCGCCCACGTTGAGCAGATAGCCAGCCTTCTCGGCCTTGCGGAACATGCGGCGCAGGGCATCGCGCGGGTCGCCGGCAAAGGGCTTGCAATCGGGAGTGCACACGTCGCAGAACACACGGGCAACGCCGTTGTGGCTCGGGCGCCACGGCAGAATCTGGAAGGTCGAAGCATCGGGAAACGCCAGCATGTCGGCTTCCTCGGGCGTGGCAAAGCCCTCGATGGCCGAGCCGTCAAAGCCGATACCCTCCTCAAAAGCGACCTCGAGGTCCTCGGGGCTAATGGCAAAGTTCTTGAGGCGGCCGAGAATGTCGACAAACCACAGACGCACAAAGCGGATGTCACGCTGCTCTACAGAGCGGAGTACGTAATCGATGTTCTGCTGGTTCATGTCGCTCCCCTTTCTTTCGGGCGGGTTTCGACTGGTCTATATCGCAGATACTATCGCAGAAAAATGTTTCCGCAGGGTTAAAGCGTATCAAGCGCTCAAAAAACGTGCTCGAACAGGCCGTCACGAACGAATGATTAGCGCGAGGTCGAGGCGCGGTGTTCGATGTGGCCGGGGATCTCGATGCGCTTGGGGGCGAGCTTTGCGGCATCGCCCACCGTAGTGGTAACGATGTCGATGCGCTCGGACAGGCACTCGACCACGCGCTCGGCAATGGTAAGGGTGTCCTGCGCGGCTGTGGTCACACCGCCAAAGAGCACATGGTTCCAAGGGTAATCGTCAAACGTCGCGATCTTGAGGCCAGCCGGCAACGAAGGTCCCAGCTGCGCCAGCGCCTCGGTCAGACGCAGGAAGACCAGGCCGTTGACGGCAATGAGACCGAGCTTTTTGCCTGCATAGCCACGGATGGTCTCGTCCAAGCGACCGACGCCCGTGGCGCCACCGTCGGCCAGGGTGACGACCTCGCCCGCAAGGCCGCGTCGCGAAAGCTCGTCGGTAAAGGCCTCGGCGCGCTCTCGACGCACGGGACTGTCGTCGCTTGCCTCGGTGAGCAGGCACAGGCGCTCGCTGCCCGCAGCGGCGAGCTCGTCTACCAAGCCAGCGACCAGCTCACGGTTGTTAGATGTCACCAGATCGACACCGCCATCGGCAACATCGCGGTCGAGCAGCACAACGGGCAGACGTCCCGCTGCCGCGGCGATCGCCTCGTCATTGTCTCCGCAGGTGTTGACGACCAGGCCGTCCACGCCGGCATCGATAAGTCTGGTGAGCGACTCCGCTTCCTTAGCGGAGTCGTTGCCACTAATGGCCGTCATGAGCGAGCAGCCGCGCGCGGCGGCGCTGGCGGAAAGCCCTTCGAGCATGGCGCTCGAGAACGGGTTGGCGATGTCGGCCAGGATCACGCCGATGAGGTTGGTGCGCGAGCTGCGCAGATTGCGCGCGGCGGCACGCGGGCGATAGCCGGTGCGCTCGATAACCGCTGCGATGCGAGCACGGGTTTCCTCGGTCATCTGCCCGGGGCGGTTATTGAGATAGCGCGAAACCGTGGCCGGACTCACGCCCGCCTCGGCGGCAATGTCCTTGATTCTCATCTGCGCCATAGCGCACCCCGTTTCCCAATTGTCGGTAGTCTGAGCCATTTTAGGCATTTTTTTAAAAATCTCGGTTGCAAAACGCTGTAGGTGAGTATACTACAACTCGAAACGAAACCGATTTCGTAAACCGATTTCGGCGAGCGTTGGCACGGAGGTGCAAAGATGTACCCTACCGTCTTGGCACCTCCGTGCCAACGCCATATCAAAGGTGTACGCACGAGTAAGAAGGAGCTGCGCGGCCATGGGTAAAACGGTTCTTACCTTCGGCGAAATCATGATGAGGCTCTCGCCCAAAGATCACCTGCGTATTGAGCAGGCGACCGAGTTTGACGTTCGCTATGGCGGCGCCGAGGCCAACACCGCGCTTTCCCTGGCCTACCAGGGCGACAAGGCCGCTTACGTCTCCGTTGTTCCAGCCAACCGCCTAGGCGAGTGCGCCCTGCGCTCGCTGAAGGCCTACGGCGTCAACACAACGCGCGTCGTGCGTCAGGGCGATCGCCTGGGCTCCTATGTCTTTGAGGTCGGCGCCTCGCAGCGCGGCAACGGCTGCGTCTACGACCGCAAGTACTCTGCCATCAACATGGCCAAGCGCGACGTCTTTGACTGGGACGAGATTCTCAAGGGCATCGATGTCTTCTATTTCTCCGGCGTGACCCCCGCCGTCTCCGATGAGATGGCCGCCGCCTGCAAGGATGCGCTCACCGCCTGCCGTGCCAAGGGCATCACCACCGTGTGCGACGTGAACTATCGCGGCAAGATGTGGTCGCCCGAGAAGTCGCAGGCCACCATGAAGGAACTCCTGCCGCTCGTCGACATCTGCATCGCCAACGACGAGGACGCGCCTGCCGGCCTCGGCATGACCTGCGTCTCTGGTTCCCTCGCCCACGGCATCGAGGAACGCGACACCTACGTCGAGATGGCCCGTCAGATCTGCGCCGAGCACGGCTGCAAGAAGGTCGCCTCGGTCGTCCGCAACATCTCCTGCGTCGAGCGCTCCGTCTGGATGGGCATGCTCTTTGACGCCGAGAGTCGTGAGCACTGGTTCTCCCCTGCTCACGACGTACACGTGCTCGAGGGCGTTGCTGCCGGCGATGCTTTCAACGCCGGACTCGTCCATGCCCTTATCAACGACTTTGACCCGCAGGCTGCCATCAACTACGCCATTGCGGCCTCGATCCTCAAGCTCACCATCAAGGGCGATTCCAACCTGGTGACTGCTGACGAGATTGCCGCCGTGGCAAACGCCGCCGACGGTGGCACCCGCGTCGCCCGTTAATTCGTTCCCCATTCCGCGGACTGCAGTTTTCCATACCCATACCTCTGCAGCCCGCTCCCCGATTCCTCCGGTCGGGCAAAGCCACCAGTCCCATTCCGGTTTTGCCTGGCATTCCCTACATGACTGGTCGAGCAGCCGGTTTTGGAATTGCTTGTGACCCCAAGCAGTGCCTCCGATAACCAATCCAGAATCGGCTCCTGACCAGCACATTTGGCAACCACGCGCCCGTGCGCGCCACACATCGAAAGGAACATCATGTTCGATCAGTTCTACACCACGCTTGAGTCCCTGGGTATCGTGCCGGTCGTCGTGCTCGACAAGGTCGAGGACGCCGCTCCGCTCGCCCACGCCCTTATGGCAGCCGGCATGAAGTCCGCCGAGGTCACCTTCCGCACCGCCTGCGCCGCCGAGGGCATCGCCGCTATGGCCGAGGCCGAGCCCGAGATGTGCGTCGGCGCCGGCACTGTCCTGACCGTCGAGCAGGTTGAGCAGGCCCGCGCAGCCGGTGCCAAGTTCATCGTCTCTCCGGGTTACAACGAGGACGTCGTGAAGCACTGTATCGACATCGACCTGCCCGTCCTTCCCGGCACCGTGACCCCCTCCGAGGTCACCGCAGCCGAGAACCTGGGCCTCAAGGTCACCAAGTTCTTCCCCGCGTCCCAGTATGGCGGCCTGAACACCATCAAGGCCCTCGCCGCTCCGTTTGTCGGTCACCGCTTTATGCCCACCGGCGGCGTGAGCACTGCCAACGTCGAGGAGTACCTGAGCTCCTCCGCCATCATCGCCTGCGGTGGCACCTGGATGGTCAAGCCGGCCCTGTTTGCCGACGGCGACTTCTCCAAGGTCGAGCAGATCGCCCGCGAGGCCATGGACGTCGTCAAGAAGGTCCGCGGCTAGGTTTAGCTCTCTATCGTGAAAGGGGGCGTGCCCTAGACCTCGCCCCCTTTCTTTTAAAACGGCTCGGAAGCGCGCCGTTTCCGTCACGAACAAGAACCAAAACCGTCTTGTATGCTGATAGAACGTGACGGAAGCGACACGCCCCGAGCCGCTTTACTTACTCGGTTGGCAACCGCGCCCAGTTGAGCCACATCGACAAAAACCGAGCCATCAAAACAGCTGCGGCGCCGTCTAGAGGAATGGACCCTTGCTTCCGGTCTTTTCCTCCAAACGGCGCCGCAGCTTTTTCGTGCCCCGATGTGCCCCGGCAGTTGCGGTGAAATATGGACTGCTTACACCATCAGAGCCGCAAAACAATCCCTATTTCACCGCAACTAATGTAGGGGACGAGTTAGATGGCCGAGTCCTTGGACAGCTCAAAATAGTCAGGATGCAAGGCGATAACCGGGCCCTGCTCCTCGGGCATCAGGTGCAGGTGCGTCTCGGCCAGATAGCTCGCTGCATCGGTATCGCCCCTCTTAATGGCCTCGAGAATCCGGCGATGCTGCCGACGAATCGGCTCCCAATCCAGGTCCTGCGACACCATACGCAACCAGTTGTATCGCTCAAAATGCGTGTTGACGCTCTTCATCCAATTCCACAGCATGTGACGGCCAGCAATCTCAAAGCACGTCTCATGGAACAGGTTGTCCAGATCGAAAAAGCGACGCGTTTCGCTATGGTCGAGTGACTCGGACTCGGCAAGAATCTGCTCAAGCCGCTGCTTTTGCTCGGGCGTAGCAGCCGAACAACATTTAATGAGCACGCTTCTCTCGAGCTTCTCGCGCAAAAAGCAGGCGTTTTCGGCGCGTTCCATGCTGATCTTAGAGACATAGGTACCGCTTTTGGGACGCGTTTCCACCAGCTCCTGCTCACGCAGGCGCACAAAGGACTCGCGAATGGGCGTGCGCCCGATTCCCGTCTCCTTTTCCAGACCAATCGCCGAAAGGCGCGTGCCGGGCTTGAGCTCGGCATAGATAATCTTGGAGCGCAGTGCGTTGTATGCCTGATCTTGCAGGCTCTGATAATGCTGGCGTTGTTCCATAAAGCCCTCGGATGAAGCCCACGGTTTGTCGAATATCACCACGTAATACTATCGCATCGACACGCCCCGGCTCCCAATCAGTCTTTTTGGGACGGGGCTCTTTTAGCTACCCTGGCCCGAAGGACAGCTTGTCGATTTTCGAAAAAGCCGACTATGGTTGACCCCTGCGGCTTAAACGTAGTAGATAGGCCCTTTTCGTGGCGCAGCACTACTGCACCCCAAATTGGTACCTCGAGCCTGTTATAAGTTGCTGTGAAATACGGACGGTTGATAATCAAGGCGCGCTATACGGCTTGCTATATCTCACTATACTTTGCTGTACGTCGCTATACTTTGCTATAACTTGACAATAATCGGCCCGTTACCATCCGGGATATAACGGACCCCAAGCCAACGCTGGCTTGGGGTCCGTCTTGTACCATGGCTCTTTTTGACTATGAGCGCTCGTATTTCGTGGCCCGCCCGGTTCCCTGCCTTACGATTGCATTCCGTTCAAGCAGAGATTCGAGTGCCGCCAACGTCCGCATGCGGCTCAGCCCCGTCTGTTTTTCAATCTCGCTTCGCGACATAATTCGACCGCCCGACAAGGCTTTGAGAACCTGGACCTCTTCCTCGGACCCTTCAAGGGCATCGGTAACGGGCAATGTGACGGCCACCATGCCGCCGCGAACATCAAAAATTGGTTGATTGATCGAATCGCGATAGGCACGTCTAATGCGCGCGATTCCCGTACCAAATTTCTCGATGTAATCCAGCTTTAAGAAGGCCTCTGCAACGATGGGGTTTCTGAGCACGGATATCTGCCCATACAGGTATTGTTCCGTCGTCAAACCGGCGGGCAGCGATCCAGGAGAGGTCACAACGACGCGATCATCGTACAGGGCAATTTGAACGTTCGCTCGAACGTCCCACGTCCGATGCACCAAAGCATTTGCGACAGCTTCGCGAAACGCCTCGAGAGGAATTCGATCGGTTTGGACGCGCTCCATCCCTTCGATACGCTCATAACGGTAGTAGCGTGCAAACATAGCTACCGCCCTGTCCACCTGCTCAATTGCGGATACATTTGTCGCCGCTTCGCGATCCAAGATCACATCCTCGGTATCACCAAAACGGACGCAATCGATGCCCGGAAAATCATTCTTATCCGCCAAAATCGCCGCAGCGTTGGTATAGCCGTCCTTGCCGAGCAAGCGAAGCGTGCGCATAATATCCGACGTTAGTTCAGAAATGCCGAGATGTTCAACACACTTATGCTCGAGCGTATGAAAACTCAAGTCCTGGCGAGCCGACGTGAGCGCGTCGAACGTTACGTTGCTGCCTTCGAGCGTCAGCCTGCCATACTCAAACCGGTCGACCTCCACTGTTGCCGAATCGTTTCGCCTGTAGGCCTTTCCCTTGCTTCGATAGGGTTTGTCCTGGCCCTCATAAACCGTAAGGATTACGGTCCCGTGTTTCTCATCGGGCTCGAGCGTGTAACGGGGAGCGGGGTCCAAGCTGTCATTAATCATGTTCTCGATGCGGAGACACTCTGCGACCGGATCCGCAAGGCCGACAGCCACGCCCTCGTCATCAACGCCAAACTCAATCTTGCCCGTCCCGTAGTTTGCATAGGCACTCACCGTTTTAAGAAACGTCGGCGTAACGCTTTCCTTATATTCGACTGTAGGGCTCTCTCTAACAACCATATGCACAACCTCTTCGTTTCGTACTATTCATGACCGTATTATAAGACGAAAACCGTTTGCGTACTGATTTATCCAAGACGTAAACGGTTTTCGTCTTGATTTGCGTACGGAATTAAGACGCATAATTTCGCTTTCGTATGGCTCAATATCGGACGCAGACTGTTTTCGCCTGTCAATACATCTGCAATCCAAACGAAACGAGCCCCGAGCTCGCATGAACTCGGGGCTCTTTGTGCCGCACATCTATGAGAGGAGCAATTCGATGCGTACGGGCGCTACTCCATGAAGCCGCCCTGGGATGGCGGCAACCTCGTCGAGGAGACCATCCGCGCTCACCGTGGCGTGGCCGACGCCATCGCCACGCGCAACCCCACCGTAGCGCACGACGCGATGTATTTGCATCTGGTGTACAACCGCAACATGATTGCGGAAGTCGCACAGACAAAAGACATTTAAGGCTCGACAATGATCTTTCTTTGATAAAACGCAAGCGGCGGCCGTCCCAAAACGGGGCGGCCGCCGTGTTTTGCTATCGACTGGCGCAATGGAATCAGGTTTACATGCATCAACTTGGTGCAAACTAACCTGACTCCCATGCACCAAGGGAGCGACTAGAGCTCGCAGGCGACCTTGTAGCCATCGCCGATGGCGTCGCGGATGTTGCCGCACTTGTTGGCGTCGCCCAGCACGTGGGTGGCAACGCCGGCAGCGGCAAGGTCGTCGGCCAGTTTGATGTTGGGACGATAGCCCATGGCAAGCACCAGCGTATCGGCACCGGCGATGGTGTGGGCCTCGCCGTCCTTCTCGTAGCTGATAGTGTCCTCGGTAATCTCGGTCACCTTGGCCTCGGTCAGCACGTGAACGCCCTTGGAGAGCATGCGCGTGATGAGAACCGCGCGACCGGCACCACCCTCGTTGGCGGCGAGCGTCTTGGTCATCTCGATAACAGTGACATCGCGGTTGGCCGGCGACAGGTCGTTGACCAGCGGGGCCAGGTAATCTGCCGTCTCGCAACCGACGGTGCCGCCGCCCACGATGACGATCTTCTTACCCGGGAAAGCCTTGCCGCCCAGCAGGTCGTCGGCCGTCATAACCTGCTTAAAGCCCTGCATGAAGGCCGGAGCGATGGGCTCGGCGCCATAAGCCAGGACAACCTCGTAACCCGCGTAGTCGCGCTGAATGTCCTCGGCAGTAAGCTCGGTGCCAAATATGCACTTCACGCCCGCCTCGGCCAGGCGGCGATACTGGTACTTGATCACGCGGGTGAGCTCCTGCTTTGCCGGCGGCACGGCCGCGATGCGCATCTCGCCACCCGGTTCGTCCTGTTTATCCACGAGCACCACGTTATGACCGCGCTTGGCGGCAATGTAGGCTGCCTCCATACCCGCAGGACCAGCACCCACAACGAGTACGTTCTTGGCCTCGGCGGCAGGCTCGTAGCCAGCCTCGTCGCGCTCCACGTCCGGGTTGACGGTGCAGGAGATGCGCTTGCCGAACATGATGCCGTTCAGGCAGCGCAGGCAACCGATGCAGGGGCGGATGTCGTCGGCGTTGCCGGCAGCAGCCTTGTTGCAGAACTCGGCATCGCACAGATTGGCGCGGCCCATCATGCAGATATCGGCAGCACCGTCCTCGATCAGCTCCTCGGCAATCCATGCCTCGTTGATGCGGCCGACCGTGGCGACGGGAATGTTCACATGCTTCTTGATCTCACGCGAGCAGGCGGCATGCGAGGCCTGCTGCGTACCGGCGGCGGGAATCGCGGAGCCGCGCTTGATGGTAGTACCGCCCGACACGTGGATCATGTCGACGCCGGCTTTCTCCAGGCGACGCGAGACGTAGATCATGTCGTTGAGGGTCAGGCCGCCATCGGTGTACTCATCGCCCGAGATACGGACGTCGATGATGAAGTCCTTGCCGCAGCGCTCGCGAATCTCGGCGATGACCTCGAGCAAGAAGCGCATGCGGGCGTCGAGCGAGCCGCCGTACTCGTCGGTGCGTTTGTTGTAGAGCGGAGTCAAAAAGCCGCCGAGCATACCGTGGGCGTGCGCCGCATGGACCTCGACGCCATCGACACCGGCCTTCTGCATACGCACGGCAGCGTCGCCAAACTGATGCGTGAGCTCGTGAATCTCATCGACCGTGATGGGGCGCGGCGCCTCGCGGGCATAGGACGGGCCCACAAAGGACGGAGCGATCAGGCGCGGCGTGCCCGGAATGTTAAAGGCCATGTAGGCGGGGTGGAAGAGCTGCGGCATGATCTTGCAGCCGTACTCGTGGACGGCTGCGGCGAGCTTTTCCCAGCCGGGGATAAACATGTCGTCGTAGCAGCACATGTCACCCGGCAGATAGGTATAGGTGGGCTCGACCGTCACGACCTCGGTAATGATGAGGCCCACGCCGCCCTTGGCGCGGGCACGGTAATGATCGACCAAGTCGTCGGTCACATAGCCGTGATCGGCCAGGTTGGTGGACACCGGCGGCATAAAGACGCGGTTCTTGACCTCGGTCGTACCGACCTTGATCGGGCTAAAGAGCATCGGGTAGGCGGATGACTCCATACAGGCTTCCTTTCGTTTGAGCCGCTCGGCGGCAGTTGCTAACGTACCTATCGTATCAGTATCCGCCGCATTCGCACTCGCTCGCACTCCCCACCTTCAATCCCGACCCTCACAAAAAAGTTGCGGTGGAATACGGAGTAGATAAGACTTTTGACAGGCAAAACAGTCCGTATTCCACCGCAACTGATGGGCGGAGTGGAATTGAGGGCTCAGATAGTCAGTCATGCCCTCATCCGCCACTCCCTCACCTACAGTGCGCCGTCCAGCATAAGGTTCACCTTGAGCACGTTGACCGTGGGCTCGCCGAAGACGCCGAGGAAACGGCCCTTGGTGCACTGGGCGATGATCTCGCGCACCTCGCCTTCGCTCTTGCCCGTGGCCTTCGCCAGGCGCGGGACCTGGTACTCGGCGGCATCGGGGGAGATCTCCGGGTCGAGGCCTGAGCCGGAACACGTCACCAGGTCGACGGGCACAGCGTCCATATCGGCATCGGGGTTGGAGGCGCGAATCTTCTCGACGCGCGCGTCCACAAGCTGCCGGTACTCCTCACTCGCCGGGGACAAATTGGACGGGGTGCCGTAGGCCATGAGCCCACCGTCCTCCCCCTCGACGATAGTCACGTTCTGGATGCGGCCCCACATGTGGTCCTCATCCTCGAAGTTCTGGCCGATCAGCTCGGAGCCCACGATCTTGTCGTCGACCGTAATGAGCGATCCGTTCGCCTGGTACGGGAACGCAACCTGGGCGATGCCGGTCACGACGAGCGTATAGCCCAGGCCGCAGACAACGGTAAACAGCGCGAACACGCCCAGTGCGCGCGATGCAACACCTTTGAACATACAAACCTCCACTTACATAATGCCGCAGAACGCGAGCAGCATGTCGATGAGCTTGATGAATACGAACGGGGCAACGATGCCGCCCAGACCCCACACGAGCAGGTTGTGGGTCAGCAGCTGTCCGGACGGGACCTCGCGGTACTTAACGCCCTTCAGCGCGGCCGGGATCAGCGCGACGATAACGAGCGCGTTATAGATGATGGCCGAAAGAACCGCGGACAGCGGGCTTGCCAGACCAAGGATGTTGAGCGCGCCAAGGCCCGGGTAGATCGGCGAGAACAGGGCCGGGATGATAGCGAAGTACTTCGCCATGTCGTTGGCCACCGAGAAGGTCGTGAGCGAACCGCGGGTCATGAGCAGCTGCTTGCCGATACGCACGACCTCGATGAGCTTGGTGGGGCTGGAGTCGAGGTCGACCATGTTGCCGGCCTCCTTGGCAGCCTGGGTGCCCGTGTTCATGGCCACGGCGACGTCGGCCTGGGCCAGAGCGGGCGCGTCGTTGGTGCCGTCACCGGTCATGGCGACCAGGTGCCCCTCACGCTGGAACTCGCGGATCTTCTCGAGCTTGCCTTCAGGGGTGGCCTCGGCCAGGAAGTCGTCAACGCCGGCCTCGGCGGCGATTGCCGCGGCGGTGAGCGGGTTGTCGCCCGTCACCATGATGGTCTTGATGCCCATCTTGCGCAGGTCGGCGAACTTCTCCTTAACGCCGGACTTGATGATGTCCTTGAGGTACACAACGCCCAGCACGCGACAGTTCTTGGTCACGACCAGCGGGGTGCCGCCGGCCTTGGCGATGCGCTCGACGGCCTCGTCGCACTCCTGGGAGAACACGCCGCCAGCTGCCTCCACATAGGTGCGCACGGAATCGGCAGCGCCCTTGCGGATCTCATTGCCCTCGTAGTTCACACCGGACATGCGCGTTGCCGCGGTGAAGGGGATGAACTCCATACCCTTATCCTCGAGCGTGCGACCGCGCAGACCGAACTGCTCCTTGGCGAGCACGACGATGGAACGACCCTCGGGGGTCTCGTCGGCCAGCGAGGAAAGCTGGGCGGCATCGGCCAGCTCCGCGGGATCGACGCCATCGACCGGGATGAACTCGGCGGCTTGGCGGTTACCCAGGGTGATGGTGCCGGTCTTGTCGAGCATGAGGATGTCGACGTCGCCGGCGGCCTCGATGGCGCGGCCGGACATGGCCAGCACGTTGGCCTCGTTCAGACGGCTCATGCCGGCGATGCCGATGGCGGACAG
>JAXIYS010000071.1:0-2471 GCA_036304385.1 Collinsella sp. | reverse complement strand
GTGCTACACCGAGCCCGAGCCCATTACCAAAAACATCGGCGACCTGCTCGAAGACCTGCTGCGCGAGTGCGAACAGTTTGTGGGCAAGCCCGCGGCGCTCATGACCAAAGACGAGCGCATCCGCGCCATTGGCTACCTCGACCGTCGCGGCGCCTTCCTCATCTCCAAGTCGAGCGAACGCGCCTGCGAGTTCTTTGGCATCTCCAAATACAGCTTCTACAGCTACCTCAACGAGGCAAAGGCTGCCGCCGGCGACAAATAGTCAGCGCGTCTGCACCCCTCCCCTTTTGGGCGCGAGTTCTGGAATGCACGAATCCGAGAGTCGGCCGCAAGGCAAGTTCCATATAATCGATGAATATGAGCATTTCGAAAGGATGGAACAAGATGGGGTCGAGCAACGCATCACGCAACGGCCGCGGAGGCACCGTTTCTGGCGTCAGGCATGCGAAACACGCGTTTGACGAGGGCGAAGAGGGCCTTTTTGCGCTGAGCCTCGACGACGTGATGAGCGACCGCCCCTGGACCGCCGAGGAACTCATGGGCGGCGGGGTTCGCCAGACAAGTGCAAAGGCCGCACCTTCCGCCACGCCCGCGCCGGCATCCGTACCCGCGGACGACTTTGCCACCCGTCCCATCGTGCAGGCGACGCGTAAAGCCGCCCCTGCACCCCGTCCTGCTAGCGATCCGTCCGAGACGGCGGCGTTTCTCGCTGCAGCGGCACAGCGCCCCACGGCAGACAGCACGATTCGCTACGCTGCCTCGCAGCAGTCGGCATACACGGCTCCCGAGCCCGAGCTCGAACCGCCTGTCATGGACCTGGATGATCTTTCCAACCGCCAGTTTGCCTTTGATTCCTGGGCGGCGGCAGATCTGGACGAGACCTCGGGCGGCATGCCGGCACTCGATATTCCGGTAAACCCCCTGTTTGCGGCTGCCGAGGAACGCGACTCCGCATACGACAACACCGCAGCATACGCCAACCGCCCGAGCGAACAGCCTCGCGCCAGCCGCATCGAAACCGAGGATTACGGCCAAGCGTCGCGCGGCTATTCTCGTGACCCGTTTGCTGCCACGCCCGCTCCCGATTACAACCAAGCGAGCGTAAAGGCAGCCTCGGCATCGTCGTATACCCACGGCACCGACGATGAGCGTGCTGCCGATTACCACACCGAAGAAGAACCACCGCGCTTTTCGGAGTTTTCGCATGCGGCAAAGGTTGTCTTTATCGCCATCATCATCGCTCTGCTCGGCGTGATTGCGTTTGAGGGATTCCAGCTATTCCGCGGCCCCACCGCGTCCGAATCGGCAACGCAGCAAAAAGAGGACGACAACCAGTACCTGGACATCAACACCCTCAAGGGCGACCCCAACAGCTAGGTTGGAACATAAGCTATGCCGCACCCCTGTTTACGTGCAGTTTTACACTTTTCCGTGATTTCCACGCGCCCATTTCGACACTTTTCCGTAATTTGGGCGGCTCGAATTTGACACTTTTCCGTACTTTCATACGGCTGATTTCGACACTTTTCCGGATGTTTGCCGAATAATTGCCGCGTAATCAAGCGCCGTCTGCACATCATTTCGCAGGCGGCGCTTGATTTCTGTCCGCGCGCGCTGATAGACTCCATCGTGCCCGCAAGGAGTGGGCGCGTTTTATCCAGAGTCGGGGTAGAGAGTTGGCTCCACGATCCCGACGCCAACCGGCCAAGAGGCACGGTGGCCCTGCCAACATCGATGAAAGGAGTCCGTATGGACAATTTCTCTGTGCGCAGCGAGCGCAACTTCCACAACCTGGTCGCCAAACCAAAGCGAATGCATCTTCTTGATAAGCCGAACGGCTATGCCTCGGCTTTGGTCAAGAGCAGCCTCTCCCACCAGATGCGCTTTACGATGCAGAAACTCGAGGAAGAGCTCTGCGCCGCCGGCGACCCGCACGTTTTGCAGATCAAGCTGCTCGGAGATGACTCGCGCGAGCCGTCGAGTTGGAAGCTCTTTGCCGACGGCAAGTGCGTTGCGGACGGATTCGGCGCCTTTGCCCGCGAGTGCTCCTGCGAGGGAGCCGAGGTATTCCTGAATCTGTGTCGCGATGCCGTCGGCGCCGCCGAGCTGCACCAGTGGAGCCAGGGGGAATATGAGCTGCTGAGTGCCGCGCGCGGGATTGCGGGGGCGTAGGCAGACAGACCAGACAGCTCGCCATACTGGTTGACGCTTCGATTCAAACAGCAGGGCGAAGTCGCGCTTACAGTCCCGCCATGCCAAACCGAATGGCGTTCTCAAAAGGCCTACCTCCCCTCCGCCTTCAGCTTCAACAGAAGGTCGCCCAGCTCGGGGCACTTACTGGTAAGGCGCGTCTGGGCTCGCTCGCCCATCCCCCACCGCTGGCTGATCTCCTGGGCGTGCGGACTCACGTGATAGTCCCCGTCCATCATCTGCTTGAGCAGCTTGGCGGTCACGCGCGCATCGGCTAGGGC
>JAXIYS010000070.1:0-32001 GCA_036304385.1 Collinsella sp. | reverse complement strand
GCCTGGACGAAGTCCGGGCCCGCGCCTTTAGACGCGAGCCCGGGGCCCGTGGGTTATACCCTAAGAGCAAACCACCCTTTTTAAGGGTGGTTCTGATTTTGGCCCCTCATTCCCATTGCTCGGCACGCAGAACACCGCTGTCTTTGCCGTGCCAATCCCGTTACCGCTGGGGCGTAAAATTGCACCATTCGAGCAATAATTTGCGTTGACCTGCTGAAGAATTGCGTTTGCCTTACGGCGACGTATGTCTCCGGCGGTAAGATACTTCGGTATCGCAATTTGGTCTGCGGCCGTCGCGCCGCACGCACAGGGCGTATTCTGCGCCTGCGAAAGGATCCTTGAACAACATGAAGGCAATCATCCCCGCCGCCGGTCTTGGCACGCGTTTTCTGCCTGGCACTAAGTGCACGCCCAAAGAGATGCTGCCGGTGCTCGACAAGCCGGTCATTCAGTATGTCGTTGAGGAGGCACTCGACCCCGAGGAGGTCGACGACGCCATTATCGTTACCTCGCCCGGTAAGCCCGAGCTGCTGAGCTACTTCCAGCCCGATCGCTCGCTCGAGAATCTGCTGCGCGAGCGCGGTAAGGATGCTTACGCCGACGCCGTCGCCCATGCGGGCGGTATGCCGGTCGACTTCCGTTATCAGTACGAGCCCAAGGGCCTCGGTCATGCCATTCGCTCTGCTGCCGACGCCGTGGCGGGGGAGAACTTCCTGGTTCTTCTGGGCGACTACGTTGTGCCCAACCGCGACATCTGCGACAAGATGCTCGCCGTTTCCAAGGAGCACGGTGGCGCTTCGGTTATCGCCGTTGCCGCGTGCGCTCCCGAGGAAGTCAGCCGCTATGGCGTCATCGCCGGCGATCGCGTGGGTTCCCTCGAGGGCTTCGAGAATGCCGCCGACGACGAGCCTGGTGCCGTTTGGCGCATCGGCGGTCTGGTCGAGAAGCCTGCTCCCGAGGCGGCTCCGTCCAACCTGTACATCGTCGGTCGTTATCTGCTGAGCCCGCTGGTCATGGACCTGCTCGCCGATCAGCAGGCCGGCAAGGGCGGCGAGATCCAGCTCACCGACGCCATGGCCCGCTCGCTCGATCGCGAGGCCATGTACGCCGTCGTCATCGACCCGCTCTCGGGCTACGACACCGGCACCCCGTCTGGCTGGATGGCCACCAACGCCCTCATGGCCGCAAGCAATCCTCGCTTTGCCAGCGCCTTCTGGGACGCCATCGACGAGCGCGGCGGTTTGATGCGCAAGTAAGCCTTCGGGCATCGACATTTACGGGTGTGGACTTAGGTCTGCACCCGTTTTTTATGCGAGCTACTGCTTAGCTCCGGAAAGTGCGACCCACAATTTGCTCGAATTCTGGGATGCGCTTTCCGGTTGGGGCCCCTAGCGGAAACTACGACCCAGAATATCGGCTCAGAACGGGATATGCTTTCCCAAACAGGGCTCAATCGGAAACTGCGACCCAGTTTGAGGCCTCAAAACGGGACGCAGTTTCCGCCCGGCCAACCCCCGCCGCCATTCCGTCATTCAGCGGTCGGCACCAGCAGTCTCGTTCACAGAAAATATATGAACAGGTGTTCGATATGCATATATCTACCTGCACCTTTTCTGTCGAAAAACTTTGCTACTCCAAAAACTCAATCGCGTCAAGGCTTTTCTTGCCCAACGGTCGGTACCTGATAAACTATTAGGTTGCGATAACTGGCGAAGCTATGCCTCGCCAACCCACCGAGCATTTCCGTGAAGGAGGAAAAACCTGGTGACCTACGCATACACTGCCACTGAGCGCAAGCGCGTCAGCTTCGGGAAAATCCCGGAGGCCATGGAGCTCCCCAACCTTATCTCTGTTCAAAGGGAATCCTTTGAGCGTTTTAAGGACGAGGGCCTTCGTGAGGCGTTCAAGGAATCCAGCCCCATCCAGAGCCAGAACCATGTTCTCGAGGTTACCTTCGGCGAGCATCAGTTCGGCGACCCCGCGCACACCGTCGAGGAGTGCCGCGAGAAGGATATGACCTATCAGGCTCCGCTTCTGACCGACGTCCGTCTCACCAACAAGGAGACCGGCGAGATCAAGGAGCAGCTCGTCTTCATGGGCGACTTCCCCATGATGACCGATCAGGGCACCTTCATCATCAACGGTACCGAGCGTATCGTCGTCTCGCAGCTTGTCCGCTCCCCGGGCGTGTACTACAGCTCCGAGATGGATTCGGGCAAGCAGATCTACAAGGCCCAGATTATCCCGTCCCGCGGTGCCTGGCTTGAGTTTGAGGTCGACAAGCGCGACCAGCTCATGGTCTCCATCGACCGTAAGCGCAAGCAGAGCGCCACGATGTTCCTGCGCGCCCTTGGCATCGCCGTAACCAACGACGACATCATCGAGCTGCTCGGCAACTCCGATGTGATCAAGCGCACCCTGGAGCGCGACACCGCCCTCACCCGCGAGGACGCCCTCATCGAGATCTACCGTCGCCTGCGCCCGGGCGAGCCTCCCACCGTGGATGCTTCCCGCAGCCTGCTCGAGGGCCTGCTCTTCAACCCGCAGCGCTACGATCTGGCCCGCGTCGGTCGTTACAAGGTCAACAAGAAGCTCAACCTCACCACCGAGGAAGAGGTCACGGTGCTCACCGACGAGGATATCGTCGCGACGCTGCGCTACCTCCTGTCCCTCGCTGCCGGCGAGCAGGGCTTCAAGGTCGACGATATCGACCACTTCGGCAACCGCCGCATCCGTACCGTCGGCGAGCTTGTCGCCAACCAGTTCCGTATCGGCATGAGCCGTATGGAGCGTGTCGTCCGTGAGCGCATGAGCTCCCAGGACATCGACGAGATCACCCCGCAGTCGCTCATCAACATCCGCCCGATCGTGGCCTCCATCAAGGAGTTCTTCGGTTCCTCGCAGCTCTCGCAGTTCATGGACCAGGCGAACCCCCTGACCGGTCTTACCCACAAGCGCCGTCTGTCCGCACTCGGCCCTGGTGGTCTTGCCGGCCACAAGTCCGGCTCCAGCCGCCGTACCAACGTGCCGACGGCCGTCCGCGACGTTCACAACTCGCACTACAGCCGCATGTGCCCGATCGAGACCCCCGAAGGCCCCAACATCGGCCTGATCGGCTCGCTCGCCCTCTACGCCCGCGTCAACGAGTACGGCTTCATCGAGGCCCCGTTCCGTCGCGTCGAGAACGGCGTTGCCACCGACCAGATCGACTGGATGACCGCTGACGAGGAAGAGAAGCACGTCATCGCGCCGGCCAACACGCCGCTCGATCCCAAGACCAACGAGTTCATCACGACCGATGCCGAGGGCAAGATCGTCCGTCCGCACACCGTGATCGCCCGTACCCGCGACTTCGACGGCTCCTTCGGCGCTCCCGCCGACGTGCCTGTCGAGGACGTCGACTACATGGACGTCTCGCCGCGTCAGATGCTCTCCGTCGCAGCCACGCTGATCCCGTTCCTCGAGCACGACGACGCCAAGCGTACGCTCATGGGCGCTAACATGCAGCGTCAGGCCGTGCCGCTGGTTCACCCCGCCGCTCCCTATGTCGGTACCGGCATGGAGCGTCGCGCCGCCCTGGACTCCGGCGAGGTCACCCTGGCCAAGAACGCCGGCGAGGTCATCTTTGCCGACGCCGCCAAGATCATCGTCAAGCATGCCGGCGGCATGGACGAGTATCACCTGGCCAAGTACCAGCGCTCCAACCAGTCCACCTGCATCAACCACCGTCCGCTCGTGCGCGTCGGTGATACCGTTGAGCAGGGCGAGCCTCTGGCCGACGGTCCTTCGACCGATCACGGCGAGCTCGCACTGGGCCAGAACCTCACCGTGGCATACATGCCGTGGGAAGGCTTCAACTACGAGGACGGCATCGTCGTGTCCGAGCGCCTGGTGGCCGAGGACCTGCTGACGACCATCAACATCACCCGTCACGAGATCGACGCCCGCGACACCAAGCTCGGCCCCGAGGAGATCACCCGCGAGATCCCGAACCTCTCCGAGGACATGCTTGCCAACCTCGACGAGGACGGCATCATCCGCATCGGCGCCGAGGTCGGCCCTGGCGACATCCTGGTCGGCAAGGTCACGCCTAAGGGCGAGAGCGCTCTGACCGCTGAGGAGCGCCTGCTGCGCGCCATCTTCGGTGCCAAGGCTCACGACGTTCGCGACACCTCCCTCAAGATGCCTCACGGCGCTTACGGCCGCGTCATCGACGTCGTCCGCTTTAGCCGCGAGAACGGCGACGACCTGGCCCCCGGCGTCAACGAGCAGGTGCGCGTCTACGTCGCCCAGCGTCGTAAGATCCAGCAGGGCGATAAGATCGCCGGCCGCCACGGCAACAAGGGTGTTATCTGTAACGTTCTGCCGGTCGAGGACATGCCCTACATGGCTGACGGTACCCCGATCGACGTTATCCTCAACCCGCTGGGCGTTCCTTCGCGTATGAACGTCGGCCAGCTGCTCGAGTGCCACCTTGGCTGGGCTGCTGCGTGCGGTTGGGATACCGAGCAGGCCGACTCCGACAAGTACGTCCCCGGTCCGTTCTTCACCGCCACGCCCGTCTTCGACGGCGCCAAGGAGGACGAGATCGCCGAGGTCATCCGTCGTGCCAACAAGAACATGCTCAACAAGGCCACCGCTGCCTTTGGCGATCACATGCGCCCCGAGTTCGTCACCCAGCTTGACGAGCGCGGCAAGACCCGTCTGTTCGACGGCCGCACCGGCGAGGAGTTCCGCGAGCCCATTACCGTGGGTACGTCCTACATCCTCAAACTCGGCCACATGGTCGACGACAAGATCCACGCCCGCTCGACCGGCCCTTACAGCCTGGTTACCCAGCAGCCTCTGGGCGGCAAGGCTCAGTTCGGCGGTCAGCGCTTCGGCGAGATGGAAGTTTGGGCACTGTACGCTTACGGTGCTTCCAACGTCCTGCAGGAGATCCTGACCGTCAAGTCCGACGATACCGTGGGCCGCGTCAAGACCTACGAGTCCATCGTCAAGGGCGAGAACGTCCCGGTCCCGGGTATCCCCGAGTCCTTCAAGGTTCTCGTCAAGGAGATTCGCTCCCTCGCACTGGACATCGAGCCCATGCACGATGCCGACGAGGACGCCTCCGCCCCTGTGACCGCCGAGGAGACCTCTGCTCTCGACGACCTGGCTGCGCTCGCCGGCGTTGACGCCGACGTCGAGGCCGAGGATGCCGAGACCGCCGAGGCACCCGAGGCTGTCGCCGCCACGACCACTGATAAGGAGTAGTTGACTGTGGCAGATTTCGAAGCTACTGATTTTGACTCGGTAAAGATCTCCCTTGCCTCCGCCGACCAGATCCGTTCCTGGTCGCACGGTGAGGTCAAGAAGCCGGAGACCATCAATTACCGTACCCTCAAGCCCGAGAAGGACGGCCTGTTCTGCGAGAAGATCTTCGGTCCCGCCAAGGACTGGGAGTGCTCCTGCGGCAAGTACAAGGGCATCCGCTTTAAGGGCATCGTCTGCGAGCGCTGCGGCGTCGAGGTCACCTCGGCCAAGGTGCGTCGCGACCGCATGGGCCACATCGAGCTTGCCGCTCCCGTGTCCCACATCTGGTACTTCAAGAGCCCTACGAGCTTCCCGATGAGCCGTATGCTCGACATCAAGTCCAAGGACCTCGAGAAGGTTCTGTACTTTGCCAGCTACATCATCACCGAGGTCGACTACGAGGCTCGCGAGGCCGACGCTGACGACCTGCGCGAGGAGCTCGCCGCCGATCTGGAAGAGATCGATGCCGAGTGCGCCCGCCAGATCGAGTCCCTCAAGGAGCAGGGCAACCCCGAGAACTTTGACGAGTTCTCCGACGAGGAGCCGCTGACCCCCGAGGAGATCGCCTCCGGCATTGTCGACATCGAGGAAGAGTGCAAGGACGAGAAGCAGCTCCGCACGGACGCCTTCAACGCCTTCATGAAGCTCAGCGAGCGCGACCTCATTTCCGATGAGCCGCTGTTCCGTGAGATGACCCGTTACTACTCCATGTACTTCAAGGGTGGCATGGGTGCCGAGGCCGTCCGCGACCTGCTCGCTGCCATCGACCTCCCCTCCGAGGCCGAGAAGCTCAAGGCCATCATCGCCGACGAGGACTCCCAGAAGCAGAAGCGCGAGAAGGCCGTTAAGCGCCTCGAGGTCGTTGACGCCTTCCTGAAGGGCGGCAACAGCCCCGCGAACATGATCTTGGATGTCATCCCGGTCATTCCGCCCGATCTGCGCCCGATGGTCCAGCTCGACGGCGGCCGCTTCGCCGCGTCCGACCTCAACGACCTGTATCGTCGCGTGATCAACCGTAACAACCGACTCAAGCGCCTGCTCGACCTGGACGCCCCTGCGATCATCGTGAACAACGAGAAGCGCATGCTCCAGGAGTCCGTGGACGCCCTGTTCGACAACGGCCGTCGTGGTCGCCCGGTCTCTGGCCGTGGCGGTCGCCCGCTCAAGTCGCTCGCCGAGGCCCTCAAGGGCAAGCAGGGCCGTTTCCGTCAGAACCTGCTGGGCAAGCGTGTCGACTACTCCGGCCGTTCGGTAATCGTTACCGACCCCAAGCTGCTGCTGCACCAGTGCGGTCTGCCCAAGACCATGGCGCTTGAGCTCTTCAAGCCCTTCGTCATGAAGCGTCTGGTCGAGCTCGGCAAGGTCGAGAACATCAAGGGCGCCAAGCGCGCTATCGACCGTGGTGCCACCTTTGTGTGGGACATCCTCGAAGAGGTCATCGACGGCCGCGTCGTGCTGCTTAACCGTGCACCGACCCTGCACCGTCTGTCCATCCAGGCCTTTGAGCCGGTGCTGGTCGAGGGCAAGGCTATCCATCTGCACCCGCTGGTCTGCTCGCCCTTCAACGCCGACTTCGACGGCGACCAGATGTCTGTCCACGTGCCGCTGTCCAGCCAGGCTCAGGCCGAGGCTCGCGTGCTCATGCTCTCTGCGAACAACCTGCGCTCGCCGGCATCCGGCAAGCCGGTCAACATCCCTTCGCAGGACATGATCATCGGTGTGTACTACCTGACCCAGGTCCGCGACGGTCTGCCGGGCGAGAACCACGTGTTCTCGAGCTTTGACGACGCGCTGCACGCCTATGACTGCCGCTCCGAGGTCGACATGCAGGCCAAGATTCAGGTCCGCGTGTCCGCCGAGAACGCCAACGTCATCAACGAGGACGGCACCCGTATCTTCCGCGTCAAGAACGGCAAGAACGAGTTTGTCGACTACGACGTCACCGGTAACAAGACCGCGCGCTTCGAGACCTCTATCGGCCGCATCATCTTCAACCGCCAGTGCCTGCCCGAAGACTATGAGTTCATGAACTACAAGATGGTCAAGGGCGATGTGGCCAAGCTGGTTGCGGACTGCTGCGATCGTTACCCCGAGGCCAAGGTCGGTCCGATCCTCGACGCCATCAAGTACTCCGGCTTCCACTACGCTACCCGCGCCGGCCTCACCATCTCGGTGTGGGACGCTCTCATCCCTGCCGAGAAGCAGGAGCTGCTCGATCGCGCCCAGGCCAACGTCGACCAGATCAACGAGTACTTCGAGGAGGGCTTCATCAACGAGACGGAGCGCCACATCGAAGTCGTTAACGAGTGGACCGCTTGTACCGACAAGGTCGCAGCGCTCATGCTCGACATGTTCGACGAGGAGAACCCGCTGTACATGATGGCCGACTCCGGCGCCCGTGGTTCTAAGACCCAGCTGCGTCAGCTCGGCGGTATGCGTGGCCTGATGGCAGACATGTCCGGCGAGACGATCGACCTTCCCATTAAGGCGAACTTCCGCGAGGGCCTGCTGCCGCTCGAGTACTTCATTTCGACCTACGGCGCCCGTAAGGGCCTGGTCGATACCGCATCCCACACCTCGGACTCTGGTTACCTGACCCGTCGTCTGGTCGACGTGGCCCAGGACGTCATCGTCCGCGAGGAGGACTGCGGTACGCACGAGGGCGTCACCTACAACCTCATCATCCCCGGCACCACCGACCTCAACACCGACCTTGTCGGCCGTTGCTTCATCGAGGACGTCGTGGCTCCCGATGGCACCGTGCTCTTTGAGCAGGACGGCTACATCGAGAAGGTCGCCGACATTCAGAAGATGGTCGATGCCGGCCTTAAGAAGGTCAAGCTCCGCGCGCTGCTCACCTGCCGCTCCAAGTACGGTGTGTGCCAGAAGTGCTACGGCTGGGATCTTTCCACTCGTCGTCCGGTCGCCATCGGTACCGCCGTCGGCATTATTGCCGCCCAGTCCATCGGCGAGCCCGGTACGCAGCTTACGATGCGTACCATTCACTCCGGCGGCGTCGCTGGCGTCGACGATATTACGCAGGGTCTGCCTACGGTCAGCCGTATGTTCGATATCGTCGGCAACGTCAACGAGAAGATCCTGGGTCGCGAGGCCGAGCTGGCTCCGTACTCCGGTCACCTCTCGATTAAGCCCGAGAAGTCCGAGTACGTGCTGACGCTCACCGACTCCGAGGACCACACCCGTGTCCTCGACGAGCGTCGCGTCCCCGCTTCGGTGCGCTTCATGCCCGAGATCGAGGATGGCTGCGAGGTTCGCGCCGGCGACCAGATCACCAAGGGCTTCGTCAACTTCCGCAACCTGCGCAAGCTGACCGACATCGAGTCGACGATGCACACCTTCGTCGAGAGCGTTAAGGACGTCTACACCAGCCAGGGCGTCGACCTGAACGACAAGCACATCGAGGTGCTCGCACGTCAGATGCTGCGTCGCGTTCAGATCACCAACCCCGGTGACTCCAAGTACCTGCTTGGCCAGTACGTCGACCGCTACGAGTTCGCCGACGAGGTCGAGCGCGTTGCCCGTCTTGGCGGTCAGGCTCCCGTGGCCGAGCCCGTCATTCTGGGTACGCTCAAGGTCGCGTCCAACATCGACTCCTGGCTGTCGAGCGCTTCGTTCATCCGTACCGCCGGCGTCCTTACCGAGGCTGCCATTGAGGGCAAGGTCGACCACCTGCTCGACCTTAAGTCTAACGTCATCGTCGGTAAGAAGATCCCGGCTGGTACCGGCCTCAAGCCGTACGCCAACGCCAAGCTGACGTATCGCACGGCCGACGGCTACGTGGACATCGACGGTCCGGCTTCGCCCAACGCCAAGTCGCTGCCCGAGTGGGCTCCGGTTGAGCTCAAGGACCTGGACGAGCAACTTCCGCAGCAGCTCGACTGGGCCGGCTACGACGAGTTCGGTGGTGCTGACGGTTCGTTCACCCGCAACGGCCACACCATCTCCGCCGAGAAGGCTCGCCTGTACCTGTTCGACGACCTGGGCGTGTCGCAGCGCTGGACCAACAAGTTCAGCGAGGTCGGCATCGAGACGGTCGGCGACCTGGTCGGCAAGTCCGAGGAGGATCTGCTGCGCATCGATGGCATCGGTGCCAAGGCGATCGAGGAGCTCCGTGACGGCCTGGAGGCCCACGACCTGCTCTACATCCTCGAGAACAACGACGACGTTGCCGACGAGGAAGACCTCTCGCAGCTGCTGCAGATGGTCTTTAGCCCCGATGGTCCGGACGACATCCTGCTGGGCACCTCCGCCGCGCCGACGCATCACGCCGACGCCGACGAGGAGCTCCTGGGCGCCCCGATCGACGACAAGAAGGCTCCCGCCAACGGTGCCATCAACGAGGACATGGCTTCCCTCGACGAGCTGCTCAACCAGCTCGTGGACACCGACGACGCCGAAGAGGCCAAGGACAACGACGAGGAGTAATTTCCTAGTACGTTAACCGTCCTTCCAAAGATCCGTTTCCCAACAGGGAAGCGGGTCTTTTTTGTTGAAGAAAACCTGCCAAAAAGGGACAGGTTTATTTTGGTAGGTTATTCCTGCTTGAATTTGAAACATTTCGTCCGGCTAGAGCGTATCTATGGTGAGGGCCTCATCGAGAACCATTAACGTCACCGGGAGGTGATTATGGAAGAACAAGCTTTTAGACAAGCGGTCGAAGATCACCGGGATGTCGTGTTTCGGATCGCATTGACGTACCTGCGCGATTGCGCCGATGCCGACGATATTGCCCAAGACGTCTTTCTTAAGTTGCTTAAAAGCGATGGACACTTTGAAAGTCGGGAACATCTTCGTCGCTGGCTTATCCGGGTCACGATCAATGAATGCAAATCGCTCTTTCGAAAGCCATGGAGGCGTGTGGAGGATATTGAGAACCTGGCCGATTCGCTTTCGGCGGCGCAGGATGAGACCAAGGCGGTCCTGTCAGACGTTATGCGACTTCCGGAGCGATTCCGTGTTCCCATCGTGCTCTATTACTATCTGGGCTTTTCGACCTCAGAGATTGCCGAGTTACTGCATGTGCCAGCCGCTACCGTTCGAACGCGTTTAGCTCGCGGTCGATCGAAGCTCAAATTCATCCTAGAGGAGGGCGACCGTGAAATCCAATCAAATCAAGCAGGCCTTCGAGTCCATCCAAGCCGATAGCGATCTTGCCGACCGTGTTATTGATGCTGCGGCTGGCGAGCCGCTTCGTCGAAAGGGTCACGCGAAGCCACTGTATATTGCCGTAATCGGATGTCTTGTCGGAGTGTTGGCGACCGGAGGGGTCGCCTACGCCGTTATCAATTCCAGCTATTTTGCCTCAGCCTGGGGAAACCACGGCAACGGGGATTCCATTACCTGGACAAACGGCGGCTCATCGGGGACTAAATATACCTACACCAGAGAGTTTGGTGATGGCATCGCGCCCCAAAGCCTGGAGGGTGCAGTCCAGGAGGTTAATCTGTCCGTCGAGGGCAACGGCTATACGCTCGATATCCATGAGATGGCAATCGACCAAAACGGCTGCGGAGCCGTGACGTTTACGTTGTCCAATCCAAATGGAGTTAACTACTACAAGCCAGCAGCAGAGACAGGCGAACTTGTTCTCTATGGTGAAGAAGAGCAGGGCATCGGCACGCCCGATATGAAGTTCGGCGAGGAATGGCCTGACACACGCAGCACAATTGATAAGGACACATCAAGCGATACTGTCATTAATGGCACGATGTACTTTGCCGCTATGGATCGCGAGCGAGATTTGCAACATGCTGTCACCTGGAATATCCATTGGACCGAGGGTGAAGGTGAGAGTGCGAGGCGGTTTGAGGCGTCGACACCCGAGTTCAATATTGGAGCGTACGTCGATACAAAGGAACTCCGCTCCGGTGACTCGCCTCTTGAGATTAGCCCGTTTTCCATCCAGACGCACATCGATGATTTGGGCTATGAAGCAGTTGATAATAAGCTGACCGTCAGCTACAAGGATGGATCGGAGCAGATTATCGAAGATGACGACGCAGGGGTGTTCAACTTATATTTTTCTTATGGGCGCAATAGCGGAGAGAACATCTGGGTGCCAACGAAGTTGATTGATGTCGATCAAGTTGTCTCGGTAACCCTTGAAATTGTGAGGTATACATCAACAGGGGAGACCGAAACGAAAGAGCCCTTTACCATCGTCTATTCGTAAGATTTGGGGTCGCTTCCTACTAGGGGAAGCGGCCTCTTTTGCGTTAAATGGAAACGCCGCCGATTTCCATGCGACAGATGAGAGCAGATCAACGCTGGAGTGCGACGTTTCCCCAGATAAAACCGACCATAATAAACCTGTCCCTATTTGGAAGGGAACGTTGCCCCAACGAGCACGTCGGATTCCCGGCCCGGGCGGCGCGGGGGTTAAGTTTGTCGCGAGTTCCGCACGAGCCGGAGAGCACTTAATGTGCTCTCCGTGCGAGCCAGGACTGTAGAGCGGCAAACTTAAACAGCGGGCCGCCCGGGCCGGGAATCCGCCCCCGCGCACAGGAGGGGATTCCTTTTGTGTAGGCTTTGCGGAAATGTGCTCATTTTGGGATACGCCCGGCGGCGTGGTCTGTTGACGGCACAGCTAACGGCACGTATCCTATCGAACTGCGTGTTTCGTAGGGGGATGCTGACCCCTCGATTCAAGCCGTTGCACTTTACAGAAAGCTGGAATCATTCGAGAAGGAGTACGCTTTGCCTACTATTAACCAGCTGGTTCGCCAGGGCCGTCGTTCCGTGCCCAAGAAGTCCAAGAACGCTGCTCTGCAGCACAACTCCCAGAAGCGCGGCGTGTGCACCCGCGTCTTCACCACGAGCCCCAAGAAGCCGAACTCGGCTCTTCGTAAGGTTGCCCGTGTTCGCCTCGTCAACGGCATCGAAGTTACTGCTTACATCCCGGGTGAGGGCCACAACCTGCAGGAGCACTCCATCGTGCTCGTCCGCGGCGGTCGTGTCCGTGACCTCCCTGGTGTCCGTTATCACGTCATCCGTGGCGCCTACGACGCTGCTCCGGTCCAGAACCGTATGCAGGCCCGTTCCAAGTACGGTGCTAAGCGCCCCAAGGCTAAATAAGCCAGATAACGTTTTGATACTTTCGCCGTGTGCCGCCTAAGCGCCGCACGGTAGACACTTAAGGAGATTTCACATGCCGCGTCGTGCAGCAGCTAATCGTCGTGAGGTTCAGCCTGACGCCGTTTACAACAACCGCCTGGTGACTCAGCTCATCAACAAGGTCCTTCTTGACGGCAAGAAGGCCACCGCTGAGCGCATCGTTTACACCGCTTTCGAGATCGTTGCCGAGAAGTCCGAGGGTGGCGACGCTCTCGCTACCTTCAAGAAGGCTATGGACAACGTCAAGCCCACGCTCGAGGTTAAGCCCAAGCGTGTCGGTGGCGCTACCTATCAGGTCCCGATGGAGGTCAACTCCCGTCGTTCCACCGCTCTGGGTATCCGCTGGATCGTCAACTTCTCCCGCGCTCGCAAGGAGAAGACCATGGCCGAGCGTCTCGCCAACGAGATCCTCGACGCTTCCAACGGCCTGGGCGCTTCCGTCAAGAAGCGTGAGGACGTCTTCAAGATGGCCGAGGCCAACCGCGCGTTCTCTCACTATCGTTGGTAAGTTAAGGTAAGGAACTAACATGGCTAAGCCTAAGTACAAGCTTTCCGATACCCGTAACATCGGCATCATGGCCCACATCGATGCCGGTAAGACCACCACGACCGAGCGTATTCTTTACTACACCGGTAAGACCCACAAGATCGGTGAGGTCCATGAGGGCGCTGCCACCATGGACTGGATGGTTCAGGAGCAGGAGCGCGGCGTAACCATTACCTCCGCTGCTACCACGTGCTTCTGGAAGAAGGACGGTACCGACTACCGCATCCAGATCATCGACACCCCGGGCCACGTTGACTTCACCGCCGAGGTCGAGCGCTGCCTGCGCGTCCTCGATGGCGCTGTCGCCGTCTTCGACGCCGTTGCCGGCGTTCAGCCTCAGTCTGAGACCGTTTGGCGTCAGGCTTCCACCTTCAACGTCCCCCGCATCGCCTTCATCAACAAGTATGACCGCGTGGGCGCTGACTTCTTCAACGCTATCGAGACCATGAAGGATCGTCTCGATGCCAACGCCGTGGCGGCTCAGGTCCCGATGGGCGCCGAGGACAACTTCTGGGGCGTCATCGACCTGGTCACCATGACCGCATGGGACTTCAAGGCCGACGACAAGGGCATGACCTACCCCGAGCCGATGGACGAGATCCCGGCTGAGTTCGCTGACATCGCTGCCACCAAGCGCGAGGAGCTCCTCGACGCTGCTGCCAGCTTTGACGACGAGCTCATGGAGAAGATCCTCATGGAGGAGGACTTCACCGTCGAGGAGCTCAAGGCTGCTCTGCGCAAGGGCGTTCTGGCCAACGAGCTCAACCTCGTCTTCGTGGGCTCCGCCTACAAGAACAAGGGCGTCCAGGAGCTGCTCGACGCTGTCGTCGACTACCTGCCCAGCCCGCTCGACGTTGAGGCCGTCACCGGTACCGATCCGGACACCGGCGAGGAGATCGAGCGTCATCCTTCCTTCGACGAGCCCTTCTCTGGCCTGGTCTTCAAGATCATGACCGATCCGTTCGTCGGTAAGCTCACCTACGTCCGCGTTTACTCCGGCCGTGCCGAGTCCGGCTCCTACGTGATCAACGCTTCCAACGGTCAGCGCGAGCGCCTCGGCCGCATCCTCGAGATGAACGCCGCCGAGCGTATCGACCGTGACGACGCTGCCGCCGGCGACATCGTCGCTTGCGTCGGCTTCAAGAACTCCACCACCGGTGACACCCTGTGCGAAGAGGGCAAGGAGATCGTCCTCGAGAAGATCGAGTTCGCTAAGCCCGTTATCGACGTTGCCATCGAGCCCAAGACCAAGGCCGAGCAGGACAAGATGTCCCTGGCTCTGACCAAGCTCGCCGAGGAGGACCCGACCTTCCAGGTGTCCACCAACCACGAGACCGGCCAGACCATCATCGCCGGCATGGGCGAGCTGCACCTCGAGATCATCGTCGACCGTCTGCTCCGCGAGTTCAAGGTTGACGCTAACGTTGGTAAGCCCCAGGTTGCCTACCGCGAGACCGCTGGTCACGACGTCGAGAAGGCTGAGGGCAAGTTCGTCCGTCAGTCCGGTGGTCGCGGTCAGTACGGCCACGCCGTCATCAAGCTCGAGAAGATGGAGGAGGGCTTCGGCTACGAGTTCGTCAACGCTATCGTCGGCGGCGTCGTGCCCAAGGAGTACATCCCGTCCATCGACAAGGGCATCCAGGAGGCCCTGAACACCGGTGTTATTGCCGGCTTCCCGGTCCTCGACGTTAAGGTCACCCTGTTCGACGGTTCTTACCACGAGGTCGACTCCTCCGAGGCCGCCTTCAAGATCGCCGGTTCCATGGCTATCAAGGACGCTCTCAAGAAGTCCGACCCGCAGCTGCTCGAGCCGATCATGGCTGTCGAGGTCGAGACCCCCGAGCAGTACATGGGCGACGTTATGGGCAACCTCTCCGGTCGCCGCGGCAAGATCGAGGGCATGGAGGATCGCAAGAACAGCAAGCTCATCCGTGCCAAGGTGCCGCTGGGCGAGATGTTCGGTTACGCTACCGACCTTCGCTCCCAGACCCAGGGCCGTGCATCCTACACGATGCAGTTCGACTCTTATGAGCCCGCGCCCAAGTCCATCGTGGACGAGGTCATGAGCAAGAACGCCTAAGTTCGAGCTCCCTGTTACGTAATCCGCGAGAACATCTCTCGCACTCTTTGGAGGTTTAAGTTGGCTACCCAGAAGATCCGCATTCGCCTCAAGGGCTATGATCACGAGGTCGTCGATCAGTCCGCGAAGCTCATCGTCGAGACCGCTCAGAAGACCGGCGCTCGCGTTTCCGGTCCTGTCCCCCTGCCCACCGAGCGTAACCTGTACACGGTTATCCGCTCGCCGCACGTGAACAAGGACTCCCGTGAGCAGTTCGAGATGCGCACCCACAAGCGCCTCATCGACATCCTCGACCCCACCTCGGGCACCGTTGATTCGCTCATGCGTCTCGACCTCCCCGCTGGCGTCGACATCGACATCAAGCTCTAAGCGATATCGCTCATAGCTTAAAGAGCCCCGCTGCCATGTTGGTAGCGGGGCTCTTTTGTTTTGAATAATGGTTTGGACTGCCGGGTAATACTGCCGAGTAGGTGGCTGCAGCGCCCTATTCGCTCAAGGGACGCAGCGATGCCTCCTCAAAATGGAAGGATCGCGAGCCGCCTTCCGTTTCGATACATGCGCGACCAAAGGTATCGACGGTTTTAAAGATGCCGCGTGCCAGCTCGTCTCCGGCAGGGGAACGGGCGATAACGTGCTCTCCGATCCAATTGAGGTGAGTGACGTATTCGCCGTGGACGGGCGCGAGAGGTCCGGTGTTTTCTTTCATGGCGTCGAGCAGCTCTGCCCACGCGTCCACAGCGTTTACGACGGTGTGATAGACCTCTTTGAGTAACACATCGACGGCGGGAACGTTCTCGTTGAGATCCGAGAGACCGATTGCCGGCAGGCCGCCATCGGGAACCTCCGAGGGCACATAGTTCACATTGACGCCAATGCCGCAGACGGCGAAAGGTTTGCCTTCGTTATCGCGTGCGGCCTCGACCAGAATGCCGCCGAGCTTGCGTCCTCGCGCGACGAGGTCGTTGGGCCATTTGAGGCCAATCTTGTTTGCAAGACCCTGCTTTTCGAGCGCCTCGAGCACCGCTAGGCCGCTGACGGCGGCAAGACCGGAGTACTTGGCTGGATCAACACGTGGACGTAGGACAATCGAGAGCAACAAGTTACCAGCGGTTGAATCCCACTTATGGCCGCGTCGGCCGCGTCCTGCTGTCTGAGCCCGTGCGGCAAGTCCTGTGCCGTGCGGCGCTCCCTGTTTTCCTGCTTCGAACAGGTCATCGTTGGTCGATCCGGTTACGTCGACTATCGTTAATTTGGCATCCATAACGGCTGCTACCTCCTTAATGAATAAGTGAATAACGCAATGGTGTCGAGAAGTAGACACAATGTGAAGCCTTTGTCGCATTTGGACAATTTAATGTTAACACGTCAACAACGACTGAAATGCGCTATCCTCTCTTGGTCGATGTAAACACGTCAACAACTCAAAGGAGGTTAGTGATGGGTTTCACGATTCTTGGAACAGGCTCGGCGCTTCCTAAGCGCAGTGTTTCCAATGACGAGCTGTCCGAGTTCCTGGACACCTCGGATGAGTGGATTTTTACCCGTACGGGGATCAAGAGCCGCCATGTGTGCACCGCCGAGTCACTCGACGACCTTGCCGTGGCAGCGAGCGAGCAAGCGCTCCAAGCGTCCGGACTCGATGCGAGCCAGCTGGATCTTATCGTCTGCTCGACGACGACGGGCGATCATCTCGTTCCTGCCGAAGCGTGCGCCGTTGCTGAGCGCCTGGGTGCCACATGTCCAGCCTTCGACGTTTCGGCGGCTTGTGCCGGCTTCGTATTTGCGCTCGATGTCGCCGAGGGCTATATCGCTCGAGGACGAGCCAAGCATGTGCTTGTCGTTGCCTCCGAGCAGATGACGCGCGCCCTTGACTGGTCAGACCGCGCCACGTGCGTGCTCTTTGGCGACGGCGCGGGCGCTGCAGTGATGGGGGCTGGGGGAGACAACCCCCTTGCCGTTGAGCTTTCGACGGCGCCCGACGTCGAGACGTTGCGCGTTCCCGGTCTGGTCGGCACCTCGCCGTTTAAGGACTCCGCAGATAGCGCGAGCGTGCTGTCCATGAATGGTCGCCGCGTGTTCAAGTTCGGCGTCAACGCCATCTGCGACACGGTCCATAAGCTTGCGAGCGATGCGGGCATTTCGGTCGAAGACATCGATCATTTTGTATTTCATCAGGCTAACGAACGAATCCTGAGTCAGGCGGTCAAGCGTCTCGACGTGCCAGACGAGCGCGTGGTTCGAACGCTACGCGAGACCGGCAACATTTCGAGCGCCTGCATTCCCTTTGCGCTTGACCGGCTGGCACGTACCGACGCACTGAATGAGGACGACACCATCGCCCTCGTTGGATTTGGCGCCGGCCTGGATATAGGTGGCTATCTGCTTCGTTGGAAGTAGTCGCACATAGGAAATAAAAACGCCCCTAGGGCACAAACAAAGGAGAACTACCATGGCAGATCAGAAGACCTTCGAGCGCGTTTGCGACGTTATCCGCGAGACCGCTGGCCTTGACGACGTCGAGATGAAGCCCGAGTCCACGCTCGAGGAGATTGGCCTCGACAGTCTGGGCACCGTCGAGATCCTCGTCGCCGTCGAGGACGAGTTTGGCATTGAGCTCGATACCGAGAAGAACCCCAAGACGGTCGGCGAGTTCGTCGATACGGTCGAGGCGGCATTGGAGAAGTAGTGATGCTCAAGTCTCCTCTCTGCGATCTGCTCGGCATCGAAAAACCCGTGTTCCAGGGTGGCATGGCCTGGATTGCCGATGCCTCGCTGGCATCTGCCGTGTCCGAGGCGGGCGGCTTAGGCATTATCGCGGCCATGAATGCCGACGCAAACTGGCTGCGCGATCAGATTCACGAGCTGCGCGCCAAGACGGATAAGCCCTTTGGCGTCAACGTTATGCTCATGAGCCCGTTTGTCGACGAGGTCGCACAAGTGGTGATCGATGAGCGGGTGCCCGTTGTGGTGACCGGCGCCGGCAATCCCACCAAGTACATGAAGGCCTGGGGCGATGCGGGCATCAAGGTTATTCCCGTCGTGGCTTCGGTGGCGCTGGCGCGTCTCGTGGCGCGTCGCGGAGCCACTGCCGTGGTTGCCGAGGGTACCGAATCAGGCGGCCATATTGGCGAGACCTCGACGATGGCGCTGGTGCCGCAGGTTGTCGATGCGGTCGATATTCCCGTGGTTGCGGCTGGCGGCATCGCCGATGGCCGCGGTGTGGCGGCCGCCTTTATGCTCGGCGCTGCCGGCGTCCAGGTGGGAACACGCTTTCTGGTCGCAAACGAGTGCACCGTATCCGAACAGTACAAAGAGCTGGTGCTCAAGGCGGGCGACACGTCGACGCGTGCGACCGGTCGCTCGACGGGACATCCGGTTCGCGCCCTCAAGAGCCCCTTTACCAACGCGTATGCCAAGAACGAGGCGGCGGGCGCAAGCCCCGAGGAGCTCGGGGCCATGGGCACGGGCGCGCTTCGTAAAGCCGCAAAGGACGGTAATTACGAAGAGGGTTCGTATTTGTGCGGACAGATTGCCGGCATGGTCAACGAACGCCAGAGCGCACGCGAAATCGTCGACGATCTGGTCGATGGCGCCGAGCATGTCCTGAAGGGTGCGTCCGCATGGGTAGCGTAGCGTTTCTGTTTGTCGGTCAGGGTGCCCAGCATCCCGCGATGGGCGTCGACCTCATCGAAGCATCACCGGCGGCTGCCGAGGTGTTTGCGATCGCCGACGAGGTGCGTCCGGGAACCAGTGAGCAGTGCCGGAGCGCCTCCAAGGAGGAGCTCTCGCAGATCGAGAACACGCAGCCTTGCGTGTTCGTGCACGACTTGGCTGTCGCCGTCGCCCTGCGCGAGCGCGGCGTGGTGCCTGCCGCTTGTGCGGGATTCTCGCTGGGCGAGGTCGCTGCACTCACCTTTGCGGGGGCGTTCGATACGCGAGCGGGCTTTGAGCTTGTGTGCGAGCGCGCGGCGCTTATGGCCACGGCGGCTGAGCGCCATCCGGGCGGCATGCGCGCAGTCATCAAGCTCGATGCGGCGCAGGTCGAGGGCTTGGCAAAACAGGCCGGCGAGGACTGCTGGCCGGTCAACTACAACAGCCCCCAGCAGACGGTTGTGGCCGGAGCGCCCGATGCGTTGCAAACCCTCGACGTCCTGGTAAAAGAGGCTGGTGGCCGGGCCATGAAGGTCGCGGTGTCGGGTGCATTCCATAGCCCCTATATGGCCGAGGCGACCTGTGGCCTTGCTGCATATATCGAGGCCGGTCACGCGCCGTTCCCGTTGCTCATTCCTGTTATGGCAAATATGACGGCGGCGCCTTATCCGGCCGACCCGCAGGCGGCATCGGAGGTGCTGGCCAACCAGGTGAGTCATGCCGTGCGCTGGGTCGACACGCTGCATGCTCTGCAGGATCAAGGCATCGACACGTTTATTGAGGTCGGCCCCGGCAAAACGCTGTCGGGCCTGGTCAAGCGTACGCTGAGCGACGTTCGCGTGTATTCGTGCGAAACGGCCGAGCAGGTCGCAGCTATTGCCGACGAACTCGCATAGTTCACAGGGCTGTAACCCGAAAGGAATGACATGGGCAACTTGAACAACGGCGCGCTCGAGCGCAACGACTCACGTCACGTGGCGCTTGTCACGGGCGGCTCGCGCGGCATCGGTCGCGCTTGTGCCGTGGGCCTGGCGGAGGACGGCTTTGATATCGCCGTCGTCTATGCCGGTAGCGCAGATGCGGCGCGCGAGACGTGCGAAGCCTGTGAGGCGGCTGGCGCCACGGCGCGCGCATATCAATGTGACGTGGCCGACCCCGCTGCCGTCAACGCGTGCGTGGAAGCGGTCCTCAACGACTTTGGCTTCATTTGGGCGCTCGTCAACAACGCTGGCATCACCCGCGATGGCCTGCTCATGCGCATGGGCGATGACGCCTTCGATCGCGTGCTCGATGTCAATCTTAAAGGAACGTTTAACACGACGCGCGCGCTCACCAAGACCTTTATGCGCCAGCGCGGCGGTTGCGTCATCAACATGAGCTCGGTTGTGGGCCTGATGGGCAATGCCGGGCAGGCCAACTACGCCGCCTCCAAGGCGGGCGTCATCGGTCTGACCAAGGCGGTGGCGCGCGAGCTTGCGCCACGCGGCGTACGAGTGAACGCGGTCGCCCCCGGGTTTGTCGAGACCGATATGACGGCAAAGCTATCGGATAAGGTTCGCGCGGCAACCGAGGAGCAGATTCCCCTAAAGCGCATGGCGCACCCCGAGGAAGTGGCCGGCGTGGTGCGCTTTTTGGCGAGTGATGCGGCTGCCTACATTACGGGCGAGGTCGTGCGCGTCGACGGCGGAATGGCGATGTAGAAACCAGAGCCGAACAACGGCTTGAATGAGGAGACCATGATGGAACAGAGAGTTGCAATCACCGGTATCGGTGCCGTATCGCCGCTCGGTAACACGGCGCTTGCTACCTGGGCGGCCATGTGCGCCGGCACGTGCGGCATCGGCCCGATCACGCACTTCGATACCGATGCGTTTGCCGTTAAGGTGGCGGCCGAGGTCAAGGGTTTTGACGGCAACGAGTACTTTGGCAAGCGTGACGCCAAGCACCTGGACCCCTGCGTTCAGTTTGCCCTGGCAGTGTCGGACGAGGCCATGCACGATGCGGGCTTTGATGTCGAGGGCGCCATCGATCGCGAGCGCCTGGGCGTCTACGTGGGTTCGGGCGTGGGCGGCATGCAGACACTCGTCGACAACGTCCACACGATCGCCGATCGGGGACCTCGCCGCGCATCGCCCTATATGATTGCGATGATGATTCCCAATATGGCGTCGGGCAATATCGCGATCCGCCACAAGGCAAAAGGCCCGACCCTGCCCGTGGTGACTGCGTGCGCGACTTCGGCCCATGCCGTGGGCGAGGCGTTCCGCGCCATCAAGCACGGCTATGCCGATGCAATCCTGGCTGGCGGCGCCGAGGCCGCAATCATTCCCGATGCCGTTGCGGGCTTTACGTCCTGCCGTGCACTCACCACTAATCCTGACCCGTCGACGGCATGCCGTCCGTTCGATGCGAATCGCGACGGCTTTGTGATGGGCGAGGGCGCCTGCGTGCTGGTACTCGAGAGCATGGAACACGCGCTGGCTCGCGGGGCGCACATTTATGCCGAGGTCGTGGGCTACGGCAACACCGATGATGCCTATCACATCACGAGCCCCGATCCCGAGGCTGCCGGCATTGCCCGCGCGATATCGCTGGCGGTTGCCGAGGGTGACGTCAAGCCTTCCGAGGGTCTCTACATCAATGCCCACGGCACCTCGACCAAGCTCAACGATTCGTCCGAGACGGCGGGCATCAAGCGAGCGCTCGGCGAGGACGCGGCACGAGCCGCGCACGTCTCGTCGACCAAGTCGATGACCGGCCATATGATCGGTGCCACGGGTGCCATCGAGGTCATGGCCTGTGCCATGGCGCTCGAGCAGGGCGTGGTGCCGCCGACCATTAACTACCACACACCCGATCCCGCCTGCGATCTTGACTACACGCCCAATCGCGCGGTTCGCGCCGACCTTACCTGGGCGCTTTCGACCAATCTGGGCTTTGGCGGACACAATGCCGCCATCGCGCTGCGTAGATATGCAAGGAGCTAGAGCATGGATTCCAAAAGACTTGCCGAGATAGCCGATGTTATGGAGGACCGCGGCCTCACGCGCGTGCGCGTTGAGGAGCCCGATGGCACCGCGGTCGAGCTCGAGCGCGCGAGCGCCGCACAGCCGGTTGCCGTGCCCATGCCTATGCCGGGTGCCGTGACTGCTCCGGCGGTGGCTCCTGTCGCCATGCCTGCTGCCGCACCGGAGCCCGCCGCGCAGGCGCCTGTCGCCGCACCGGAGCCCAAGGGCACCGAGGTGACCGCTCCCATGGTCGGCGTTTTCTATGCTGCCCCGGCGCCGGGCGACGAGCCGTTTGTGCACGTGGGCTCCAAGGTCAAGGCCGGTGAGACCCTCTGCATCATCGAGGCCATGAAGGTTCTCAACGAGGTGACGGCCGAGGCAGACGGCGAGGTGCTCGAGATCTGCGTGGCCGACGGCGACCTCGTGGAGTTTGGCAGCTGCCTCATGAGGATCGGATAGGTGATATCCATGAACAAAGAAGAGCTCAAGAAGCTGTTGCCGCATCGTGAGCCGATGCTTTTGCTCGACGAAGCCGAGCTAGTGGGCGACGAGGCCCACGGCAAGATCACGATTACGGGCGACGAGTACTTTTTGCAGGGGCATTTTCCGGGAAACCCGGTCGTCCCCGGCGTGATCCAGTGCGAGATGCTCGCCCAGAACTGCTGCGTGCTGCTGATGGGCGATGAGGAGGCGCGCGGCGCGACGCCGTTCTACACGAGTCTGGACAAGGTGCGCTTTAAGCGTCCGGTGCGCCCGGGCGACACGGTGGATTTGGTGTGCTCCATCACGCGTGCGCGCGGGCCGTTCCGCTTTGCGACGGGTACTGCGAGCGTCAACGGTGAGGTTTGCTGCCGCGCCGATATGTCTTTTGCACTCATGCACGAAAGTTAAGGAAGGCTTCATGTTCGACAAAGTGCTCATCGCCAACCGCGGCGAGGTTGCGGTCCGTGTTATCCGCGCGTGCCGCGATATGGGCATCAAGACCGTCGCCGTTTATTCCACGGCCGATGCGGACGCGCTGCACGTGCAGCTCGCCGACGAGGCGTATTGCATCGGCGGCCCGCGTCTTGCCGAGAGCTACCTCAACGACGATGCCGTGCTCACCTGTGCCGTGAAGTCGGGGGCAAAGGCGATCCATCCCGGCTACGGTTTCTTTTCCGAGAAGGCGAGCTTCGTGCGCGACTGCGACAAGTATGGCCTGGCGTTTGTTGGTCCTTCGGCCGAGGTAATCGACAGCATGGGTGACAAGGACGCCGCACGTCGAACGGCTGCCGCGGCGGGCGTGCCCATCGTGCCGGGCTGCGATTTGCTCAAAAGCCCCGAGGAGGCGACAGCCGAGGCCGAGCGCATTGGCTGCCCCGTGCTTATTAAGGCGCGCGCGGGCGGCGGCGGTCGCGGTATTCGCAAGGTCGAGCGCGTGGAAGATGCGGCAAAGGCCTTTATTGAAGCACGTGCCGAGGGCGAGGCCGTTTTTGGCGACGGCGAGTGCTACATGGAGAAGTTCGTCGCGCCGGCCCACCACGTCGAGGTGCAGATTATGGCCGATAAGCAGGGCCATGTGTTTTCGCTCGGCGAGCGCGAATGCTCGGTGCAGCGCCGCAACCAAAAGCTGATCGAGGAGAGCCCCGCGCCGTGCCTCGACGGACACGACGGCATTCGTGCTCGCATGCACAAGGCAGCGCGTGACCTGGCTCGTGCCGTTGGCTACGAAGGAGCCGGTACCATCGAGTTCCTGTATTCGGACGACGGCAATTTCTACTTTATGGAAATGAACACGCGCTTGCAGGTGGAGCATCCGGTTACGGAGTTTGTGACCGATACCGACTTGGTCAAGTGGCAGCTGCGCGTGGCAGCCGGCCAACCTCTGCCCTTTGAGCAAGAGGACATGCCGGTCCGCAACCACGCCATGGAGTGCCGCATCAATGCCGAAACGCCGGACTTTCTGCCGTCATGTGGAACGGTCACCACGTTGCGCGTGCCGGGTGGTCCGCGCGTGCGCTGGGATTCCGCCATGTTTACCGGTGCGACAGTTCCGCCGTACTACGACTCCATGCTCGGCAAGCTCATCGTGTGTGCGCCCACGCGTGATGGAGCCATTCGCAAGATGCGCTCGGCCCTGGGCGAGCTCGTGATTGAAGGCGTGAGCGAAAACAGCGAGCTTCAGCTCGACGTGCTGGCAAACGACGAGTTCTTGTCGGGCATGTACCACACCGATCTGATGGGGCATCTCTATGCTGATGAATAGAAAAGCGAAGACGGTCAACGTCCTCGAGGGGCCGATGACCGAGTCGTGCGCCGAGTTTCCCGCGCGCCACGTGTTTATCAAGTGCCCGGAGTGCCGCCGCGTGATCGATGAGGCACGCCTGCACGACAACCTCGAGGTCTGCCCTCGTTGCGGCAAACACTTTCGCGTGAGCGGTCGCGCGCGCATGCGCATGACGGTCGACGAGGGCATGTTTGAGGAATGGGATGCCAATCTGGCGTCAGAGGACTTCCTCTCGTTTCCCGGCTATGCCGACAAGCTCAAGAGCGTGAGCGAGCGTTCGGGCGAGCGCGATGCCGTTGTGTGCGGCAGGGGCAAAATCTGCGGTTGCGATACCGCGCTCTTCTTTATGGACGCTAACTTTATGATGGGCTCGATGGGCTCCGTGGTGGGCGAGAAGATCTGTCGCGCATTTGAGCGTGCGACTGAGCTGGGATTGCCAGTTGTCGGCTTTACCGTTTCGGGCGGTGCGCGCATGCAAGAGGGCGTGACCTCGCTTATGCAGATGGCCAAGATTTCTGCGGCGGTTAGGCGCCACAGCGAGACGGGCGGCCTGTATATCACGGTGCTCACCGACCCCACGACCGGAGGTGTAACCGCGAGCTTTGCCATGGAGGGTGACATTATCCTGGCCGAGCCCGATGCCCTGACGGCATTTGCCGGCCCGCGCGTGATCGAGCAGAACATGCACAAGCGTCTGCCCAAGGGATTCCAGCGCTCCGAGTTTTTGCTGGAGCACGGCTTTTGCGATGCCGTTGTTCCGCGTGGCGAGATTGCGCTCACGGTAGGCGAGCTGCTGGCGCTGCACGAAGGGCATGCGCCCGGCCTGGGGGCACCGCATGAAATCGTGCATACGGGTCGCCGCGGCAAAAAGCTGGGACACTTGTTTAAGCGCTCGGCGCCACCAAAAACCGCGCTCGAGATTGTCAAGCAGACCCGCTCGGCAGATCGTGCCACGGCGGGTGAGATGATCTCGCTGGGCTTGGACGGATTTGTGGAGCTGCATGGCGACCGTTACTTTGGTGATGACGCCGCCGTGGTGGGTGGCATTGGCTGGAAAGACGGACGTCCTGTGACGGTTATCGCCATCGAGCGCGGCACCACGACCAAAGAGCGTATGCGCCGCAACTTTGGCATGGCGCATCCCGAGGGCTACCGCAAAGCGCGTCGCCTTATGCGCCAGGCCGAAAAGTTTGGTCGACCGGTTCTGTGCCTGGTCGATACTTCGGGCGCGTTTTGCGGCATCGGTGCCGAGGAGCGCGGTCAGGGCGAGGCGATTGCCCAGAATCTCGTGGAGATGAGCGGCCTTAAGACGCCGATTGTCTCGGTGGTGACAGGCGAGGGCGGCTCTGGTGGCGCGCTGGCGCTGTCCGTGGCCGACCGCATCCTGATGCTCTCGAGCTCGGCCTATTCGGTCGTGAGCCCCGAGGCCTGTGCGTCGATCCTGTGGAAGGATACCGAGCGCGCGAATGAGGCCGCCGAGGCGCTTAAGCTCACGGCCCCCGATCTGTTGGCGCTCGGCATCATCGACGGCATTGTCGACGATAGGGGCCTGTCGCATGAGGAGATTGCCGGTGCCGTCATATCCTCGGCATTTGCCGCCTTCGATACGCTTGGGCGGCTCGACGACGCGACCCTCACAAACCTCCGCTACCAAAAGTACCGCGCAATCGGTCAGTACCGCACGATGTGACAAAGGGACAGTCCGCATGTCACATTGGGAAAGGGTTCCTGTGTCACAAGTTTCTAACACCTCGTTTACAACGACGGTTTCATCAAACGCCATGGCCGTGGTGGACTATCTGTCCAAAAGCATGATGTCGGCGCTGCCGTTTATTGTCTGCGCGGCGTTGTTCCGCACCGTCGCCGTCATTATGGGCGAAGGCATGCTGGGCCTATGGTCTGCCGATTCCGAAATCTATCGCCTGTTCTACAGTTGGCTCTATAACGCCGGCTACTACTTTTTGCCCATTTATCTTGGTTGGGCGGCCGCCCGCCAGCTCGGTTGCTCGGAGCAGCTGGGCATGATGCTGGGCGGCGTATTGATTGCGCCCGATCTGCTTAAGCTCGTCGATGCCGCATCGACGACGGGGGCATCAATGACTTCCGTGTATGGTCTGCTTCCCGCGCCGGTCAACGATTACACGACGACTGTTATTCCGGTTCTCATCTCGGTGCCCGTGCTATGGCGAGTGGAGTGTTTCTTTCAGCACGTTATCCCTAAGGCCGTGGCGTTTTCGTTCGTTCCGTTTGCGACCATGCTTGTCATGGTTCCGGTTTCGCTGTGTATTACGGCGCCGGCGGGCAGCTATCTGGGCATGCTGTTGGGCCAGCTTATGTTTATGCTTGGCAATTCCGGTGGCATCGTGTCGCTGCTCACGCTCATGGGGCTTGCCGCGGGTTGGGAGTTCCTTAAGATCGCGGGTGTCAGCAACGTTGTCCTATCGCTTGCCTATGCGCAGTTTATGAGTGTGGGAACGGATTCGTGCATCCTGATCGCCGCGACGATGGCAACGTTCGCCGTTTGGGGCATGCCCTTTGGCGCGTCGCTCCGCGTTGCGGATAAGGACGAGAAGGCGCTCATGCTGGGCTATTCAATCTCGGGTGTTCTTGGCGGCGTAAGCGAGCCGGCGCTGTACGGTTGCGGCTTTAAATATGGCAGGTGCCTGACGTGCATGGCCATTGGCGGCGCCGTCGGAGGCCTTGTTGCAGCCGTGGCCCACGTTACGGCCTATGCCATCGGCATGACGAATGTCCTCATGGTCATTGGCTTTGCCACGGGCGGTATCTCGAACCTGCTGTGGTGCTGCGCTGCCGGCGGTGTGTCATTTGCGGTGTCTGCGGCGCTGAGCTACTGCTTTGGTGTGGTGCCGACGAAGGAACAGGCGACGGAGGACGGAGCCGATTCGCCCGAAACAGTGGCGAGCGCTGCTGAAGTAAGCGCATAAACCTGTGCGACAAAAGGACGATTCTTTTGTCATGCTCCAAGGCCGTGGCCCGTGCGGGCTGCGGCCTCTTTGTATCTGGGAGACAAAGTGGCTACACTACAATCCGTTTGAGCAATAGATATATAAGTAGAACCGTGGGGGCGGATGTAGATGGTCGAGTGGATTGTTAAGCGCGCGCAGGGCGATCGTGCGCGCGTGGGCACATTGACGGGCGTGGTGTGTATTCTCGCCAATGTGGCGCTTTGTGCTGCGAAGGGCGCCATTGGTGTGGTTTCGGGATCGGTTTCGATCGTGGCGGATGCCATGAACAACCTGTCCGATGCCAGCTCGAATATCGTGAGCGTGCTGGGCTTTAAGCTGGCGAGCAAGCCGGCCGACCCCGAGCATCCTTACGGCCACGGTCGCTACGAGTATCTCTCGGGTCTGGTCGTGGCGGCACTCGTGCTGCTGATTGGCGTTGAGCTGGTGAAGTCCTCGGTCGAGCGCGTCATCCACCCCGAACCTGTCGAGTTCTCGCTTGCCCTGGTGGCAGTTCTAGTGCTTTCGATGGTCGTTAAGCTGTGGATGGCGGCCCTCAACCAAAAGCTCGGCGATCGCATTGAGTCCGAGACGCTGCATGCGACCGCGCAGGATTCCAAGAACGATGTCCTTGCCACGGGCGCCGTGCTGGCGTGCGCAATTGTTTCGCAGGTGACGCACATCAATCTTGACGCATGGGTCGGCCTTGCTGTTGGCGCCTATATTGGCTGGAGCGGCTTTGAGCTTATCCAAGATACGGTGAGCCCACTTTTGGGCCAGTCGCCCGATCCTAAGCTGGTCAAGCACATTCGAGACAAGATCATGAGCTATCCCGGCGTTTTGGGCGTTCACGATCTGATGGTTCACGATTACGGCCCGGGCAGGAAGTTCGCAAGCGCTCACGCCGAGATGGCGGCCGAAGCCAGTCCGATGGAAAGTCACGACACGCTCGATAACATCGAGCAGGCGTTTAGGGACGAGGACGGCATGATCGTCACGCTCCATTACGATCCCATCGTGACCGACGATCCAAAGGTGGCGAGCATGCGCCTGCGCATCAACGCTATGGCTCAACAGATCGATAGCCGCCTTTCGATTCACGATCTGCGTTGCGTGCCGGGCCCCACGCACACCAATGTGATCTTCGACTGCGTGCGCCCCTCGGATCTGCAAATGAGTGCCGAGGACTTAAAGCACGCGCTGGCGAAACGTGTCGAATCCGAATATCCCAAGTCGATTGCCAAGATCACTATCGACGAAGACTACGTAGGCCATACCCACGAGTAGGGCTGCGCCGGTAAAGCTAGGTATACAGAAGGGGAGAGCATGAAGCGTCTATATCTACTCCGCCACGGTCAGACGGAATTCAACGTTAAAAAGCTCGTCCAAGGTCGTTGCGATTCACCGCTTACCGACTTAGGCCGTCAGCAAGCCGGGATGGCAGCCGCATGGCTCAAAGCCCACGGCGTCGTCCCCGACAAAGTGGTCTCATCACCCTTAGGCCGAGCCATGGACACAGCTCAGCTCGTCGCATGCGAGCTCCTCGGCCCGGACGCGGCAGTCGAGCCCTGCGAAGGCATCATCGAGCGCTGCTATGGAACCTTCGAGGAAGGCCCCCACGACGCCCTTCCCACCGACGTTTGGGATCCGGGCGAGGACCTGGTCCCCTTCGGAGGAGAAGGAAGCCGCGCGCTGCAAGAGCGCATGGTAGACACTCTCACCAATATCATGGGCGCCGATGGCATCGAAACCCTCCTAGCAGTAAGCCACGGCAGCGCCAGCCGCCAATTTATCAAGGCTGCAGCCCCAGAGGGCTTCGAGCTCCCAACAAAACTCCCCAACTGCGCCATCATGATCTTCGATTTCGATGAGGCAAAGCCACAAGCAGAAGGCGAGTCTCATCAATGCAAGTTCACCCTCCAGCAAATTGTGGATCCCCAACAAAGTAATTAGCTGAGTGAGCAGAGTTAAGCAGACATCAACGTGTCGTCTCCCGAGCTTGGCAGAGGGGCGGCGAAATATATTAAGTTTGTCGCGAGTTCCGCACGCAAAGGACAGCACTTAATGTGCTTTCCGTCTTGCGCAGGACTGTAGAGCAGCAAACTTAATATATTTCGCCGCCCCTCTGCCAAGCCCAGGCGACTCCACGCACTTTACCTGCGTAAACAATGTGAGTGAAATATGAATCTCGATGGATACGCCCGCAGCCGTGTATACTAAACAGCTGTGTGTAACCAGGGGAGTATTCTGGCTGGACAAAATGCCTGCTTAATAGGGTTGTCAGGTAGTCCGGACGCAATACAAGGCTGGGGAGCACGTCGTGTAAGTAGTGGTCCTCTAGGGGCGTACGCTCGGTGGTGTACGCATTGTCCCAAGACCACGCGAGAGTTGGGATCATATCTTGATCAGCATGATTCTCGGCCGCAAGATTGGCATGACCCAGGTTTGGGACGAGGACGACAACGTCGTTCCCGTCACGGTCATCCAGGCTGGCCCCTGCGCTGTCTCGCAGGTTAAAACTCAGGCAACCGACGGCTATGACGCCGTCCAGATCGGTTTCGGCGACATCAAGGCCAAGAACGTGAACAAGCCCATGGCTGGTCACTTCGCCAAGGCTGGCGTCGAGCCTGTCCGCTTCCTTCGTGAGGTCCGCGTCGAGAACGGCGAGGAGCACAAGGTCGGCGAGGTCGTCACCGTCGCTGATTTCGCTGATGTCGAGAAGGTCGACGTCATCGGTACCTCCAAGGGTAAGGGCTTCCAGGGTCGCATCAAGCGCTGGGGTCAGCGCCGCGGTCCTATGACGCATGGTTCTCACTTCCAGCGTCACCCCGGTTCTATTGGTCAGTGCGCCTATCCTGCGCGCGTCCTCAAGGGCGTCAAGATGGCCGGTCACATGGGTAACGAGCGCGTTACCGTCAAGAACCTTTCCGTTGTCCGCATCGATGCCGAGCAGAACCTCATCTTGGTCAAGGGCGCTGTCCCGGGTGCCAAGAATGGTCTCGTCGCCATCCGTATGGCCTAAGGGCCCAGCCCATTTAGCCCAGCGTCATACCAAGGAGAACACTTAAATGGCAAAGTTTGAAGTAAAGAACAGCGAGGGCAAGAAGGTCGCCGAGGCCGAGCTCGCCGCTGAGGTGTACGGCATCGAGCCGAACATCCACGTTATGTACCACATCGTCAAGTGCCAGATGGCCTCTTGGCGTCAGGGCACCCAGTCCGCTAAGGGCCGCTCTGAGGTTTCCGGTGGCGGCAAGAAGCCTTGGCGTCAGAAGGGCACCGGCCGTGCCCGCCAGGGTTCCATCCGTGCTGCCCAGTGGCGTCACGGTGGCGTCGTCTTCGCCCCCAAGCCCCGTTCCTACGCTAAGCGTATGAACAACAAGGAGGTCAAGCTGGCTATGCGCTCCGCGCTGTCCGCCAAGCTGGCCGATGGCGAGCTCGTGCTCGTCGACGACTACGGCTTCGAGAAGCCTTCCACCAAGGCTGCCGTCGCCATGCTCAAGGCTCTCGGCCTTGAGGGCAAGCGTCTGACCATCATCGTTCGCGATGAGGACGTCAACGCCTACCTGTCGTTCCGCAACATTCCCAAGACGTTCATCATCACCGCCGACGAGGCCAACACCTACGATCTCGTCAACAACAACGCTGTGCTGATGCCCGCTGACATCGCCGCTCACTTCGGGGAGGTGCTTGCATAAATGACCGCCCACGAGATCATCATCCGTCCGATCGTGTCCGAGCGTTCCTTCTCCGGCATGGAGCTGAACAAGTACACGTTCGAGGTCGCCAAGGATGCTAACAAGTATCAGATCAAGGACGCTGTCGAGGAGGTCTTCGGCGTCAAGGTCGTTCGCGTGAACACCCTGACGGTCAAGCCCAAGACCAAGCGCGTGCGCTATGTCGCCGGCAAGACCCGTTCTTGGAAGAAGGCCATCGTCACGCTGGCCGAGGGCGACACCATCGAGGTCTTCGGCAACCAGGCCTAAGACTCGCTGCTGTTGAGTGAGCTCATGCCTCCCAAATAGGGGAGGCGAGAGCTCAAGGTTTTGGGCGTATAAAATGGACACGCCCGGAACCGTGTATACGTCCGGTGTCATCGCACCCGAGGCAGAACCTCGAATCCCTGTCTGCGATGGCTAACGGATTCCTATTGAAAGGGATTGTAATGGCTGTAAAGCACCTTAAGCCGACCTCCGCTGGTAGGCGTTGGCAGACGATCTCCGATTTCTCCGAGATCACCTGCACCAAGCCCGAGAAATCTCTTCTCGAGCCCCTGCCCAAGAAGGCCGGTCGTAACAACAACGGCCGCATCACCACCCGCCACCAGGGCGGCGGCGTGAAGCGTCGTTACCGCGTGATCGACTTCAAGCGCAACAAGGACGGCGTGCCCGCCAAGGTTGCCACGATCGAGTACGATCCGAACCGTTCCGCTCGCATCGCTCTGCTGCACTACGCTGACGGTGAGAAGCGCTACATCCTGGCCCCCAAGGGCCTCGAGGTCGGTCAGACCATCATGTCCGGTTCTGACGCCGACATCAAGCCGGGCAACGCTCTGCCCCTCGCCGACATCCCCGTCGGTACGCTCATCCACGCCGTCGAGTTCCAGCCGGGCAAGGGCGCTGCTATCGCCCGTTCCGCCGGTAACTCCTGCCAGCTGATGGGTAAGGAGGGCAAGTACGCCATCGTCCGTATGCCTTCTTCCGAGATGCGCCGCATCCTCGTTACCTGCCGCGCCACCGTCGGTGAAGTCGGCAACGCCGATCACTCCAACATCGTCATCGGCAAGGCCGGCCGTAAGCGTCACATGAACGTGCGCCCGACCGTCCGCGGTACCGTCATGAACCCTGTCGACCACCCGCACGGCGGTGGCGAGGGCAAGAACCACACCTCTGGTCGTCCCTCCGTTACCCCCTGGGGTAAGCCGACGAAGGGCCTTCGTACGCGCAAGAAGAAGAAGGTCTCGAACCAGCACATCATTCGTCGCCGTAAGAAGTAATTTCGGATACCGAGTTTTAGGAGAAAGCACTTATGAGCAGAAGTCTCAAAAAGGGCCCGTTCGT